>DAOTVD010000183.1:0-23264 GCA_034437075.1 Anaerolineae bacterium
GCGCCAAATCCTGATTACCGCGCTCAGCCATGTCATTCAGCACGCGCAGCCCGGCGACGTGACGATCCGCTTGGCTGCGCCGGACGACCGCAGCCTGCAACTCGGCATTGCGTATCAGCGGGCGCAACCAGCCCACGCGGCGGAGGATGCTGATATCTTGCACGAACTCGCGGCCCAACTCGGTTGGGAGATCACCGCTCGCTCTACCATGACGGGCGATCTATTGCGGCTAAGTATCAAAACGGACGGCCCCAAGTTATTGGTCATTGATGATAACGAAGGGCTGATCGAGCTATTTGATCGCTTTCTGGATGGGCGCGCGTGCCGGATTGTGCCGGCCACCGACCCGCTCATAGGCTTGCAATTCGCCCAGGAATGGCTGCCGGATGCCATTATCCTGGATGTGATGATGCCGCATATGGATGGCTGGGAAGTCTTACAGCGTTTGCGCGCCCTGCCCGACCTAGCCGATACGCCCGTCATTATCTGCTCGGTCTTGAATGATCCTGGGCTGGCTTATTCGCTGGGCGCGAACTATTTTCTAGCCAAACCCATCGATCAACCGGGTGTTATTGCCGCCCTGCAAGATGTCGGCGTGCCGTTACCAAGCCTGGGATAAAGCCATTATGCAATTATTGCCCATTCGTAACACGTTAGAAGAACTGCGCGAAGAACTCGTGCAGCAGACCGCGTTGCTATTCGTGGTCTTTAGCGCCGGAATGGCCTATTTCATGCTGGGGCAAGACCCGTTCCAGATGTCGGCTTTTTTGTTCTTCAGCGCGCTATTAGGCATTTCCTTGGCGACGACGCGCTTGGCCTATCGCAATACGCGCCTTGCACGTTATGCCCTGGTGATTACACTGAACAGCGCCTTTGGGGGGGCCATCCTCGTGCTGGATTCCGTGTGGGCGCCGCTGCTGGGTATTCCGTTAGTGGTCGTCAATTCGATGTTGGTCACGCATAGCGGGCTTTTAACGGGGGCGGGCGTCATGGGGCTGACGGTGGTGATGACCGTCAATGATGCGCGCGATTATCCCTTAGATATTTTGGCCCTGACGCTCTTGCTGACAGGCTTGGTCACCTGGCGCACTGTCGAAACGCTATTCACCGCGCTGACCTGGTATAGCTCTATGCAGCAACGCGCCGACGATCTGCTAGAGCAAACGCGCGCGCACCGGGCCGACCTGATGCGCGCCAATCGTTCGCTAGAAATTGCGCATAAGAGCCTGCAACGCTTGCAAGGCCAATTGGTACGCGCGCGCAAAAACGCCGAAGAAGCCCGCAAACTGAAAGAACGTTTTGCGGCCAATATCAGCCACGAACTTCGCACGCCGCTCAATCTCATTTTGGGCTTTACGGATGTCATCTATACCACGCCGGAGGTCTATGGCGATGTGCGCTTTCCGCCCAAGTTGCGCCGCGACATCTACCAGATACGCCGCAGCAGCCGCCATCTGTTGGAGATGATCGACGATATTCTCGATCTATCGCATATCGAAATGAACAATTTCGCTATTCGCCTAGAAACCACCGACACCCACCAATTTTTGGCCGAAACGCTAGACATCGCCCAGAGTTTGTTCCGGGGAAATGTGCCCTTACGGCACGACATCGCGCCCGATCTACCCATGCTAGATATTGACCGGACGCGCGTCCGGCAGGCATTGCTCAATCTGCTGAATAACGCGCGGCGCTTCACCGAACAGGGCCACGTGACACTAAAAGTCTTTGCGAATGGGCCAGAAATCGTCTTTCAGGTTTTGGATACTGGGGCCGGCATCCCAGCCGATAAGCTGGCGCATATTTTTGACGAGTTCTACCAGGTTGATTACTCCCTCAGCCGGAGCCATGGCGGCACCGGGCTCGGGTTGGCCATCACCAAGAGTTTTGTGAATGCTCACCATGGCCGCATCTGGGCGGAGAGTATCGCCGGGGAGGGCTCGACCTTCAGTTTTACGTTGCCCATCACCGAAACCCCGCGCGTCGCCCCCCCAGCCAGGGCTAAAAGCTCCGAGGCTGGGCAAGCAGCCCCCTATACCGTGCTGGTCGTGGATGCGGACACCCAAGCGAGTACCATGTTACGCCGTGCCCTAAGCCGTCATGAGATTGTGCATGTGCCGTCGCTGGCCGAACTGCCCGCTGCTATCGCTCAGCATCACCCGAATGCCGTTATTCATAATGTGCCGCCAAATGCTTCTGCACCCATCGCGCCGGATTTACCCATTCCAGTCATTCAATGCTCGTTGCCCAGCAAGCAATGGATGATTGATACGCTAGACGTTTTCGGCTATCTGGCTAAGCCGATTACGGCGGATAGCTTACTGGGGCATTTGTGCCGCATACCGAATGCGCGGCGGGTATTGGTGATGGACGATGATCGGGGGTTTGTCCAGTTGATTGAACGCATTTTAGAAAGCCAAGGCAATACGTATAGCAGCCTACATGCCTATGATGGCGAGAGCGGCCTCGCGCTGGCCAAGGCCCACCAACCGGATGTTATTTTGCTCGACTTAGCCATGCCGCATTTGGATGGCTTCGCGTTTTTGGAGCATCTGCGGCAAGCAGACCTCCCCAGCCAGCCCGCCATTATTCTGCTCACGGCCACGACATACCTGGACGACAAAACGCAAATTGGCCAGCAGATTACCCTGCATCAACGCGCGGGGCTGAACCCCGCCGAAGTGCTGAATTGCCTGCGCGCGATGCTGGACCACACCAAGCCGCGTTACCCCGTGGATTATGACTATGCCTGATGCCCTGCGCGTGGGGTTGGTTGGGTGGGGATTGGCCGGGCGTTATTTTCATGGGCCATTTTTGCAGACTAACCCCCATTTCGATCTGCGCTATGTGGTCACATCGCGTCAGCCTGAGCCAAACATCTATCCGCAGCTTAAACGCCTGGCCACTTTGGATGATCTGCTCGCGCAAGAAGACACCGATCTGGTGGTCATTGCTACGCCGCATCATCTGCATGAGCCCCAGGCGCGCGCCGCCCTGCGGGCCGGGCGGCATGTGCTGGTAGAGAAACCCGCCGCGCCGAGTGTCGCGGCCTGGCACGCGCTACAAGCCGAGGCTAACCGCGCCGGACGAGAGGTATTCGTGTTTCAAAATCGGCGCTGGGATGCGGACTTTTTGACCGTTCAGCACGTCATCCAAAGCGGGATGCTTGGGCCTGTGTATCACCTCGAAAATCGCTGGCCCTACTATCGTCCTAGCGCAGATACACGCGCCCCCTGGAAAGCCGATGCTGCGCAGTGGGGCGGCGTGTTGTATGACCTAATGCCGCATCTCATCGACCAGGCGCTCGCCCTGTTCGGCCCACCGCAATGGGTATCCGCGCAAATGGCCACGTTACACCCGCAAAGAGGTGTAACCGACTTTGTGCGCGCGACATTCAGCTACGACGGCGGTTGGTCGGTCTTACTAGAGGTCGATAGCCTGAACGCGGACTTGCCGCCCCGTTTTCAAGTCCGTGGCCTGGGCGGAACATTCACGCAGCGCGCGGGGGATGGCCAAGAGGCGCGCTTGCGCGCTGGCGAATTGCCCGATCAACCCGGCTGGGGGCGGATTGAAGGCGGCCTCTTGCGGACGCCCACCCAGCAGCAGCGCATTGCAGCCCAAGCGGGGAATTACCACAATTTCTACACGGCGCTTTATGATGCCATCATAAACGGGGCCGCGCCGCCCATCGCAGGCGATGATATTACCTGGCAATTGAACATCATCGCTGCCATCCAACGATCTGCTGAAAAACAAGCTATAGAAAAAATGTGACGCTACTGCACGTAACTGCTCAGGCTATGCCAATTCTTCCCCCTCACCCCCTTAATCCCCCTCTCCCAAACGCCGCTTTGCGGCTGGTAGAGGGGGAAAACGACCCTTTTTGCCCCTCTGCCAGGGCTGAAAGCCCGTTTGGGAGAGGGGTTGGGGTGAGGGCTGAGTCGTTACGATCGAGGTTGGTAATCTCGCGGATGTTGCTAAAAGCGTGCAAATCCGCATAGAAGTGGCTGATGGGGTGTTGCGCTTTGTTCACCATGTTTACTGAAATTGGGGTCTACTGAAGCGGTTGCTGCAAAGGCGCGGAGCTAAACACCGTGCCGTATTGCGCCGAGAAAATCACCACGCTGGCGAATTGCGGAATATCAATATCGTTGTCGATGCGGTAGTTCTGCCCGCCCAAGTTGCCCTTTAGCAAGCCGATTTCCAGGGCGGAATCCCCCGCGAGCATTTCCTCGGCGGTGCGGGGCTCGGGGTTTATGGAGAAATACACGCGCAAATCCGGCCCGCGCGCCACGCGAAAGCCATCTTCAAAGCGTACATAGCGGATAACTTGCTCATCGGCCACGATCTCCCAAACATTAACCGTGCCTTCGGCAAAATGTAGGGGGTCGATGCGCGTAAAGATGCCCGTGCGCACGCGCGTCTCGCTGAAGACGCTGACGGCATCGCGGTCGATGTCCGAGGCCATGCTATCCCGGCTCGCTTCGTTGGCGGGCGCGGGGATGGGGTCGGCCAGCAAAGCGGCGATCATGGCTTCGGCTTCCAGCGGATTTTCGGCTTCGATCTCGGCTAAGACCGTGCATTCGGGCGCGCCGATCTCCGGCGGGCAAGCGAACGCCTCGTCATCCTCGGTGATGGTTTGTTCGGGGGCCAGTTGAGCCAACCATAGCGGGCTGGCCGCTGCGATCACGACCAGAATCGCCATGCCAAAAACCAGATTCCAGCGGATGTGTCGCGTCATAGCGCTTGTACTCCGATAAATTGCCTGGGCAGAATTGAGGAAAAATGAGCAAATCAATTATTACGCAAAGCCGCCCTGAGCGCTATACTTGATCCCCATGAACCTAGAACCCTTTCACCCATCCGAAGACCTGGCCGCCAGCCTAGCGCGCAACCGCGCCGGGCGCCTGACGCGCGGCCAACGCACCGCCGTCACGCTTGCGGGCGTGGCGTCTAGCCTCGCGGGGTTGGTGGTGCTGTTGATTATGGTGAGCGTCTTTGCGGCTTTTTTCGGCGGCGTGCGCGTAACCAGCGATTCGCCCATAGCGGGCCTCGTTAGCGAGATCATCGGGCTATTTTTTTTGGCGTCGTTCGTTTATATGCTGCTGACGTTTTACTTTAACGCGCGCTGGTTTCTGCCGGATGCCTTCGGGCGGGCGCCCGTGGCCACCGTGCGCGGCCCCTTGCAGATTCGCTATGCGGCGCGCCAGCGCCCCGAATTGCCGTTCTCTTATATCATCGGCGATTATTCCTTCGCGCCCTATGTCGTGCCGTATGACGTGCCCATGCAAGAAGGCCGCACCTACGTGGTGTACTACGCGCGCCATAGCCGCATGTTCTTGAACATTGAGCCCGAATAAACGTTGCATTTTGCCCGAAAGCGCGTATCATTCAGCGCATTTGCATAATCATACCGAGGCCCTATGACACAACGACTGCCTTTCAGCACAGGGATGCTGGCCCTCATCGTTTTGTTGCTGTTCGTGCATGTATGGGTGCGCGCCAGTAATATTACCGTGCAGCCGTTTTTCACGGATGAAAACTCGCATATCAACCGGGCAGCGGTTATTTACGATTTCGACCGTCATCCGGCGGTGGAAGCGCATGGCAAACTGCTATTTTATTTTCTGCCCGGCATTTTTGACCTAAAAGAGTTTGACACAGCGCTGCACCTGGCGCGCACGAGCATGGCGTTGGCCTCCGCTATTACCGGGGCGTTTGTGTTTGCCATCGCGCGGCGCTTGCTGGATGCGCGCGCGGGGCTGATCGCGCTGTTTTTCTATGCGTTGGTGCCGTACGCGGTCGTTTTCGAGCGCATGGCCTTGGCCGCTGCTTGGTCGGGCACCATGGGCACGATCCTGGTATGGCATAGCATCCGCTTTGCGCAGGCGCCCAGCTATCGGCGCGCGTTGTGGGTGGGCGTTTTCGTCGCGCTGACCCCCATGGCCAAGCTGACGCTCTCCTTCGTGGCCCTGATGCCGGTCGTGGCGGTGTGGCTCTTTGCCGAATACGACAACCTGGTGCATATGGTGCGCCGCTTTTTCCCGTATGGCTTCCGCGCGGCGCTGATGGTGGTCGGCATTTGGTCGCTGGTGCTCGTCCCGGCGGCTTACGAAGACCTGACCGGCGGCACGCCGTATCTGATTTACCCGACCTGGTTGGTCGAAACGACCACGGAATCCGCCACGTTTTTAGATAAGCTAGAACAAGGCTGGGAGCGGCAGGTGTTATTGATGTCTTGGCCGCTGAGCTTGCTCACGCTTGGCGTGGTCGCGTGGCGCTTCCCGGCGATGCCGCGCGCCATGGCGCTCAATCTGGTGTGGCTGGTATTGGCCTGGATTCCGACGTATTTCATCATCGGGCCGGATTCATTCCAAAGTCGCTATCTGATGGTGGGCATGGCCCCAATTGCCGTGTTGCTGGGGATGGGGCTTATCAGCGCCTTGGACGCCCTGCCGCCCCCGCCGCGCTGGAGCCTGCCCCTTGCCGGGGCGCTAATGCTCGCCTGGGCGCTGGGGTTCGCGTTGCCCTTTTTGCAGACCGCCGCCACCGCGCCCGAAGACCTAACCTTGCCCGAACGCGACGCGCAAAACTATTTCTACGGGCCATATAACAGCTACGGCATCGCGGAGGCTTATTTTTGGGTGCGCGACAACGGCACGCGCTACGAGGGCCAAAGTTATGTGCTGGGCAACACGCGCTTTTGCTTCACCCGGCCCGATTATTATAATCTGGATGATGTCATGGAATACGCCTGCGCGCAGGAATTACATTACCAACCCGACGGCGGCGATTATGCCGAGTTTCAACAGATCGTGTGGGAACCGCTGCAATCTGGCGTTCCGGCGGTGTACATTATTACGGAATCTGGCACCATGACCGAACCGCCGCCCGACCTACCGCTGCGCATGGAACCCATGGCCCGCTTCGGCAAGCCCTATGGCAGCGATTTAGAATTTGTGGTGTGGCGCACGACCCTACCCGACGCCTGAGCCGCCCATGCGTATCCTGGTCAATATCCGGCTCTTGCCGCGCAAAAACCGCGATCATCTAATGCCCTTGCTGCTGCGTGATGACGTGACACACATGACCATCGTGCGCTATGACCATGTGCCCCACCTGGCCGATCATCCCAAGATCACCCAGCACATTTATGGCCAACGGGGCGCGGGCCGTTATGAAGCGCGGGTGCGGCCCTGGCAGCGGGTCTGGTACGTGCTGCGCCATGGGCCAGCGTCATTGCGCGCGGCCCGGCAAACCCAGCCGGATGTCGTGTATGCCGTGTTTATGGTGCCCTACGGGCTCATCACCTGGATCACCGCGCGCCTGACAGGCCGCCCCAGCATGATTACGCTCATTGGCACGGATTTTAATAAGGATGTGCAAGTGCGGGCCTGGGCGCCCTTCTGGCGCTGGATGCTGCGCCGGGTGGATGTCATCACCATCTATTCAGCAGCGGCGCGGGCGCGGCTCATCGAACTAGGTATCCCCGCCGAGCGCGTCTTTGTGGTGCCGCACGCCATCGACATGGGCGCGTTTATTCGTCGCCCAGATGCCCCGCAAGATTTCGACGCGATTTTTTTGGGCGGGCTGATCCCCTTAAAAGAGGTCGCGCGTTTGCTGGCTACCTGGGCGCTCGTCTGCCAGACCCACCCCACAGCGCGGTTGGCCCTGGTGGGGGATGGCCCCTTGCGGGCCGCGCTCGAAACCCAGGCCGCGCGGCTCGGCATCGCGGATACTGTCCATTTTGCCGGATGGAGCGACGACCCGCCCGCGTGGATGTCCCGTGCGCGGCTGTTTATCAACCTCAGCAGCCAGGAGGGCGTGCCCATCGCCATGTTAGAAGCGATGGCCTGCGGCCTGGTGCCCATCGTGACCGATGTCGGCAGTGTGGGCGCGGTGGTGCAATCCGGCGAAAATGGCTATCTGGTGCCCCACCCCGCCCCGCCGAAGCACGTCGCCGCGATCATCACACGCTTGCTAGACGACCCCACCCAGTGGGCCGCCTTGCGGGAGGCCGCCGCCACCGTGCGCGACCAATACAGTTATGAAGCCGTCGCGCAACACTGGACACCCGTGCTAGAACGGTTGGCCGCGCGGGGCGTTGGCTCAGAATCGCATCAGAAAACGAAGCAAGGCCCGTAGGTTTGGTTGACATCGGCCCATCTAAACCCTAGAGTATCAACAACCAAATGCAACGCAATCAAAAGGACGCATGATGAGCCAAGAAATCGCCACCCTCGGCGGCGGGTGCTTCTGGTGCCTGGAAGCCGTATACCAACAATTGCAAGGTGTCGAAAAGGTCGTTTCCGGCTATGCGGGCGGGCATGTGCCTAACCCGACCTACGAACAAGTTTGCGCCAAAACGACCGGCCACGCCGAAGTCGTCCAGATTACGTACGATAGCGCGGTCGTCTCGTTTGCCGATATTTTGGATGTCTTCTTCACCATCCACGACCCCACCACCCAAGACCGCCAAGGCGCGGATGTCGGCCCGCAGTATCGTTCGATTATCCTGTATCACGACAACGCGCAAAAGCAGGTCGCCGAAGCAAAAATCGCCGAATATAACGCCGTGTGGGACGACCCGATTGTGACGGAAGTCGAGCCGCTAGAGACGTTTTACGCCGCCGAAGCCTATCATCAGAATTACTTCAACAACAACCCGAATCAGGGCTATTGTATGGTGGTCATCGCGCCCAAGGTGGCCAAATTCCGCGAGAAGTTCATGCAACGGTTGAAAGCCTAGCGGACAACGCGCGGGCTGCTCCTCGAACACCCCAAACGAACCAGGGGCTTAAGCCCCTGGTTCGCATTCCCGTATGCGCGACGCTGTTGCCCCGTATATGCTACAATCGAGCCTTATGCACTATTGGACGCATATTTTCACCTGGCGCACTTGGCAAGAATTCCTGCACCATCCTGGCGGTGTGGTCGGCTTCCCAGAGCGGCGCTGGCCGACCGTGCAGCAAATCGCGCCTGGTGACGTGCTGCTGTGCTATCTGCTGGGTGTTTCGCGCTATGTCGGCCTGCTGGATGTGACCGGGCCGCCCTTTCTGGGCCATAGCCCCATCTGGAGCGAGCGCATTTACCCCGCGCGCGTGCCCGTGCACGTCCGGCTAGACCTCCTGCCCGAGTACGGCATCCCCGTGACGGATTTGGGCGAGCAACTCAGCTATTTTCACCGGGCGGGCCGCCCGCGCGATTGGGGCGCGCATTTTCGCTCGGCACCCGTGGCCGAAACCGCCGCAGATGCCGCCATTATCATCGACGCGCTAGAGGTCGCCGCCGAAGACCCCACGTTTCGCCCCTATGACGCGCGCAAATTGCAGCGCCGCGTCAAACTCTACGAAACCGGGGACGCGGTCTACACCATCCCGGAGAACGCCGCCGAGGACGATACCCAGCCCGTAGACGTGCCGCCTGCCGACCCACCCAGCCACGATGAAATCCAGTGGTTGATGCTGAACATGGGCAGCGAAATGGGCTTGGATGTGTGGGTCGCGCGCAACGACCGGGGGCGGGCGTTTGCTGGGCAAGATTTCGCGGACATCCCGCGCCTGCTGCCCGAACTCCCGCGCCAGTTTGACCCCGCCACGCAGCGCACCATCGAACTGATTGACGTGCTCTGGCTGCGCGAAAATGCCCTGGTGGCCGCGTTTGAGATCGAGCATACCAGCGCGGTGTATTCCGGCTTGCTGCGCCTGGCGGATTTGCTGGCCATGCAGCCGAATCTGAATCTGCGGCTGTATATCGTGGCACCGGACGACCGCCGCGAGAAGGTTTTTATGGAGATCAACCGCCCGGCCTTCGCGCGAAGCGCCGCCCCGCTGGGGCAACTCTGCCGCTTTTTGCCCTACTCCGCACTCATCGAAAAAGCCCGCCAAGCGGCGGACTTGCTGCCGTATTTACAGCCGGATTTTCTGCACGACATCGCCGAGCCCGTCAGCGCGGATGTGTAGCGCTATTGCGGCACGACGGGCAAACGCTGAAAGTCTTCCACGGGCAAGAGATAAATCGCGGCTAGCCAACCATCCCCGGCAGGCTCTCCACGCTATCCGGCGCGCGATCATAGCGCGTGAACTCGATTTGCGCCAAACTTTGATTCCGAAAGCCCAAAGAAGCGACCGGATTGCGATAGCCGTTTTGCAGCCTATCCAAACAGATGAAGCGTACCCAGCCCTCCGCACCGCTTTCGAGATCGCGCACCAAGACATAGCGGCTGCCCGTGCCATTTACGCGCGCATTGCCGATGACCTCCACCGCTTCGCCATCGCCCAGCAAGCGCAGGCGTTCGCTATCCCGAAAGGGTTCGGCGTAGAGAATCGGGCTACTGAAATCCGAGCACCAACCAACCCAGGCGGGGATGGGGCCGGGCATGTCGTCCAGTTCGCTAAAGGCGGGGTCATACAGATGATTGCGCGGCAGCGTCGGTAATTGATTCCGCCAGAGCGGATCATCAAAGGCCAATGTATCCGCCAGAGCCCAGCCCGTGACCGCCCCCGCGCGGACGCGCACCCATTCGCCGACCCGGTCATCTTCGCCATATTGCACGGCCAGCGCGCCGGGGACAGCCATCAGCCCAACCAGCATGACGCCCAAGCGTAACATAAGATAACGCATCGCGATAACTCCTCCTGAATGATGACATGCTTTAGCATAACCCCGCGCGCGCTGGGTGCCTCGCCTAGCGTTACCTGTGCGTTATCTGATACGCCCCTGACGCTTAGGCTTTTCCAGAAAAATAATTACCCCTCCCCAGCCCCTCCCCGAATTCAGGGAGGGGCTATTATGCGCACGAGTAAGTTCTCCCCCCGAATTCGGGGGGAGCTAGAGGGGGGTAAAATCAAGCCGGTATCCTTTTCGACAAAAGCAAGCGGCATAGTTAAATACTTGGAAAAGCCTTACGCCTGGGGCAGGACGGGGGTGCTATTCTTCGATGATATCGACGATGCGCGCTTGCATTCCTGACGCTTACGCCTGGGGCGGGACGGGGGTGCTATCTTCGGGCGGTGGGCCTTGGGGTTGGCCTAGCGCAACGATCATGGCTTCGATGTCGTTGTGCAGCCTGCGCGCGCGCTCATCGTAGCCGCGTTCTTGGTCGTCCAGGTCATCCAGTTGATCTTGCAAGCCGGAAAGATTGTGCAACAAACGCGCGCGCAAGTCGGCGGCGTCGGCGGTGTTGGTCAGCGCGCTCAGGTTCTCGCGCAGATTCCCCTGCTTGGCATAGAGCTTCTCGCGCTGGCCATCGAGTTCCGCCCGCGCCTGGGCGACGGCTTCGGCGTCGGCCATTTTATCCAGGATGGCTTGCAAATCAGCATATAGCGGGCCAGGCAGCCAACCGCCCTCGTAAAACGTTTCAAGCTGACGGTAGTTTAGCTTACGGATGTAGAATTTTTCTTGCATCGCGTGGCGCTGCTTAACGACAAATTCGCTACGTTCCCCGGCAGGAAATTCGACCTCCCAACGGCGTTCGGTATTGGTCTGGCTATGCGGTTCGCGCGTGTCGAACAGTTCAAAATCCGGCGTGATGGGCATCTCGATGGTAATCACCAGCGCTTTATCCGTCTTGTTGTGCACCATAAAACGACTCGTGCGCACGTGGTACACCTCTTGCAGCAACAGTTGCTCTTTGAGGTATAGGCCATAGGTCTGAACGTGTGTGGCGTGGGTTTCGGTGACCTTCACGCCCAGTTCCACGGCATAAGGCATATAGACCGTTTCGCCGGGGCGCGTGTAGGGGATGACCGCCTCGCCCAAATAGGCATCATCTTCGGTCAGTGTGACCGGGCCTTGCTCTAGTGTCAGGCCGGTGGTGTTTTTCAGGCGCAACGCCGCCACGGGATGGTCGGGCAATTTGTAGCCGTTGTACAGCAATTCGCGCGAATAGGTCATCGTGCGGCTCAGGATGGGCACCAGGGCGGATTCGCCGCGCCGCACGCTCACGGGCTCGCTAACGTCATACTGAAAAAATTCGCCGCGCGCCTCAGTCATCGTATCGACCGCCATGCTGGCTTCGGCGTCGGCCATGGGTGCCGGGCTATAATCCGTTTCCTCGAAATCTGGCCGCCTATCAATCATTTTATGGGCGGCTCCGCTTTCTGTCACGCTGGCGCGGCGGGCTCTGCTGCGCGCGGGGGCAGCGTCTTCGTATTTGATGGGGCCGGGCGCGATGCGTGCCGCGTCGCGTACCACGGGCCGTTCGGGGATGACCGACGACGCCAGATCATAAATAAACGAAATGGGCTGCCCGGCCACAAATGTGACCTGCACATCTTGCAAATCCTGGCCCAGGCGGTTGTCGAACAGGCCCCAGCCTTGCAGCAAACACACCCCGCCGGAGCGCTCCGCGTTGGCCTCGGCCACCACGCGATAACTCACCCGCCACACCGGGCTGGGGGCCACGTACCCCACGCGCAGGTCGTGCGCGCCCGCGCTGAGCCGCACGGTAATTACCCGGTGGGCCTCGTCCCCGGCCAGCGTATCCAGCAGATAGAGCAATTCTTGCGCGGTGTCGTCTTCTTGCAAGATAATGCCGCGCACGTCTTCCAGCTTCAGGATGCGCAAAGCGCCATCCGTGGTGCGCAGCGTCACGAGCGAAGGCGGTGCCAGGGGGCCGTCATCGTCGGCGTTCAGGATTTGGTTAAACATCAGGCTAGCGGCATCGACGGCATCATCCAGGCCCACCACACGCCCGATGACCGCCTCGCTATCGCCATTCTCGCCCTGCACTGTTACGGAAACGCGCCGCCCGCGCAAGCCTAGCAACAATTCGCGCAAGGTCGCGTTGTCCGAGGGCTGAAAACGCGCGCCTTTCAGGCGTTCGGCCTCGTCCATGGGCGTGGGATAGCTCATACCCAGCACGCGCTCGCCCTCGGCGCGGTCGATGACCGTCAGGCTTTTGAGGATGTCGTTAATTTCCTCCGCGCGGAAGATCAAGCGCAGATTCGGCCCATCATGCGGGCCTTCGTGCAAGAAAAAACCCACGCCGTGCTTGTGTAAGATCATGCGTTTGAGGGGCAAGGTGCTATTCATCGCGAGCGTTCTCTCTATCCGTCTGGATCAATGAAAATAGTATACGCCGGAGGGGGCCAGGTCGCAAATCCGGGATGCGAAGCCTTGCGAGAACACCCCATCTGGCGCATACTGACGAGTGTGACCGCTCAATTAACGGAGAATCTAGACCCCATGCTGAAAAAATACCCCATCATCGCGGGGCTGGTATTGCTGGCCCTGCTGGCGACGGGCTGCACAAAAGTGCTCGTGCAAGTCAACCCGGATGGCTCCGGCACCTGGCAATATGGCCTGCAAATTGACCTGCAAACCCTGGAGAGCCTCGGCGAACCCAGCGCCGAACCCGACCCCGACAACCAATTTCTGAATGATCTGCTGGCGGGCGGAACCTTCACCGACCCTGAAACGGGCGTCGTCGTGCGCGGCGAACAACGCCTAGAAAACGGCAAGCGCTGGATTTACACCATCGCGGACGTGACCGACATCAGCCAATGGGCGGGCCTGGTCGGTGTGGCGGATCGCGTCGGCCCGCAGGATAACGCACCCGCCGAACCCGGCATGACGCCCGAAATCGACCCCGGTACCGAAGACTTGCTATACCCGGTCGTGACCGTGGACGGCAACACCGTGCGCGTTGAAATCAGCGGCCCGCCCCCCGCCGAGTTGATCGAGCAAGACGATTTTGGCTTGGGCGCCCTGTTCACGCCCTCGTATGAAATCGACATGCCCGGCACGGTTACGGACACGAACGGCGAGATCGACAGCCTGACGGGCAACCCGATTTTGATTGTCGATCCGACCTCGACCGAACCGATCTTTTTCTTCGCTGAGTCGGAAGTAGAATAAGGTTATTCCAGAAAAATAATTCCCCCTCCCCGAATTCAGGGAGGGGCTAGTGTGCGCCCGAGTAAGTTCTCCCTCCGAATTCGGGGGAAGCTAGAGGGGGTAAAATCAAGACTGTATCCTTTTCGACAAAAGCAAGCGGCATAGTTAAATACTTGGAAAAGCCTAGGCTATCCGCCACAGCCCGGCACCCCGGCGATGTACTCCGCGATTGTTTCGCCCGCTAGGCGATGCCCCGCCGCGTTGAAGTGCGTATCGTACACCGGGTATAGCACCTCGCCCTCGGCGGCGGCGGCCTCGAAGGCTGGGGCCAGGTCGATAAAATGAGCGCCTGTGTCGGTCACGCTCGTGCGCAGGGCATCGCGCAGATACCCCATATTGCCCAACAGTTCCTCGCGCGCGATGACTTCGTCGCCCATGGTGCTGGGGCTAATCCAACCGTCCGGGTCAAGGCCCTGGCGACTGCCCGTTTCCAGCACCCAACGCAAGCCGAAAGGCTCGGCATAAGGCAGGTAAATCTCGGCTTTAGTGGGCAGATAGACTACCCCCACGCAAGCATCCCCGGCGGCGTCCATAATCGCCGCGAGCGTTTCGCGCCACAAGGCCATATTGCGCGACTCGGCATAGACGGCTGCTTCCCCGTTCAGAAACCAGATATACGGCTCAAAAAACGCTTGTTCGTAGTACCCCGCGCCGATATACAGCGCCAGGGGAAATTTATAATTGCCATCCGGGCTGGTCTGCGGCGTGGTGCTGGCGTCGTCGGGGTCGATGGCCTCGCGCAAGAGGGTATCCAGCAAGCCGCCGCGCTCGGTGCTAGTGCGGATATTTTGCAGGTCGTTCCCCCCGAAAAAGCCGATGAGCACCCATTCACGGGGCGCTGCCGCGCCATATTCGGCCATAATCTCGCGATATTCCAGCGGGCCATAGCCCCGATAGCCCAGATTCTCGACCGGGGTGCCGCTCGCTTCGGCGACCACATCCGGCCAGGGCAGCGGATACTGCCAGCCTTCGGTAAACGAATCCCCCAAGGCCACAATCGGATAGGCATCGGCGGGTTGGGCGGGCACACGAAAGCCGTCCGCGTTCCAGCGCAAAGTATATTCCGAGAGCACGGCGGGGTCTTCGGGCGGGGCCACCTGCCCCGGTGAATGGATGAAAATATCGCCCATGGCTTCGGTATAGACAACGTGCATGGTCTGCCCGGCCTGCTCGCGTTCTAGCGGATCGCGCAAATCTTGCGGCACCAGGCTCGGGAACAGTGCCAAGGCTAGCGCGATGGCTCCGGCGCCGAGGGCCAAGCCAAAGGCCATCAGGCCCAGCCGAGCCGCCCAGGTTGTGGCTGTTTTTCGGGTCATGCGGGGATTATCTCATGCCGATCATTGGATGCCAGGTATTCTAGGGAGAAAGCCCCGCCAACGCAAGGGGGCCGAAGCCCGCCCCCAGAAAAACGCGCGTTATGCACGATAACCTCCGTAGCCCCTGCTAGCCTAATACTTGTCTCGCGCGAGACGACCGACCAAGCAAGCGCAAGGAGGACGCAAATGCCCCAGCATCGCGCCATCGGCAAAGATGGCTACATCGAGTTTCAAGGCACCGAAATCAGCGCGGATTACCGCAATTTCGATATCGAACTGACCGTAGACACGGTCGAAATCTCCGCCGGGGATGAAACCAGCAAGCACTACCTGGCCACCCTGAAGGACGGCACAGCCAAGCTGACCTATGCCTATACGGGCACAGCGGGCAGCGCTTACACCAGTCTATTGGCCGTGGGCCAGCGCGGAAATCTGCTATGGGGGCCAGAGGGCAACGCGCAGGGCGAGCCCAAAGGCGGCACCGAAGCCATCGTCGTGGCGCATAGCAAACCCATGGCCTATAACGATTTGATCGTGCGCACGGTGACCTTCCAGTTCTCCGGCGATTTGCTGTTCGATGATGATGCGGATGTCTGGTAAGGCGACCATGAACGACGCCGCGCCGATCATCATCGACCTGAACCGCTTGCGCTTGCGCGATTACAACGCCTTTGTGGCCGGGGATGCCGACGTAATCGGCATTTTGGCCCAGGTAGTAGTCGCGTGGCCCTACCCCGGCTCGCCGGATGACCCGCAAAGCTACGCCGACCTGGGCTTACTAGACCTCATCACGGTGCAGCGGGCATTGCGCGCGGCCATCGCGGAGGCCGTGCAAGACCTGGGAAACTAAGGCGGGCTATCTTCGTCGCGGGGGCCTTTGGCGCGCCGCTGGCGTCTGGGGCGCAAGCCCGCGCCTTGCGGATGCATATCGCGCGCGAAACAGGCTGGACACTCGCGACCGTGGATAGCCTGCCCCTGACCGACCTATTCGATTACCTGGCCGTAGCCCGCGCCGAGGACGACCTGACGGCGTTTCGGCTGGGCCAAGCGAATCTTTAGAAAGCCTTAGAAAGTGAGGACGTGATTATGTCCGATGAAATCGCCGGGCTGTATGTCAGCATCGGCGCCGACCTCAGCGGCTTGCTCGCCGCGCTCGACACGACCCGCGCCGCCCTGGATGTTCTGGCGGCGGACGGGGGCTTGCTGGGGGCCTTGCCTGCCCAAACCGTGCTGCTAACAGCGGCCATGGCTGCGGGCGTGCGTCAGCAGGTGGCCCCGCTACCGGGGATCATGCAGCGCGCGCTGGTGCAGCCCTATACCGATGCTATGGCCGCGATTCCGCAAGCCTTAGCGCCGCTGCCCAGTATGTTAGAAACGCACCTGAAGCAGCCCACCCTGCGCACCCTGGATGAATTGGCGGCCTTGGTAGCCGCGCGTGGGGCCGCTTTGCTGGCCCAGGTCCATGCTCTCATCGACCAGATCAACCGGGCCGCCGAGGGGCTACGCTTTCCGCCCAATGCTGGGGCGGTTTCCATCCCAGGGCGCGCGGCAGGCGGGCCGGTCAGCGGCGGCCAACCCTATATCGTGGGCGAAGCCGGGCCGGAATTGTTCGTGCCAGGGCGCAGCGGGCATATCGTGCCCAACCATGCCCTGCGCGGCGGCGAGGCGCTGAGCATTCGCGGCGGGACGTTTCATTTTTATGGCGTCACCGACCCCGAAGCGCTCTACGATGAACTGCGCCGCGTGGCCGAACACCGCGCCACCTAAGCGGAGGGCCGTATGTGGACTATCTACGTAGACTGGGATGGCGACTTCGATTTTAACGCGCCATCCGAAGCGATTTGGCCGGACGTGGTCGAGGCAAGTTGGCGGCTGGGGATGCGCGCGGCGTATCAGAGCGTAGCGGATGAAAATACCTGCACGCTGACCCTGCGCAACACGGACGGCAAATATAACCCCGAGAACACCGCTTCGCCGTTGTATGGTCAGTTGGTGCCGCAACGCCTGGTAAAGATCAGCGCAACGGTGGACGGCCAAGAGGTGCCGCTGTGGCGCGGTTGGATCGACAGCATCGAGCCGGAATGGCAGCGCGCCGGGGCGCAAACGGGCGAAACGGTCGCCAAAATCGAGTGCATCGGCGGCAAGGGGTACCTCAGCCGGCATGAACTCAATTTGCCCTTGCAGCAAAACAAAACTGCTGACCAGATCATTGATTTGGCGTTGCAGCGCGCCGCGCTACCTCCGGCGGTCGGCGGGGTGTGGATACTTGGGCAAAGTCGTCTGGGGATTGACACGCGCCTGGCAGCGCAGAGCGACTACGCCGACTTGGACACGGGCCTGGCGACGATCGGCACCTATGGCGACGTGCGCGGCGAGGGCGAAACAAAAACCGCGTATAAGGTCATCCAAGAAGTGACCGAAGCCGAGCGCGGGCGGTTTTTCTTCGCGCGGGATGGCAAGGCCGTATTTTGGAATCGGCATCATCTGATTCTGAACAGCCAAACGCTGACCGCCACGCTAGACACCTCCGGCGCGCTGGGCGCGCGGCCTACGGCCATCGCGTATCACTACGGGGATGATCTGGTGAATAGCGTGGCCGTGACGGCCTACCCGCGCAAGACGACGGGCAGCAGCACGCTATGGGCGCTCGACACGGCGCTGGACATCGGGCCGGGGAGCACTTTGGAACTCGAAGCGCCGTACACGGTGGATGGCCAGCCAGCGGGCGGGGCGAATGTGACGCCCACGGGAGCCGTCTTCAGCCAGGGCAGCGGCACGGTCACGTTGGACGAAAGCGCCGAGCGAGCGCTGCTGAGCATCGCCAACAGCGGGACGAACACCGCCACGCTGAGCGGCCTGGCCCTGGAAGGCGACGCGCTGACCAGCCATAACCAGATCGTGATCCGCGCGCAGGATGACGAGTCGATAGCGCAATACGGTCGGCGGGCGGAAATGCGCTTGAATTTGCAGGCGCTGGAAGACGCTGACCTGGCGCGGCAAATCGCCGAGACGGAACTGGCGCGGCGCAGCACCCCCGTGGGGCATATCCGCAACTTCGAAATGACCCGCGCGCCGGATGGGGCGTATCTGGATTGGACGCTGGGCACGCGCGTGCGCCTGGCCGCGCCGGAACTGGGCCACGCTGCGGAATACTTCATCATGGGCGAGGCGCATCGCATCGGGCCGGGTCTGGCGACACACACGGCCAAATACACATTGGAACCTGCCAACGCAAACGCCTACTGGGTGCTGGGCGTCAGCCAGTTAGGGATTGATACACGTTTAGGGTACTAGCAAGCCAAAGGAGCGAACATGCCTTGGAATGTACTGGACGATCTGGCTGCGGGCCAGGTCGTGACGGAAAGCCATATGGACGACTTGCGCGAAAATATCGAGCATCTTGGTGGGCTGACCATTGGCGGGGTGGCACTGAGCGCCCAGCCAGCGGCGGCGGAGATCGGCGTGCCCGTGGGCACGGGGGCACTGTGGTTTACATCGACTGCGCCCGCTGGCTGGCTCATCTGTGACGGTAGCGCGGTCAGTCGCACGACCTACGCGGCGCTGTTCGCGCTGTGGGGCACGACTTTCGGCGTTGGGGATGGCAGCACCACGTTTAATCTGCCAGACGGACGCGGGCGATTCATGTTGGGGGCAGATAACCTGGGCGGCACGAGCGCCAACCGCGTGACGGCCACCCAGGCGGATACTATCGGCGGGACGGCGGGCGCGGAGACGCACACGTTGACAGAGGGAGAGATGCCCAATATCGACATTGGGGTATACAAGCTTACATCAGGGAGTGGCGGGGGCTGGGCGGTTAACGCCAGCTATAACCTCGGTGTAGCACTTGACAAGGACTTAACGCCATCATTCGGCGGCGGCGGCGCACATAACAATATGCCGCCGTATATAACCGTAGCCTGGATCGTCAAATACTAAAGGGGCAAAATACCATGAGTGATCAACCAACGCTAGACAACATCTATGACAGTCACATTGCGGCGCGGGGGTTTGTGCCCCTGGCGATTGAAGCGGGCATCGAAACGGTCATCCGCAGCGTGACGCCGCTGGCGCGGGATGAGACATCGCTGCTGCTGGCGCTGAAAACCGCGCTATGGGAGAGCAATCGACCGTTGGCCGATGCGCTGAGCATTCCGACGCTGCGCGCGATTATGAAGCACCTCGCCGCGCGGGAGAATGCTAGCGTCATGTTGGCGGATGATCTGCCAACGCTGCTCGACCAAGACGGCCCGGCGACGGTCAACGCGGCGCGGGATGGTTCGGTGCCGACGCAGGTTAATGTCAGTTATATAGCACCACCAACCGAGACGATTGACGCCGAAGAAGTCGCTTGGACGGGTGAAATTTACGTGGCGGGTAACTTTGCCAAGCATAGCACCGTTGCGGCGGTGGATGGCTGGTGCCATGACCTGGTGCAACACGTGGGGCCGGGGGCCGTGACGATCCGCGTGTGTTATCGCAGCCCGCGCGGTGAGATCACGCAGTTTGGGCCGATTGTAGAGATTTTGGCGTGAACCGCATAACACACGCCCCCCGGCAGCGGTGGCTGCTCCTCTTAATGGGGTTCATGGGGGGTCTGCTGATCGCGCTCGCGGGATGGGGTTGGGCCGTTGGGGCCTCGTCGCCCGATCCGCGCGTGCGGGTGCTGGTCGATGGGACGTGGTATGCCTGCGAAGCCGCGCCGCCGCCGATCTTCGGGACGGCCACGCAGGCCGCGCGCACGGCCACCCCCGCCCCCGGCGCAGACATCTTCGCCACGGCGACCGCCTGGCGTCCCCCGCCGACGCCGACGCCGGAAGCCTGGCAAGCCTATGTGGTGCTCACGCCGCGCCTGAATATCCGCAGCGCGCCGAACACCGCGCCAGAAAGCTACGCGGGGGGCCTTGCGGCGGGGGATGTGGTGTGGCTAACGGATGCCACGACGGTCGCGGCGGGGTATGTCTGGCGCCAACGCGGGGATGGTCTGTGGCTGGCCGAACGGCGCCTGAGCGACGGCGCGCGCTTCCTGGCACCTCGTTAGTTAGGCAATGCAACACAAAACAAGCAAATCAAACCACAAGGAGTAAACAAAATGTCGTTCGATAAACCGATTTTCAAATCCAAGCGTTTTATCAGCGCGGTGGTGGGCGTACTGGTCATGCTCGTCGTGGCCTTCGTGCCCGAACTGCAAGCCTTGGAAAGCCAACTGGCCGAAGGCGTCACGGCGATTGTGTTGGCGCTCATCGCGGGCTATAGCGTGACCGACATCGCGCTGGAATGGCTGCACGGGCGCACGTCACAGGACTAAACGCGGCGGCTCATCAAGAGATCGTCACCTGACGCAGGTCTGAAAAGCTAACAAGGGGCCCAGGCCTCTTGTTAGCCTGCGTTGTGCGGATTGGTGAATAGATACTGCTGCGTCAGCCCTGCTCCGGCGGGCGAAAGCTGCGGATGAAAACATACGGGTCGGTATAATCGCGCTTGATGCGTTCCATACTAGTGCCTGGCCAGTCTTGCGGGCGCGTCTCGAAGCGGTTGGTCAGCGAGATGTCAAAATGCAGATGGTCGGCCACCGTGCCCACATTCCACACCGTGCCCAGCTTTTGGCCGCGTATGACGCGCTGCCCCTTGCGCACCAACACAGCCTTGATGTGAGCATAACGCGAATAAGCCACGATTTCGGTGCCATCGGGCCGCCGATAGGGGTCGTGGCGGATGATGATCAGGTTACCAAAGCCGCCGATGCTGTTGTCGTTCGTCGCGAAAATGACTTCGCCGCTGGCAATGGCATAAGTCGGCGCGCCCCGGTCTTTGTTGCCCGGCAAGTTCAAGTCGATGCCGGTGTGGATGGTGCGCACGCCGCCCAAGTTATACCAATTCATATAGGGGTTATAGTCGTACCAATCGCCGTTCCAGTTTTCGCCGAAAGCCCCCGTGCGCTGACGCGGCCCCCAATCTTCGTTGGATAACGCGCGCTCGGCGTCCGTACCCACGGGGGAGTCGAAGCCATCTGCATAGCCCGGCAAGATTTCTTTGGGCGCTTCGGCCTTGCGCCAACGCACCGGCCCAAAGCAGACCTGCCGATTGCCGCCGCCCCGGTCGATATTATTCGCTTGCACCATCCCGGCAAAATCCACGGTGGGGTCGAGTTCGAACACGCCCAGGCGCACCCATTCATCTTCATAGAAAAGCTGGTTGCGCTCTACGCTGACCTGGCTTTCGCCCAAAACGCCGGTGATGTCGTAGCGTACCGTCGCGGTGGCGTCCTGGTTGGGCACGTAGATCGCGATTTCATAGTGACCCCGGTCGGGCACGCGCGGCACCCATTGCGCATACGCCGTGCTGCGCCGCGCTTGGCCTTCCACCCAGACAAACGCTTCGCCCAGGCGCTCGAAACGGTTGATGGGCTCGGGAATACCTTCATACGTCCCCTGAATGAAGCCCGGCCCCCCGACTTTGATGATCGCTTCGCCCGTGTCGGCCACGCTGGGCGGCATCTGGGTAGACCGGATCGACTCGCCACTGCCGCTGCCGTGCTCCTCGCGTTGCAGTTCGATGGTCAGGTCGGTGTGTGTGTCTTCATTAAAAGGATAATCCGCGACGGCTTGCCAGATGCCCTCATCCAGCAGCGCGTGCTGCATCGACCAAAACGCCACGGCGGAACGGTCGGCGCGTTCGGCGGCTTGCATGAAGCGGGCCACGCTCAGCCGATCCGCGTTCCAATCGGCGCTATCGGCGTAGGCCCCGCCGATGGGGATGACCTCTTTTTGCCATTCGCGCCCGCGCGGCGCCATAAACGTCTCGTACGCCAAGATGGTTTGCTCTAGATCGTTGGCCACATCCCCGCCGGGCACATGCGCCCAATACACATGCGGCATGGCATAGCTGCACGGCTCTAAAAAGGTTTCGAACGGAAAATTCGCCCGCCGATCCAGGTCGGGGTGTGTGGCCAGCGCCAGCCGATAATCCTCGATGCCCGCGCGCACCAGGCCCTCGGTCAGGGTTTGGACGAAAGCGCGCGCGTCGTTGGCGTCCCACGGCCTATCGGGCATGTCCGCCGTGCTGATGGCGGCCCCATTCAGGCCAAAATAATGCATGCGTTGGATCAAGCGCCGCGCCTGCCCGGTGGGGCTGGGGTTTGTGCCGTAGATGTACGTCCAACCCCAGACTTCGATGCCCGCATCTTGCAAACCGATGATGGCCTCACGGGTGAGTTGCTCGCGCGCGCCGTCTGGGTCGTTGATGGGGTAAATATTTTGCCCATCCGCGATCTTGACCAGCGCAAACCCCAGGTTGGCCTGCTGGGCAAGCTCGACAATTTGGCGTGCCGTGGGCGCGATCTGCTCGATCTGCCAGATGAATAACCCTTTTCCGGTTAACATAACCCTGCTACCTTTCTGAGCCTCTGAATCCTATGGCTGTAGTTTTACCCCAGCTAAGCCAGATTCGCGAATCGGGGCGTGCATTTGCCTTGGCACAGCTTACCCAACGCCGGATATGACAAGACTCACGTACATTTTGTTTCCAAAACACCTATGTTTGTGGTTAAACCTTGCCGTAAGCTAGTACTGTAGTTGCATATTAACGTGATATATGCTATTTTGACGATGATTTAATCGCTATTATAGCGACATCAGTTGTGCTACAAGCACATTTATGGGGATAGACTGACTAAAACGGGAGACAATTTGATGCGACAAACACGAATTTTGATTTGGGCCATGGCGGCACTCGCAATGGTATTTGGCTTGATAGGGAGCTTTGGTGCGCCACAACCGGTTTTCGCCGGAGACGTGACAATCGGCCCACAAACACCCTCTGGGAGTGACTTTACGAATATACCAACCGCGATTACCCTAGACCCTGCGTTATACGCTGACCAGGCAGTGGTAATTGGCGCAATGACAACCGCGTTTCCGAACAACATCACCTTTACAACTGGGGTAAGCGACCTCTTGACCGACCCCCCCGGCAATTACCCTGGCGGTGATATTGGCGTTGCAGACTTATTGCGCACCCCCGCACCAAACACAGGCAGTATCAACCCGC
>DAOTVD010000184.1:0-4296 GCA_034437075.1 Anaerolineae bacterium
CGTCGCCGGGCAGATCGGCGGGCATGTCGGCCACCGACGCGGGGCTGCGGAGCGTCCGATAACGCCCGTTCTGCCAGCCACTGACGAAGGCTCCCGGCGCAGCGACAAAGGCCCCCGGCGGGAAGTCCGCGAAGGCCCCGATGGGTGAAGCCAGCCGCCCAGCGTGGTCCGGTGTAGGGTGCAGGCTCGCCTCGCGTTCGGCATCCCGCGCGGCCCCGATGGTCGCCACTGCCCGCGTATCATCAACGGGCGTAAAGGTATCCGGCGGGCCGTGCTCGAACAGGGTTTCGCCCTCCAGGCCGTTATCCTGCGCGAGCATCAGCGCCGACCCCATCGCGTGATCCAAGTCCGCGCGACCCCATTCATAGACCAGCGCCCGCGCATCAGCCAGCGCCTCACTACGCGGGCCAAGATACGACGCCGACTCGGCATAATCGGCGGGCTGATAGGTCTTGAGCGCCGCGTATTCGGTGACGGGCTTTTGCAGGATCTCGCTCTCGAAGGTCTTGGTCGCGGCGAGTGCTACCGCTCCATTTTCATCCGGTGCGGAGACCTCGAAACCGTACATGGACTCGTCACCTTCGGGGCGCAGACGCACGGGCGAGATGCCTTCCGCACCTGCTGGCACGCGATATTCCGCCGCCACATAGGGCGGCAAGTGCGTGACGTGTTCATTCAGATCGACTTGCCAGTTCTGGCTCTCGGCTTTAATAGTGTTGGACATGGGTGTTTCCTCTTGTTCTAAATTCACGACAACCGCGCCCAAGCGCGTCGCTTCTGCTAACAAAGGGTCTACATCCGGCGGTAGATCGGGTTCAGCGACCAACCCCGCCAAGCGTTCGTAGAAGTCGTATTGTTCGGGTTCCATTGACCGCCACTGAGGATCATCCACGGCAGCCTCAGCCACACGGCGCGGATCGCTATCGCGATCCCAAGCGGCTTCAATGAGTGCATCTCGCGCACGTTCAGCATCATGTGGATTTTCATGCTGGCTGATGGGCAGCATCTCGCCCGCCAAATCACCCGACATCGCATCCCGATACACATCCAGTAGCGCGACCTGATGGTTCTCGCCATCCGGCAGAACTGCAAAGCGGGTGTCGTGCCAGCCCCATGCTTGATCTGGTTGGGCGACTTCCGCGGCATAAGTCAGTTCGTCGCGCTGATCCAGATAGGCGAGTGGTGAGGTGTCTGGCGTAGGAAATAGCGGCTGATCCGGCTCGATCATGCCTCGCGATTGCGCTTCCTCGGTGGCGGCTTCCAGCAGGAGCTTTGTCCCGCCTTCGGCTTGGCTATCTTCCAGATACATGGCGAGATGCGAGGCTTCATGCGGCGGCAGATTCCACGCCACCATCGCATCGCTAACCCCACGCTCGCCCACCCCGATGAGCGACACGCTGGCGGACTCACCCGTGAGGGCAGCGTCCGGTGGGTAGCTGGCGACCATGTAGCCTGCCGCATATTCGATGGGTTGATCCGCGATTTTATCAAGCGGCAATGCCTCTCGACCGCGCTCCATTACGTCCGCACCGACTTCAGCCAGCCGTTCTTCGGCTTGCATATGGCTGGGGAATTCGTCGAGCGTCAGGCGTTGTGCCATCTCCGCGCCATGTGGATCACGGGTCAGGCGCACAGCATCCACGCGATAGGTATCATCATCGCTTTCAGGAAAGGCGAGTTCGACCCTATAGACCGCGTTTTCATCAAACGCGACCAGATGGGCATTGCCATCCTCATTGAGGACGCTGAAGGTATCGCGGGGGAATTGTCGAATCGCCGTTGCTGTCATAATAGAGAAGCATAGCGGCGAGTGGGGTCAGGGCATGTTTAGGAATTTGACAAAGAGCATGTATTTTTGATCGGTTGTGAAAAAGCGTCATCTGTAGCAAAATGATTCTAAGATGGATAGGATCAGTGAACTTCGGAATATAGGTTACTGTCAATGAGAGTAAATAAAATTAAACTAGATCGATTTAAACGTTTTCGAAATCTTGAAATCAATTTTGAAAGTATAGTGGGGTTGCCAGATGTTTTCCTGCTTGTTGGCGATAATGGCTCTGGCAAAACAACCATTTTGCAGGCGATTGCAGCAACCCTAGGAACTGCGACAAAACAAATATCTTCTCCTGTAGAACTAGAATGGCCCGGCTTTGTTACTGACGGATTATCCGCTAGTCATCGAGGTTTTTCAGAAGTACAACTTGATATGCACTTTGGAGATGAGGAATTGGAGGCAACCAAAAAGTTCTATAATTTGAGCGATTATTCTACGCAGGATAATGCAACAGAACCAAGTGATGAAATCAAAGTGAGATTAATCTGGAAGACAAGCCCTGATGCACGATACCCAGTTTCTACTCATCCTCACGGAGCCTCATACTTTTTTCAGTTCCAAGGTAGAAGGTACGCATATAATCTACTCTACAACCGCAACGCTCTGGATAACATGTTTGAACAAATCGGTGGTGTATTTTGGTATACTGAACAGCGCACATCATTTAGTTTGGCACCTTTTGCGCCAGAAGGTGGCACACACAATGGGAAGTCACCGATTAAACAAGTTAATGATGAAGAGTCAATGCGGAGTTTGATTACTAAATGGTTTGCTTTTGCAAGGGATGATAGGAATGGCAAGCTAGAAAAGTTCAATAAATATTATGGGCGTTTATTTCCAGGCAGAAAACTATCGCGTATAGTTGATGCTTACGGGGCATCTAACCCGCCAATCTATTTTGATGATGGATTACATGAGTATGATATCAGTGAGCTTTCTGGCGGTGAAAGGGCACTGATGCCACTCTTGCTTGATTTCGTCGAATGGGGAATTCATAATTCGGTAATACTTATTGATGAACTTGAACTGCATCTCCATCCCCCACTTCAACAATCATTATTAACGCTTCTTCCAGACCTTGGAAGGAATAACCAGTTCATTATCACGACGCACTCAGATTCGGTTGCCAATCTTGTTCCTGAAGAATCAATTATAAGAGTCGGAGCAGATGAGCTCAGTCACTGATCCAAGTCATAACAGGATAGTCTTTTGCGAAGGTGAGGCTGGAAGTCCTGATATCTCTTTTTGGACAAGAATCTTGATCAACCCCCAAAATAGACAAGCGAACTCCTTTAGAATTCTTATCAAACCAATGGGTGGCAAACAGGCTGCGAAGAATTTTGCTCGCGGCTACGAATTAGCTACTTCTAATGACAATTGGCTCATCTTGCGAGACCGAGATTTAGATGCAGAAATTGATCAAGGCTCAAATATTGCCAAATGGGGAGATAAAGTTATTCTCACAGGCTATACATGTATAGAGAGCTATTTCTTAGAGCCTGAACTTATGGAGCAATATCTTAGCGAGTCAAATTTGTTGGGACAACAGAGTATCTCTAGCCACCGAGGAAGCTTGCTAGAAGTTCTACAAGAAATTAGGGATTATCAGGCTGTGAGGTGGGCTTTGCAAAAAGTTCGTTTGCATTTGCTCAAGGATGCAAGAGAAAGGAATCTCATTCGAACAGCGGGACAATTTGACTTGCCTAACCGACTAACGCAAGAAGATGGAAGGCTTCCGCCTGATTTGACCATTGAAGGTTGTATGAATAAGGCAATTCAGTTCATCCAAGATTTTCAAACAGTTTTTGAACCCATAAATATAGATGACTTCAGAACGGAAGTAGAAGCTTTTCGGGAAAGGTTTGACGGTGAAGCTTTTTGGGAAAATGGCTTCAAACAGTGGTTTCATGGTAAGGACATCCTAAAGTTTTGGCTTCAACGTTATAACAATGTAGGTTACAAGGAATACTGTAGATGGGCGGCAAATAGAGTTGATTGGATGAGGTTTCAAGATTTGCTAGAAATTCAACGCATTTGCCTCAGCTAGATATTCTTTAGGTTTGCAAGGTGTATATATGGTTTGTGTGTTTAACGCACAGTTATTCGATATCCATCGTCACTGGACTAAAGGCGATGTCTTCCTCAACTGTGATGCCTACAGCATCATCCCATAACTCGCGGTTTTGTGTGGCAACTGCCATGCCTTCGGCGGCATCTAGCACTTGGCTTACATCCTGTGTTCGGTCAGCTACTTTCAGCAGGTATTCGGCGGTGCGCTGGGCATGGTCTAAATCGCCTGTCGCCACCGGAGCCAATCGCGCCTGCGGTTCGCCATCCTCACCCATCGTCACAGAGAGCAAGCTAGCTATGCCCTGATCAGGTGTCTCAGGATCGGTGTAAACACCGACCCAATATGCTGTGTTTGTCTCCTCATCAAAGAGTGGTGGCGGGGTCGTGGCAGG
>DAOTVD010000185.1:0-2257 GCA_034437075.1 Anaerolineae bacterium
GCTTCGTTAGCGCGTTCGTGGGCCTGGTAAAACGGACACACGCCGTCCATGGCCTCCAGGCAGCGCCCCACCGAGCAATCTTCGTCGGCTGCCGAAAAGCGCGCCCAGCCGTTGGTCTCGTGCGGATAGCGCAAATTCAGTTCGTGTTTTTGCCCCGTGCCGCCATTGTGTAGCCAGATCATCAGCTTGCCCATCAGGCGCATTTCGTCCACGCTAGTGGGCAAGCGGCGGCGCACGGTTTCTACGCGGCGCGGGCACAGATAGTTATCGCGGCCTTTGAGGGCGGTAGCGCGCAGGGGCCAGTTCAGATGCTCGCGCAAGAAGGGCACGTCTTTGTCCAGAATCTGGTCTTGCAGATTCAGGGTATGGGTCGAAATCGCCACGCGCTTGTTGTTGGCCATGGCGAACATCGCAGCGGGCAGCAGGTAGGCCAGGGATTTTCCCGTGCCGGTGGGCGCTTCCACAATCAGATGATGCTCGCGCGCTAAGGCGTGGCCCACTGCGCGCAGCATGTCGATTTGGGGCTGGCGCACTTCGTAATCGGGGATTTTGGCCGCGAAGGCACCTTCCCCGGCCAAGATCGACGCGGCCTCGTCAACGTCAAAGTGCTTGGGTGCCACCGCCCCGGGCATCTCCTGGGGCGGGCCAGTGAAGGCCTCTAACGCGCCGATAACATCGAAAAGCGGGCCGGGTTGCTCGCCTTCGGCCAGGCGTTCTTCCACCGCATCTTGGATGATGGGCAACACGGGCCAGTCGAGGTTTGTGCCCAGGCTTTTGAGTTCCGTCAGGATTTCCAGCGGCACCTCCCGCAGCATGGCGTACAGCTTGCGGTACACATGCCAACACAACAGCGTATCGTACATGGCCCGGTGGGCGTGGCCGTCGTCGTCTAGCACCACGCCGAGTTGCTCGGCCAGGCTGCCGAGGTTGTAGCGCGGGGCGTTGGGCAATAGGAAGCTGGCCAGTTCGAGCGTATCCAGCGCGGTGTTGTGCTGGGCCAAGCCGTAACGCTTCATAATTTTTAGGTCAAAGTCGATATTATGGGCCAAAACAGGTCGATGGCCGATAAAATCGCGGATGCGGGCTTCGACGCCATCAAACGCGGGCGCGTGGCGCACGTCCTCGTTGGTGATGCCTGTCAGGATAGTAACCTGGTCGGGGATGTCGTGGGTGGGGCGGATGAGTGTTTGATAGGTATCGATAATCTCGTCACCCCGGCAGCGTGCCAGGCCGATTTCAATCATTTCATCGACCTGTAAATCCAGGCCTGTGGATTCGATGTCGAGCGCGACGATTTCTCCGCGCATATTGCGTCCTTTTCTGTTGGTCGGTGACTATCGTCAGTATAACATAGCCCCCCTAAGACGCAGACCCGCCGCGCAGGTTGGTTCGTAGGTTCTGGCGATAGCCGGGGGCCTGGGCCGCGATGGAATCCAGGCGGGCGCGGGCGCGCCCCAGCCAATAGAAGGCCCCCAGGCGCTTAAAAATGCGCATGGCCTGTTCGTATTCGCGCGCGGCCAGGTTCCAGCGCGCCTGCCGGGCGCGGAAATCCCCCACCAGCAAACGCCGTTCGGCTTCCGCGAAGCTATCGCGCGCTTCGGCGGGCGCAGCAGCCAGGATGGCCTCGAAGGCGGCGTCGTCATCGCGCTGAGCAGCCAGGCGCAATTGCAACACGCGCAAGCGCACGGCCCAGGCGCTATGCTCGGCGGCGGGCGGGGCGTATTTTTCGGCTTGCGAGAGCGCTTGCTCGGCATCGGCGGGGCATTTCAGCGCCAGCGCCGCCGAGGCTAAGGCCAGATAGGCTTCAGCCTGGCCCTTGCCGGTGCGGTCGGCCTGTTGGCGGGCGAGCGTGGCATGTTGCAAGGCCAAAAAGCCGCGTTCTTCTTGCACCAGCGCCAGCACATAGCGCAGGCGGGCATCCAGCACGACCGCGACATCCTCGCAAAAGACGGCGACATCCAGCGCGGCGGCCAAATGCGCGGATTGCGCGCCGAATTGGCCCCGGTAGGCCGCGATGGTGCCCAGGTGCGTTCGCAATTGGATGATGAGCCGATCATCCCCGGTGGCGTCGGCCAGGGCCAGCGCATCGCGCAGCTTGTCGGCGGCGGTGTCCAGATCGCCCGCGCGCAGCAGCAATTCGCCATACAGCGCCAATGGCCGCATGATGCTCCAATGCTGTTGGCCACGCCGGTAGCCCGCGATAGCGTGCACAATCGCGCGTTGTGCCTGGCCGTATTCGCCCCGCGCGGTGTGGATG
>DAOTVD010000186.1:0-4663 GCA_034437075.1 Anaerolineae bacterium
GTCTGCTAGCGAGCTCGAAACCTTCGGGGTGACGCTCATCGAAGCTATGGCCTGCGGGCGTCCGGTAGTGGCAACGCGCAGCGGTGGCCCACAGGGATTCATCACGCCCCAAACCGGGTTACTCGTGCCTCGTAATGACGAAATCGCGTTGGCGGAAGCGCTGCAAACGATACACAAAACGTATGAGATGTATGATCCGCATGTTATCCGAGCCTATGCGGAACGCCATTTCAGCACAGCAGCGGTGGCCGAACAACTGCAAGCGATTTACCAGGAGGTCATGACGGCTACATCATGAGCCGACCGCGCGTTACCGTTTTTAGTCTCTCGCCCATTGCACAGGATGCGCGCGTGCTGCGCCATATCACCTACCTCGCCCAGCATTTTGACGTTACGGCAATTGGCTATGGTGAAAACCCGCATCCGAACATTACCTGGCGGGCGGTGCGCAGGCAGCGCGACGTGTATGATTTGGGCATGATCGGCTTGACCCTGCTACTTGGGCGCATCTGGCCGCGTGTTTATCGTTTGCAGTTCCTATTGCGCCATCATTACCGCGTCGCGCGGCGGCATCTGGTGCAAAGCCAGGCGGATGTCATCGTCGCCAATGAAGTCGTAGAAATGGTGCTGAGTGTGCAGGTCGCCCGCCAGACAGGCGTCCGTGTGATTTATGATGCGCACGAATACAAACCTGCCATCCGGGCCGAAACGTCCTGGTGGCGCTGGCTCATGGCGCCGTTTTTCCGAACACTTATCCGCCAATATGCTTCTCAGGCTGACCTCATGCTGACCACATCACCAGAATATGCGCGATGGTATGCGACCGAGTTCGGGTTACAACCAGCCTTGTTACGAAATATCCCCGCTTTACAGGCTTTGCCTGCCGTTACCCCACCGCCTAGCACCTTTCGCGTGGTGCATCATGGCTTAGCAGCGCACAATCGGCAGCTAGAAAACATGGTTGATGCGGTCAAGCACGTCTATCCGCGTTTTTCACTCGCTTTGCATCTCGTGCGGGCACCCTATGGCGCCGAAGCATATTATATGGATCAATTGCTGGCGTACATCAGCAGGCAAGCCCCGGATGCGGTGACCGTGCAGCCCCCTTTTCCACCGGGGGCGATTATATCCCAATTAGCGCATTATGATATTGGCCTTGTCACAATACCGCCGACTAACCAGGCGTTAGCAGGTGCTTTGCCCAACAAGTTATTCGAGTTTATTGCAGCGGGGCTCGTCGTGTGTAGCGGACCATCGCCCGCCATAGCAGAGATTGTTGAAGCATACGGTGTAGGGGTGGTGGCGCCTTCGTTTGATCCGCAAGACATTGCGCAAACGCTCCGCGCGTTAACGCCCGAGGACATTATGCGCTATAAATCGGCCTCGCGGCGGGCTGCCCAGGCGCTTAATGCCGACCGCGAAATGCAGAAGATGATCGACGCCGTTTGGCGCCTGTCTAATCCATCTGATGAATGATTTTATTCGTCACGGGTTTGCCTTCGGCCACATGCTCTTCCAGGATGCGGCAAATTGTTTTTTCATCCAGGTCTTCATACCACACCCCATCGGGGTAGGCGATCATGACAGGGCCTTTTTTGCACATACCCAGGCATTTGCAGCCACTGACCATCACACGCTGATCTTTGTGTTCGCGGTTATGGCAACTGACGCACTTTTTCAGCGCGCCTTTGAGCTTCTTTGAGTTCTTCTTGCAATCGCTACCCTGGCAGATAAACAGGTGATGGGTATAGGGTTTCATGATTGTTTCCGTGAAAAAATTTTCATCATATATTCATGTTTATATTGTCGGGGAAAACGAAACCGCCCGCAATGTGTCGCTTTAACTCCCAAATTGCAGGCGGTAAACTTTGAGGTTGTGGCTGGGTCTACATCGCGTCTTGCAAACGCGGGTAAAAGAGCGCCAGCGTATCGATGCCCTTAAAAAACATGCTCAGGGTCATCTTTTCGTTGGGTGCGTGCAGATTATCGTCTGGCAAGCCGAAGCCAATCAACAGCACTGGCACATTCAGAAGTTCTTGGTACAACGACACGACCGGGATAGTACCGCCGTTTCGGGTCATGATGGGCTCGCGGCCAAATGTAGCGGTCATCGCTTCGCGGGCGGCGCGCATGGGTGGCGCGTCAATCGGCACGACCACGCCCGGCGCACTGGCGCCAAGGGGGCGTACCTCGCTATGTAAGCCCGGCGGCGTGAGGTGTCGTACGTAGTCCTTCAGCGCTTGTAGAATTTTCTGGGGGTCTTGGTTGGGCACCAGGCGGCAACTGACTTTCGCCAGAGCATCCGCGCCGATGACCGTTTTAGCGCCTTGGCCTGTCCACCCGCTGACTAATCCGTTGATTTCCAACGTGGGGCGTGCGCCGAAACGTTCCAAAAATGTGTAGCCAGGCTCGCCCCATAAGGCTTCGACACCGCGCTGCTGTTTCCAATCATCTTCGGTGATGGGGTTCGCTGCCAGGGCCTCGCGCTCTTGTGGCGTCAACTCTTGTACATCGTCGTAAAAGCCGGGGACTTGTATGCGCCCGTTGGCGTCGTGCATTTTGGCTAGAATCTGCACCAGCGCCTGGGCGGGATTGGGCACGGTGCCACCATATCCCGAGTGCAAATCGGTGCGCAAGCCTGTGATGGTGATCTCGGTATACAGCAAGCCCCGCAGGCCATAATCCATACTGGGGCTATCTTCGCCTTGCATAGCCGTATCGGAAATCACGACGACATCACAGGCGAGCAAATCGAGATGGTCCCGTATAAAAGGTTCCAGGTTGGTTGATCCTGATTCTTCTTCGCCCTCGAACATCATCTTGATATTGACCGGAAAGCGACCTTCGCTTTGCATCAAGCCTTCGAAGACCTTCAAATGCATAAAAAGTTGGCCTTTGTCATCAATAGCGCCGCGTGCGTAGATATTGCCATCCCGAATGACAGGCTCGAAGGCGCGCGAGAGCCATTCGTTACGCGGATCGTCCGCTGGTTGGACGTCATAATGTCCGTACACCAACACGGTGGGCGCATCGGGGCCGGCTTCTAACCATTCGGCATACACAATCGGATGCCCTGGCGTTTCCATGAGCTCGGCCCGTGCCATACCCACCCCCAAGCAATGATCGCGTAGCCATTCGGCGGCGCGGCGCGTATCGTCGGCATGAGTGTTCAGCGTGCCGATACTGGGAATGCGCAAGAATTCTTTCAATTCGTCTAAAATACGGTCGGCATGGTGTTGGGCATAGGCAAATTGGGTATCCAAAATATATATCTCCTTCAAATAATCTCAGGCTGGGTAGTATCGCATGTTTGGGCTCAAGAGGCTAAGGTTTGGATGCTGCGCGCCCAAAAATCATCCCGTTCACCTGGGATAAAGGGCACGTATAAACTGACGCGATCCAAAAGCCCTGTGTACCGCTCACGAATGGCTGCGCCTAAGTCGGCAGGGTCGCTGACAACCCCAAATGTCGCGAGCATCTCATCGCTGATGAGCGTGTGCAATGTGTCCCACTTACCCCGGCGGGCCATAAGAGCGAGTTCTTCTTGCAAGTCTTCCCAACCATGGCATTCCAGCACCCCTCGATAGGCGGGTGTTGTGGCATAGAATGCGATGGCGGTTTTGGCGCGGATTTTCTCTGCATCATTGGTCGCCGCGAAAATGGCACAACTGAGCGTGATGTCCTCGCGAGATCGCCCGGCGGCATCCAACCCTGTTTGGATGCGCGGCAACATGACCTCTTGCAGATAGCGCGGCGTGTGGAAAGAATGCACATGCACGCCCTCACACAGTTCCCCGGCCAGTTTGCACATATAGGGGCCAACCGCCGCAATATAAACCGGGATGTTCGGGTGCGGGATAGGCTCGGGCTGAAACAGCGGATTCATAAACGTGAGCTTATAATGCTGCCCCCGGTAATTGAGCTTTTCCCCAGTCTGGAAGGTATGCCACACCGCGCGCATCCCTTCGATATATTCGCGCATACGCGGCCCAGGGCTGTCCCAGGCCATGCCAAACCGCCGCGTGATATGCGCTTTGATCTGTGGCCCTAAACCTAGGATGAAGCGTCCGTCGGACAAGCCTTGCAAATCCCAGGCCGCATAGGCGCTGGCGGTAGGGCTGCGCGCAAAGGCGACGGCAATCGAGGTGCCGATTTCTAAACGCTGGGTCGCGTGCCCAGCTAGCGCCAATCCAATAAATGGATTATGGCCGGTTTCGGGCGCCCAGAGCGCATCAAAACCGAGTGCTTCAGCTTGTACCGCGATTTCGGGCAGGGCTTTGAGGTTGGTAAGGTCGGTAATTGCATCAAATTTCATCGTAATTTGTTTCCTATTGGTGGATGCCAAAGCGAATTGGCAGGGTCAATGTTATAATATGGACTCTCTATGGCAAATGCAAAGAGGTCGGCCCATGAGCAATGCACCCCTCACCGGGCAATATCTGGAAACGCTATATGATATTACGCGCACGCTCAACTCGACGCTAGACCTGAACGCGGTACTCGAAAATGTGATGGACCGGGTCATTGAGGTAACTGGTGCTGAGCGCGGCTTCTTGATGTTGCGTCATACTGAAACCGGCGTGCTCGACTTTCGTGTGGCGCGCGGCATCGACCGCCAAGACCTGGAAAAGCCTAAGTTTCAAGTCAGCCGCACGATTGTCAA
>DAOTVD010000187.1:0-28953 GCA_034437075.1 Anaerolineae bacterium
CAGCATTAGCGCAAGTAAAAAGAGTGTACGGGGTTTGAACATGGCGGTTAATCTCCTACGGCGCCGATGGGCTGGCTTTTCACATGTGGCGTGGTCGGCTGCGTAACGGTTTTGCGTTCGCGTTTGGGGAAAACCGCGACCACCGTCCCGACAATCATCAGAAACGCGCCCCACCAAACAAGGCTCACCAGCGGGTTACGATAAACTCGGAGGGTGACCTGATTGCCTTCAAAGAAGGTCAACAGGACGTAAACGTCATTTTCAATAGTGCTATGTACCCCAGCGATGGTCATGGGGCTGCTATCCTGGCCGAAGAAGTCGCGGCGGGGGCGCAAGCGTGTCACGAATTCATCGTCGCGCAGCAAGGCCACATCCACGATCAACATCGAGCGATCATCATCCGCAATGGCTTCGGACATTTGCTCGTAGCGCACGGTATAATCCGCGATGTCGATGGTGTCGCCAGGGTTAAGCGTTTCTTGACGGACTTCCTGAAAGGCCGTACTGGCGATGATGCCCAGGCCCATAATCACCACGCTCAGGTGGATGATGTAGCCGCCATAGCGGCGCCGGTTGCGCCCGATGAGCGTGCCCAGCGCGACAAACCAATTTTCGCCATGGGCATGGCGGCGTGCTTCGGCACCTTTATAGAATTCCAACAGGGTCGCGAAGCCCGCAAAGGCGACGATGCCAATCCCCAGCGCCACGATGGGTTCACCCAAGAACACCACGCTAGCAATGGTCGTGATGAAAGCCAACAGAGTCGGCAAGCCCGCCGCGCGGCCCAAGCGCTGAACCGAAGCTTTACGCCAAGCCGCCAGAGGCGCTACGCCCATCAGGATAAACAAGACCAAGAACAGCCAAGGCGTGATTGTCTCGTAATATTCGCGCCCCAGGTTGATGGTATTGCCCATCAGGCCCGCGTCGCGCAGCAGCCCGGTAACCAGTTCGCTCCAGGTGCCCCAGAAGACGACCAAGGTAATCGCCAGGAAAACCCAGTTATTGAACAAGAACAGGCTTTCGCGGCTGATCATGCTTTCGAGTTCGTGGTCGCTCTTGAAGGCGTTTTGCTGGCCGCGCCACAGGAACAAGCCCAAGCACAATATCATCGTTGTGCCCAAGAACAAGCCCATGGGGATAGCCAGCGGGCTTTGCGCGAAGCTGTGCACGCTGCTCAGCAGGCCGGTGCGCGTGGCCACGGTGCCGAATAACATCAGCAAATAGGTCAGGATAATCATGAAGATGTTCCAGCCCTTCAGCATACCGCGCCGTTCTTGGATCATCACGCTATGCAAAAAGGCCGTTCCGGTAAGCCAGGGCAGCAAGGACGAATTCTCCACTGGGTCCCAGCCCCAGTATCCGCCCCACCCGAGCACGTCATACGCCCAGCGCCCGCCCAAGACGATGCCCAGGGTCAGGAACAACCAAGCGATAAGGCTCCAACGGCGGGTGGCGCGCAGCCAGCCCAATCCTAAATCGCCCCGCGCCAAAGCGGCCACGGCAAACGCAAAGGGGATCACAAAACCCGTGAAGCCCAAATATAAGAGCGGTGGATGGATAATCATGCCAGGATGACGCAGCAAAGGACTCAGCCCACGGCCATCCATGCGCGCCTCGGGCGCCATGGGGAAGGTTGCGTCCGGCTCGGTGAAGTACGTCTGCCCCCCGCTATATTGATACGGGTAAGCAATTTGCGCGCCGTCGGGTTGCAATACAGCCGTTTGGATGCTGTCATCGGGCATGGCCCAGGTGCGCGCGAAAGGATTTTCGAAAAAGTTGTTCATTAAAAGGAAAAACGCCAGCGTACCACCAGTGACAACCATCACCCAGGGCATCAGCTTATATTCGGTCTTCCAGTTTAGAATCAGGGCCGCGCCTATAAAGAGGCTGATCGTCCAAGACCAGAACGCCAACGAACCGGCTTGCCCACCCCATAAAGCCGTAACTTTCAGGGTGTCGGGTTGGGCGTCTTTGCTGACGCTGCTGACATACGAAAGCTCATACATGCCCGTTACTTGAGCATAAATGAGAATGCTACAGACAATGGTCAGTAGAGGAAAGCTGAGCCATAGCGCATTGCGCCCGGCGGCGATGGCCGTTGCTTGGGCGGTGAAGGCTCCGTAAAGCGAGAATAGGATGCCCAGCAAAGTGGCGACGAATGCGAAGAAAAGTGCGGCGATGCCAAATTCGACCAACATATGCGATTACTCCGTAGATGATGCGGCTTGTTCAGGGACGTCGTCAGAATAGCGGGTGGGGCATTTCAGCAAAACCTGGTTGGCGTAGAAGTTGCCGTCTTCGCCCAGGTGGCCTTCGACAATGGCCTGCGCTTCATGCTGTAATAAGTCGGGCATCTCGGCATTATGCCAAATGATGTTCAGGCGTTGGCGGTCGGGGTCTTGCAGTGCGTCATAGAGCACGCGCGCCAGGCCCCCACTTTCGCGGATGGTGTCGTTATCGGCTGGGATATGCGCGATAGTGAAGTAGAGTTCTTGGGTTTCGGGGTTAAACTGGATGGTATCGCCATCAACCGCCCCGGCAATGCGCGCGTCCTGGTCGATATAATCGCCCGGTGCGGCCATCAACTCATCGACAGTCATATAATAGCTGCCGGTACCAATGGCCTGGAAAAACAAAAACGCGACCACGCCGATGAGCACCACGCCGACCAGCAAATATCCGTAGCGCTTACGCGACACACTACGAACCTCCGCATTGGCGGCTTGCTCGGCAGTCTTTTCCCATGTGATTTGTGCCATGATAGCCCTTGTATTTAGTTGAATGTTTGATTGTAGTATAGAGAAGAAACGTACAAGATTGACGGAAAACTGACGAACCTCATAGCTGATTGATGCTAAATGGCTAGGCATCGTGTGTGGAGGATGCAGTAAAGTAAGATCACCCCGTAACAGGGCCCCGCAACGGCCACTTTTACGGCATGCTAACCGACAATGTAGCAGGATATGCAAACCACTTATGCTCAGACATTTCCTACACCGCCCGAACCTTCGCATTCTTGTGCTGCTCGCGCTCGGCGTCCTGTTTTCCGGTTGTATTTCGACCTCCTCCGAACCCGAGATCGCCAGCACGCGCGTCGTAGACGAGCCACCGCCCACCCGCGCCCCAGCGGCAGAAGTCGCCCAAGCCGAGCAGGCGGCCCCGCCCGCCGCTTTTGATGCCAGCGTGGGCGCTGCCCTATACGAAACCTCCTGCGCGCCCTGCCACGGCGAAACGGGCGGCGGGGATGGCGGCGCTGCCGCCGGGTTTGACTGCCCCATGCCCGCCTTTATCGAAGGCGATGCCGAGATGACCCTGCGCGAATGGTACGACATCACCTTCGGGGGCCTGCGCACCAGCGAAAATTGCCTGATGCCACCCTGGAGCAACCAACTTAGCCCGGACGAAATCTGGCAGACGGTCGCCTACTCCGCCAGCCTGCGCTATGACGAAAGCCTGGCCCCGCAGGGCGAAACCATCCTGGCCAGCGCCCAAACCGCCGAAGATGTGTCCTATCTGCGCGATACTGACTGGCAAGCCGGCATCACCGATGCAGACATCCTGGCCGCGCTAGCTGATAATTCGCTAGAAGGCTACGACCTGCCCGATTTGAGCGACAATGAACAACAAGCCGCGCTGGTGTACATCCGCGCGCTACCGTTTGAGGCCCCGCCCGCCTCCGATGCAGGTAGCGCCGCGCAGTCTGACCCAGTCGCCACCGAAGACGCGCAAAACGCCACCGATGACCCGGCCCCGCCTGATGATCCAGTCGCGACCGAAGACGCCAGCGCGCCGCCGGCTGGGGCCCCGCCGCAAGGCTTCAACCTGGATGAGGCCGTTTCCACGCCCGAAGGCCCCACATTCACGCTAACGGGCACGGTCACGAATGGCACCGAAGGCGCCGATGTGCCGGATGATCTGATCGTGACCGCGCGCGTGGCCGCGCTCAACCAGCAAGGCCAGCCCGGCGAAGTCTATCGCGAACAAGTGACCATTAACGCAGACGGCAGCTATACCTTTGAAGGGCTGCCCCTGCGAGACGATGCGCTGGGCGTCGTGCAAGCCGAGCACGCCGGGCTGCTGCAACTCGGCCCGCAATTCTTTTTGGATGAGGTCGAAGGCGACACCTTCACGATGGATTTGATCATCTACGAAACCACCGACGACCCCAGCACCATCAGCGTCGGCTATACCGAATATCTGGTGGATGCCGTCGTCAGTGAAAACGCAGCCCTGGTCTACCAAACCTGGGAATTCCTGAATGAAAGCGACCGCATCTACACGGGCGACGAAAACGGCCAGACCATCACGGTGACCTACCCGCCGAATGCAACGGGCCTGGAAGTCAACTCGTTTGGCGACCCCACCGAACGCTTTACGCGCGTGGAGCAAGACGACGGCAGCATCGTCTATGTGGATAACGCCCCCGTCTTCCCCGGCTTTAACGACCGCATCGTGACGACTTTCGGCACAGGCTACGATGGCGAATTCAGCGTGGAACAAACCTTCCCCTAGGATGTCGAGATGGCGCGCGTGTTTGTCTCGCAGCCGCGCGGCTTACGCGCCGAAAGCGACCAACTCGAAGCCGCCGAGCCGGGCGATTTCAACGGCGTCACCTACGAAGGCTATCGCTTGACTAACACGCCCTTGGCGGCAGGAGAAACCCTCAGCTATCGTGTGTATCGCGACCCAGAAGCCGCCGCCGCTGCCCAAGCAACAAACGTCACCGGGAGCAATGACGCCAATGAAAGCGGCAACTTCCTAGAAGATAACGCCATGCTGATTATCGGCCTGGGCGGGTTGCTCGTGCTCGCGGGCGCGGTCTTTTTGTGGTACGACCTGCAAAAGTCCCGCCTGAAGACGGCCACCGCTGGCAGCGCCGGGGGCAATCAAGATGGGGTGTTGTCGGCCATCGCGCGCCTGGATGAACGCTACGAAGCGGGCGAAATCGACGATGCGACCTACCAAGAACGCCGCGCCGCCCTGAAAGAAGCCCTGCGCGACGACCTGCGCCAATAGATTTGCGCCAATATGAAAGAAGATGCTCCGCGAACGGGTGGCCCTATGTGGGTCGCCCGTTTTTTCTGCATGGCGCTATAATCTGAAAAAGTTCGCACACGCTCAGGTTATATGCGCCGCTACTTCGTGATCGTTGTCCTTATCCTGATCTCGCTCGTTGGGCTGGCCGCCTGCGGTCCATCCCCCGCGCCGACTGCCGCGACCGAAGCGGTCGATGATCCGCCGCGCGTGACGCCCTCGCCCAGCCCAGCCCCCACAATCCCGACCCCGCCGCCGCCCCTAGACGAACGCGGCCAACCGCATCCGCTGAGCATTGACTATCTGCGCGCGCGCGATTACCCCGGCAGCGATTTCGTCACCGAGCAAGCCCTGGCGCCGGGCATCAATTACACGCAAGCGGTTGTCTCATATCAATCCGATGGGCTGACCATCTACGCCCTGTTGACCGTGCCCCAAGGCCCCGCCCCGCCGGGCGGCTTCCCGGTGATTATCTTCAATCATGGCTATATCCCGCCGGAGATTTACCGCACGACAGAGCGCTACGAAGCCTACGTGGACGCCTTCGCGCGGAATGGCTATATCGTCGTGAAGCCGGATTATCGCGGGCATGGTTTTTCGGAGGGCGAACCCGAATCGGCGTATGGTAGCCCCGGTTATGTCATCGACGTGCTAAATGCGCTGGCCACCGCGCGCCGCCATCCGCAAGCCGACCCCCAGCGCGTGGGTATGTGGGGGCATTCGATGGGCGGCTTCATCACGCTGCGCGCCATGGTGGTAGACCCAACCATCCGCGCGGGGGTCATCTGGGCGGGGGTGGTCGTCTCGTATGCGGATTTATTCGCGGATTGGTTCCGCAACCGCCGCAGTTGGCGCGGCACCATCGTGGAGCAATACGGCCTGCCGCAGGATAACCCCCAGTTTTGGGCGGCGCTGTCGGCCAATAGTTACCTACACGAGTTATCCGGCCCGGTGCAGATTCACCACGGCACAGGCGATACAGTCGTCCCCTATGCTTTCTCGGTCACGCTGGATGATGAAATCCGCCTGGCCGGGGGCCATACCGAACTCGTGCTGTATGACCGGGACGACCACAATATCGCGCGTAACCGAGACATCGCGCTCGTGACCTCGGTCGTCTTCTTCGACCAACATGTGCGCGGGGCGAATTGACCCTTACGCTTCGCAGTTATCCACAGCGCTACTTGTGGATGGCACATCAAACGAGGCTTCAAAGCTCACTTCGTCGCCATCTTCATTCGGCATGCGGATAACAAACGAGCCAGTGAAGGGTTCTAGCGGGCCAGCGGGCATGTTCTCAATGGTCAGGCGTCCGTCGCCCTCGTCATAGGTCGTGCCATCATGCCGAATGGCGATGCTGTAGCCCACGCCAGTTTCCGCTTCGGGCTCGTCCAGACCAAACAGGACATACGTCCCGGCGGAGGCCCCTACCGGAAGCATCATCAATATCTGACCATCATCCGAACGGGCATTGACTTCAAACACATCGGCATCATCGCCCGCCCCATTGCGGCATTCAAAGCGGGCATTCGCGAAAGAGAAGTCCCAATCTAGCGCGCCGGTGGCCACACCTGTGATGTGACTATCGCCGGTAGCGCCCTGGTTAAGGTCAGCGTCGTTCGTGTCGTCGTCATCGCCACACGCGGCCAAGAGCAAAACAGCCAGCAGCCATAATCCGATCCAGCGGGTTTGGGGAGCGCGCATGAGATTCCTTTCTGATACATGTGACATGATGTTGCTTTTGATTATAGCAAGCTCCCCCCGGGCACGGATTTGGTCATTAGGTCACCCTCGGCCCTAAGGCTTTTCCAAGATTTAAATTATGCCGATTGCTATTGCCGAAAGGCGTACATTCTTGATTTTACCCCCCGCTAACTCCCCCGAATTCGGGGAGAGAACTTACGCGCGCGCATCGTAGCCCCTCCCCAAATTCGGGGAGGGGTTGGGGAGGCGTAATTATTTTTCTGGAAAAGCCCCAAAATCTCTGCCAAGCCCCGGTTTGATGCAATCGCCCTGCTGCCAGCACGGGCTAGCATCTGATGCGGGGGGGCGCTATGATGAGAGCATGATGAAACGACGCCCACCCGCCGATAATTACCCCGACGAATTTGATACGCCCGCTTATGTGCGTTACCGGCCAGGGATGCGGCCTGGTCTTTGGCATACGCTGCGCCAGAATGCCCGGCGTGGGCTGGTCACGGTGTTGGTGATTCTTTTGTTGGCGCTCAGCTTTACGGCCAGCCTATTTGTTTTGCCCGCACCATCGTCCCAGGTGGTGGTCATCTTGCCCACTCCGACGCCCGTCGGCGATATTACGGGGGATTTTCCGCCCGCCATTATCCAAAACTCCATTACGCTCCCGGCGCGCATCAATAATACGTTGGCCCCCGGCACGGGGCGGGGCTATCGCTTTTTTGCGCAGCCGGGCGTTACCTGGCGCGTGACGATCACATCGTCGGCGAATTTTGACCCAACGCTGGTGTTGTATAACCCCGATGGCACGGTGCAAGAGATCAGCACCGACCCGGCCAACGGTATCTTGCTAGAACCGAACCCCGGCAGCGCGCAATATGGCGTGCTGGTGCAGGCGGATGATAACGGCGGGGAATATACATTGCGCATTTTTCCTGAAAACTAACCCATAGGTCATCTCTACCCAAAAGCGCGCGCGGCGGGTATCCTAGAGGCGCAAACGAACAGTATTCAGGCAACTATGATCGACATATTCTTGAATTTCGTCGCTGTGGTGTACGTCATGGCGGGGGCCTTACTTTCCATCTTCGTCTCGACCTTTGGTATTCTGCTGATTATCTTTTTCTTCAAGCGGCGCCAGGCCCCCCAAGCGCCGGACGTCAGCGATGCGCAGTTACTGTCTGTGACCGTCCAACTGCCCTTGTATAACGAACAATATGTGGCCGTGCGGCTAATTGACGCGGTATGCCGCATGGATTACCCGCGCGCTAAATTCCGCGTGCAAATCTTGGATGATTCTACAGATGAAACGACGGAGCTCTGCCGCGAGCGCGAGACATATTGGCGCGCCCAGGGCATCGACATCGAACTTGTGCGCCGCCCCACCCGCGAAGGCTACAAGGCGGGCGCGCTGGCCTATGGCCTGGGCCTGACTGACTCCGAATGCATCGCCGTCTTTGATGCGGACTTTGTGCCACCCGAGAACTTTTTGCGTAAAGTGATGCCCTATTTCAATCTGAGCGATGACATCGCGCTGGTACAAACCCGCTGGGCACACCTGAACCTGGATTATAATTGGCTGACCCGCGCCCAAGCCATCAGCATTGATGGGCATTTCGCGATAGAGCAAGTGGCCCGTAGCCGCGCCTATTTGCCCATGTCGATGAATGGTACGGGCGGCATCTGGCGCGCGAAAGCTATTGAAGACGCGGGCGGTTGGTCATCCAAAACCCTGACCGAAGACCTGGATTTGAGCTACCGCGCCTTGATGAAAGGCTGGCGCTTTATTTACTTGGTGGATGTGCCCGTCCCCGGCGAATTACCGCCCCAGGTGGCCGCCTGGAAGGTACAACAAGCACGCTGGGCCACAGGCAGCACCCAATGTTTGCTGCTGCATGCCGGGCCACTGTTGCGCTCGCATTTTCCGCTGTGGAAAAAACTCATGGGCCTGGCGCATTTATCCCAGTACGCCGTGCAGCCCGTGATCTTTACCCTATTTTTTCTGACTCCCGTGCTATTGCTCGGCGGCAAATTCGCCGACCTGCCCGACCTGCGCTTGATTGGCATTTTCGGCATTATCCCGCCGTTGTTGCTCATCCTGGGTCAAACGGAGCTCTACGACAATTGGCCGCGCAATTTGGTGTATTTCCCGGTGCAATTTGTCTCTGGGGCCGCGATTGTCCTCAGCAATACCATCGCGGTGCTGAAAGCCTTTCGGCTAGGCACCGAACAGGAATTCAAACGCACGCCCAAGTTCCAGGTCACCACGCGCCAGGATCGTTGGATCGGGCGCAATTACACCCTCAAGGTGGATTGGACAACCGTGGGCGAACTCGTTCTGGCGGGCTGGGCGCTAGTGGGGGCGCTCGTGGCCTTGCAGCGTTTGCCCGCTCTGGCGCCGTATATGTTCACCTATGCCATTTCGTTTACCCTATTTGCCTATTGGAATTATTACCAGACCCGGCGCCTGGCCCGCAACTAAGCGCCGTGTTTGGGCGGAAGGATGACAAACCATGCCCCAACACAATCGCTATATTGATATTCCCTCCGGCACGCTGATGGTCGTCACCGATTTGCATGGTGATCGCGCCGCTTTTGATCGTTACGTGGCGACGTTCTTCTCGTTATACGAACATGGCGAGGCCAACCGGCTCATTTTTCTGGGCGACTTGCTGCATGGTTACGGGGACGAAGCCGACGATGCCAGTCTATACATGATCCGCCGCGTGATGGAATTGCAGGCCAATTACAGTGCCGATACGATCACCATGTTGCTCGGTAACCACGAATTGCCACATATCTATGGGGTATCGCTGGCCAAGGGCGACATCGAATTTACGCCCCGCTTCGAGCGTGCCATGCGCGGCCAGCGTAACGAGATTATCAAATTCTTAAAGCGTTTGCCCTTTGTCGTGCGCACGGCGGCGGGCGTGTTGCTGTGCCATGCTGGCCCCGACCAAAATAGCATCAACCGCATTACGCGCTTGCGCACATTTGACCATGATGACCTCTTGCGTGATGCCGATGATATGCTGGCCGCGCAAGCCAACCTGGATGAGGTCTACCAAAATTATGCCGAGCTATCCGGCGCGTCCTACGCCGACCTGGCGCGCGAATATCTGGATGTTGACGGCCCGAATGACCCGCGCTACCCCCATTTGCTGCGCGCGCTATTTATCTCGGAGCGCGATCATCGTTTCGCGGTCTTGTGGGATTTTCTGTTCACCCAAAATGAGCGCGGTATGGTGCCCGCCGCCTACGAACAGATCGCGCGGCGCTATCTGGACGCCATGAGCTTGGGCGCGACGTATCCGCAAGCGGTGTGCGTCAGCGGGCATATCACCGTGCCGGATGGTGGCTACAAAGTCATTAACGATTATCATTTTCGGCTGGCTAGCGCGACGCACGCCACCCCGCGCGAAGCCGGGGGCTATCTGCTATTTGATGCCCAAAAGCCCATCAAGCAAGCCGCCGATTTGGTGCCGCATTTTCATAAGGTGTTCTAGCGGGCTAGTCGTACACGGCGCGGCGCAGCCAGCTTAGCGCATCGGTAACATCTAAAAAGGCGCGCACCCCGGCAGCGCCATCCGCCGCCCAATGTTCGTTCACGAAATGTACAAACACGGGGTTATGATTCACCAACAGCAGATGCCCCGCGTTGGGGTGAGCGGCCAGGCGCGCGGCAATCTCGGGATGAAAAATTTCTTCCGTAATGACATAAATGGCCGAAAAATCTAGCAGCAGATGCAGCACCACGCCGCTGTCGTCCAGCTTGCGCAAGGCCCAGCGCAAGATTGCATCCCATTCTTGCAGGCTGCTTTCATCCCCCCAGCCGATTTTAATCAGGTCGTCTTCCATAAAAAAACGGTGTCGCATACGCGCATTGTAAGCCAGCCGCGCGCGGCATGCCATATGCTATAGCGGTTTCTGACTACACGGTTTCGTCGGTTGCATCGGCCTCGTCGTCGTCGTGCTCATCATCTTCATCGTGGTCTTCGCGCGCTTCGCTGCTGAAATTCTCAATCCGCAAGGCCAAATCGCGCAGGCGCTTATCCACTGCTGCATGGACATCCTCTGGCGTGCAACCCGTCAGCAGCGCGATTCCCTCGTCGGCGGTATCCATGGCGTAAATATGAAATTGTTCGGCCTCTACCGCTGCGATGACATCAGGCTTCAGCATGAGTTCGGGCGCATTCGCACGGGGGATGATCACGCCTTGATCGCCCGTTAGGCCGTGCAGTTGGCAGACCTTGAAAAAGCCTTCGATCTTGCGCGTGACATCGCCAATGGGTTGCACGCGCCCCATCTGATTCACGCTCCCTGTTACGGCGATGCTTTGCCGGGCGGGCAAGCGCCCTAGCGCGGAAAGTAGCGCGAAAAGCTCGGCGCAAGAAGCCGAATCGCCGTCGATTTCGGCGTAATTTTGCTCGAAGGCCAGGCTCGCGGCCAGGCTGAGCGGGTAATCCTGCGCGAAGTGCCCCCCCAGATAGCCGATGAGCGTGCGCAAGCCCTTGTCATGGAACGGCCCGGTCATGTGCGATTCGTAATCCAGATGCATGATGCCCTCGCGCCCTAAATAGACGCGCGCGGTCAGTTGGGCGGGCAGGGCATAGGGGTAGTCGATGTCGTCCACAACCACCAGCGCGTTAACCTGGCCAATCGCTTCGCCCGCCGTTTCGAGCCGCACCTGGCCATCCAGAATACGTTCTAGGGCTTCTTGCTCGGCCAGATTATGCCGCGCGGTATGCGCCTCTAAAGCTGTAACCCAATCGGCGCGGGTGATGGTCTTGTGCCCTGCGCGCCGCGCGAAATAGCTCGCTTCGCGCAGACGGTCGGCCAGGGGCGCGAACTGCGCGCTAAGCTTGCGCTGGTCGGCGGCCAACCAACTCCCGTATTCAATTAAGCCGCTCATAACGTGTTTATCGGCTTTGAGCAAGCGTTCTTGCTGCACGAGCCGTTCGCTAAAGGCGATGTACAGCGCTTCGTTTTCTGGCGTGCGGCGCATGGTATCGCTGAATTCGGCCTTAGCGCGGAACACGCGCGCGAAATCCGGTTCGGTGGCGGCTAACCACGCATAATCATAGGCATCCCCGATGAGGATAACGGTCAGGTCAAGCGGAATCGGGTCGCAGGTAAAGCCCGGTGCCAGAGCCGGCCAACCAGCGGGGCTATCGACATCGGGGTGAATCTGGCGCGTGCGCAAGGCGTGCAACAATGTTTCTAGCGCGCCGGTATAGCTCAGCAGATCATCCAGGCGCACGATGAGCACGCCCCCATTGGCTTGATGCAGCAACCCCGGTTGGATGTCGTGCAAATCGGCCTGCAAGCTGGCCTCGTGCAGGCGCCAGCGCAGGCACCCGACGAGGCGGCGGCGGGTCGGTTGGGTCGCGACGATCACTGGCGCGGGCGCGCCGGGCTGATGAGAGGCCATCGGACGGACACCCGCGATAGCGCCTGCGCTGGGCGGGGCGCTACGCGCCCCAAAATGGCGCTGGCCTTCCGGCGCGTTGACGTAATACCAATCTGGCGGGGTGGGCCAAGCTTGCGCGGCGTGTTCGGCGCGCTGGAGCGCCGCCGTCAGGCGCCCGGTATGGGGTGGGCCTTGCACGAAAATATGATAACCGGGCATCGCCAGGCCAAAATCCAGGGCGGTGAGGGCGCGCTCTTGGCCCCAAAATGGGCCGTCCGGGGCGGGAACGCTGCGCGCGGCTTGTAAGTCGCAGCGGCGCATGAGCGCGCTGGGGGGTAATCGCTGGGGCGTCATAAGCTGGGCGAGTCTTTCTATCGGAATGCGAGGCTTTATTGTACGCATTCCGGCGCGGGGGGCCAGGGGCGTTTTGCGCGGGTTCTATGCCCAGATGCCGTCTTTACAGCCCATCCCTTGGCATGGTAAAATTCCCCGTCGGCTGATCACCAGCCGCCTTTTTTGCGTGAAATCCGTCCTAAAAGCCGTCAATGGCGGCCCAACCAACGTTCGTGACGATAATCTTTCGAAAGTCAAGTTAGGACTATTATGGGAAAAGCTCGCCCCAAAGCTAAAACACAGCGCCGATTCGGCGAAGTATTGGTGCCGCGCCCGAAATACCAGCGTATTCTGGAAAAACGCCCCTATCCGCCGGGCGTGCATGGTAAAGAAAAAGCCTTCCGGCGCGGTCGGCAAAGTGACTTTGCATTGCAATTGGAAGAGAAGCAGAAGCTCGCCTATATTTACAACGTGGGCGAACGCCAAATGCGCAATTATTACATCCAAGCCGCCAAGATGCCCGGCGTAACGGGCGATAATATGCTTGTGCTGCTGGAACAACGCCTGGATAACCTGTGCTATCGCCTGGGCTTTGGTGCCACCATCTGGGCCGCGCGCCAGGTCGTCAGCCATGGTCATATTCTGGTGGATAATCGCAAGGTCAATGTGGCCTCATACCAAGTCGTGGCGGATCAAAAGATCACCCTGCGGCAGCGCATGCGCGATAATGTCGATATTGAAGTTTCGATTGAAAGCCGTGGCCCCTTGCCCGACTTTCTGGACTATGACAGCAACGAATTCACGGGCACGCTGAAGCGCATCCCCGAACGCCCCGATATTCAGATTCCGGTGAACGAACAGCTTATCGTCGAATATTACACGCGCAAAACCTAGCGCCTGGGGCCCGGACGGCCCACGCCGATTGGCTCAGGAGCGATCCGCAGAGGGTCGCTTCTGGCGGTATTCCCGCGCACTAACCTCCGCCACCAACAAGCTAAAGGCTTCGATCATCCGCCGGAACAGGGTGTGTTCGCCTTTGAACCCCGGCGCGTGCTGTTGGCGCGCATTCGATGAAGACGGTAGGCGCTGCAAAACCCGCGCCCAGGCATTGATTTCGATCTGGACTGCCGGAATGCCCAACACCTGATAAGCAAATCGCGTGACGGTGGGGCGCTTCAGGCCGCCTGTATAACGCGGGTGGTTGATGGCCAGATGATCGGTTTCGTGTAACCCCATCTGGCATGAAAAGCCCATTTGCTCGAAAGCGCTAATGACGGCGGGTTCGTACCCCGGCGCAGTCAGCCCCTTCATACTCCCTAACCCGATGCCAAAAGGCCGCGTGCCCTTGACACCATGCAGATCAACAATCAGGCGGGTGGGGTGTTGGCGCACGAAGGCCGCCAAGCTTTGCTTGAAAAAATTATGGTCGTCATCGTCATGCGGGTCGGGGTTGCTCTCAAAGGTCGTGAAGATGGCGTGCGCGCCGGTCAGGCGGTGCAGCCCTTCGGCAATGGCCCCGGTGTATTCGTCCTCGTTTTTCCAGCGCCCGGCCCGGCGATGACGGCAAGCGTGCGGCGCGCTAAACAGGATGGGAACGTCCCCAGGGCGTGTTTCTAGGCCGGGGTGCCCAGGCGGCGGCGGCAAGCGATAATGAATGGCGGCGCGTTCGAAGGCAATGAACGAAGCAAGGTCAATTTGCATAGGCTACAGCGCGGAGATGGTCTTAGCCACCCGCAAATGATTCGGGAAATAGGGCAAAAACTCGATCAGTGAGTCGTACTTGCCATCAAAATATTCATTCAAATAGCGTTGCAAAACGCTGACCACCCCCGGCAGAATCGTCACCCCGCGCGATTTACGCTCCATCAACGTGAAGGCTTTGGCCTCTTGGGGGCTGACCTTGTATTCTAGGTAAATCGCCACACTACCCGGCACGAATAGCTCGATAAATTGATCGCCCCAATTGGGATACATGCGCCGGAATTCATCATTTACCGGCAGTTTTTTGCTGGCCACCGGCGCGACCTGCTCGGCATGGCGGCGCAAGTACGAGAACATCAACAAGCGCATATACCGCGATAGCGACGAGCTATAGACGTGGGTTGGGTCTTCGTGGAAGGGCCAGGGTTCGTTATCCCCCCAGGCGATGCGCGGCGGCCCAATGCAGATGAGATCGCGCCCGACGCGCACACCCACGGCTACATCGCTGGGGTACGAGATATTGGGCATGTAAATGAGTTGCTCGGCGACGTGGCCAATAAACGGCTGCATAAATTCGTAAAACTGCGCACTCGCCATCACTTGCCGGGCTTCGATTTCGGCCTGTTGCCAGGCGTAGGAATCTTGTTGCCACAAGTCCATCAGGCTAGCGCGGTAGTAAAAATCATACAGATAGTCGTTCCAATCGGGCGGCATCCAGCGCGGCGGCTTGGTGATATACATATCTGGCCAAGAGAGCTTCAACGCGAACGCATAAAGGGCCTCTAGGGGCGGGTTCATATCTAGCAAATACTGCGCGGCCTGCACGGCGGGATGGTCTTTGAAGGCGTCTAGCCAGCGGGTCGTGTTGCGGGCATGAAAATGGGGCCGGTGCCCTTTACGTTGTTGGGCCCGCTGGGGCCAGTCGGTTATTGCCAGCACTGCCGACATAAGGCGGATACGGTCATCAATGCCGACCAAGACTTGTCGTTGCGTCATGCTGCATCACCAATTTATATCGTCTTTGTATTGTACAGCAGCTTAACAGACGGCGCTACGCCGGGGCCGGATTGTAGCTGCCAAGGTAACTGCTCAGGCTATGCCAATTCTTCCCCCTCACCCCCTTAGGCTTTTCCAAGTATTTAACTATGCCGCTTGCTTTTGTCGAAAAGGATACCGTCTTGATTTTACCCCCCTCTAGCTCCCCCCGAATTCAGGGGGAGAACTTACTCGTGCGCATAATAATAGCCCCTCCCTGAATTCGGGGAGGGGGATGGGGAGGGGTAATTATTTTTCTGGAAAAGCCTTAATCCCCCTCTCCCAAACGCCGCTTTGCGGCTGGTAGAGGGGGAAAACGACCCGAAACCGACACTTTTTGCCCCTCTCCCAGGGCTGAAAGCCCGTTTGGGAGAGGGGTTGGGGTGAGGGCTGATGGACAGTTCAAAACAAACACAAATGTTTTTTTCTGCCAAAACCGAGGGCTTAAGCCCTCGGTTTTATACGGATTTGTTTTGCGTTCTCCATGAGTAGTGACTCGGTTGAAATGATTTGCGCCTTCGCTGATCATAAAATTAACAAGGGGTTTTAACCCCATATCCCGTCAAAATTGTCCCCAGCCAAGGGGCTGAAGCCCTTGTTAATCATTACACCCATTCAGCGCGCCGGAATATAATTCTGCGGGTTGAATTGCACGGGCAGCACGTCTGGCGGCGGTGCCCCGACCCCATCCGCGACCGTTAATTGCCAGTTCGTGAACGTACACGCCGCCGGGTCGTTGTGCGTGTGCGTGTTCAAGATCAACGCATAAGCGCTGGTATACGCGCGCGTATCCACGCCGCGCCCCCCGTTGACATCCAGCACTTGCACGGTGTTGTTATTTTGGTTGATGCCAACGACATACACCGCCAGGTTAGCCGCGTTGGTCGCGAGCGTATACAAGCCCGGTGTGGCGATATTGAGATAATCAACGCCCAGTTCTTGCACACCGTCTAGGCGCGGGCCGATGATGCCCGGCCCATTGATGACCCCTTCCAAACGGACCACGCCAGGGATGCGCGCGCCGAGCGCGTAATCCAGCAAGAGATTCCGCACGGCCAGATTCAACTGCTGGGCCTGGGGGGTGGTGCCGAACTCTTGCAAGAACATGTAATAACTATCCATGCCTTCTTGGTCGGCGATGATCTCCCACAAGCGCTGAATGGATGCCGGGCCGAAATCCTGCGCTAGGCTGTCGATGAGCGTCCATTCCGCATAAATGCGCAGGCGATTCTGCGGGCGGGAGCCCACGCACCAGTCCATCGTTTCGAGCAAATCGACTGTGTAGGGCGTGGCGTCTTCTTGATCGGGGTAGGTTTGGGTTTCCATCCAGGTGGCGGTGGCTTCGTAGTACCACGGCAGCGCGTCGTTGATGTCGTAGCCGAACTGGATCGCATGGTGGAATTCATGCGCCACCGTGGCCCGCATCAAGGCGACGGGGTTGGGCGCCAGGCTGAAGTCATTGTCGATCACCAGATGACTATAGGCGGCCCAAGTTTCCTGAAAATTCGGCGAATTGGGGTTATCCACCACCACATTTTCGGGCGAGGCATAGCCCACCGCGCCCAGTTCGCCGATAATCTCGCGCATATAGATGTCGAAGCGCGTATCGCCGCCTTCGCCGCAATCATTCGGCGGCAAAGGCCAGCCCTGGCCGATCTGAATACGGGCCATGTCTTCTAGCGTATTTTGCACCTGTTGCGCAAAGTCTAGCGTCGTGGCGTCCACGCCTTGGGTCGTAAAGTGCAGGATAAAATTCTGAGTTTCCAGGGTTTGCACGGGGCCACTGAGCACCGGGCGCGGTTGCAGCAGGGCGTTGTCACACGCGACGGGCTCGGGGCGGTCGCCTTCTAGGCTTTGCACCAGCACGGGCTCGGGCCGCCACAGTTCCGCCAGGCGATCCGTATTGGGCACGCCTTGCCCGGTTAAAACGTCCGGCGTATTGAGGCCAATTTGCAGGCGAAAACTGCCATTGGGTTGCTCGTCGCAGCAATCGGTAATCAGGATAGAATAATCGCCCTCTTCGGTAAATGTGAACTGCAAGGCCGAATTCAAATTGCCCCCGGCGAAGTCGATGTCGTCATTCTCTGCGAAGACGTCTTCACAATTGATGTCGCATAGCACCAGATAGGTGTCGAGGGTGTCCGATTCGGCATAGATATAAAGCGTATCGCCCGCGCGCATGCTGAATAGATCGTAATAGCGACGCGGGGTATCGGGCGTGACGTTGAAGGTGATCTCTTGCACAGCTTGTTCGGGGAAGCGCGGAATCTCGCCTAGGGTGGGGTTTACCTCGCCGGGTTGGAGCACGGGCGGGGGCGTCCCGGCGCCGCTATCCGGCGGGGTGGCTGTATCCACCGGCATGAGGATCGAGGCGCCCGTGCCGACCGCCGTGCCATTCAACACATCCGGCGCATTGAGGCCCACTACCAACCGAAAACTGCCCGAGGCGCGCACATCACAACAATCACTCACGGCGATATACAGCGTGGTTGCGGTAGCTTCGCGGTAGGTCAGCGCAGAATTCAGATTACCCGCTTGCAAGTTGATGTCGTCATTTTCCACGAGCACAATCGAGCAATTGGGGTCGGCGCACAAGAGTAAGTAGGTGTCGATGGCATTCGAGGCCGCGTAAACGTACAGTGTATCGCCTCGGTTCAGGGTGATGGCATATTGGGCGCGGGGCGTTGCGGCGGTGACGATGCCTGTAATTTCCTGTACGGCGGCGGCTTGGGCTTGCCCGGGGTGGCTGGCGGTAAATAATGCCAAACCACACGCCAAAATAAGCCCGATGAACGTGAATTTCCTCATGATGGACGTCGCTCCGTAAACTATGCTGATCCGCGATGGTGGTTCAACCCGGTTTACGGCTATTCTACTCAAGCCCCCCACATGGCGCGAATGGGCCGAGAGCAAAAAAAAGCCCGATATGCGGCGCACATCGGGCAGGGTACCACGCTAAAAAGCATTATTGAGTGGGGTAGTAGGTCGCGTCAAATTGCAGCGGCAAGGGTTCGGCGGGGGGCGCGCCGGTGCCATCTTCCACGGTCAAAATCCAGTTGGTGTAGCGGCACGCGGCGGGGTCTTGGTGCGTCAGCGTGTTCATGATGATGACATCAGCAAATTCATAGGACGACGTATCGACCGCTTCGCCATTTGTCACATCAAAAACCTCGACGACATTATTCGTTATATTTACGCCAACGAAGAAAACGGCCAAGTTGGGTTGGCTCGCGCGGAATGAGTAAACGCCCGGCACAGCAATGAACAGATAGTCCACGCCCAATTCCTGCACGCCATCTTGGGCAGGCACATACTGGCCGGGGCCTTCGATCGCGCCTTCGTAGCGCACGGAGTCGGTGATGAGCGCGCCGAGTTGGTTATCGCGCAGCAGATTCCGCACGGCCAGATTCAGTTGCACCGCTTGGGGCGTGGTGCCGAATTCTTCCAGCAGCAAGTAGTAGGGCTCCATGCCATCGAAATCGCCGAGCAGTTCCCATAAACGGAGCATGCCGTCTTGGCCCAGGTCGCGCGCCAGGGTGTCCATATGCGTCCATTCCCCATAGACGCGCAGGCTACCCTCTGGCTCGGCCCCAACGCATAAGTCCGGTGTTTGCAAGACTTCTACTGTGTAGCCTACCGCATCCTGGTCGGCGGGGAAGGTCTGGGTTTCCATCCAAACGGCGGTGCCTTCGTAGAACCACAACAAGTCACCGAAGTCATAGCCAAATTGGACAATGTGGTGCCATTCGTGGGCCAGGGTGGCGCGCATGACAGAGGCCGGGTTAGGGGCGAAGCTGAAGTCGTTATCCAGCACCATATAGGCATACGCGGCCCAGGTTTCGACCTTGTCGGGCGTGTTGGGGTTGTCGGCTACGACATTCCCTGGCGCGGCGAAGCCCAGCGCGCCCGTCTCGCCGGTAATCTCTTGCAGGTAGATGTCGATGCGCTCGTCGCCGCCTTCGCCACAGTCCGAGGGCGGCAGTGGCCAGCCCTGGCTCGTCTGAATGCCGACCATTTCTTCGACAACAGTCTGAATTTGTTGGGCAAACGAGGCGCGAGCCGCGTCAACGCCTTCTTCGGTGAAGTGAATGATGAAATTGGGCGTTTCTAGCGTCTGGACAGGGCCACTGAGCACGGGGCGCTCTTGCGGCACGGCAGCTTCGCAGGTCACCGCGTCGGTACGGGCCAGGGGTTGCACCACCACCGGATCGGGCCGCCAGAGTTCGGCCAATTCATCCGTGTTGGGTTGGGCTTGTCCGGTCAATACTTCCGGCGCATTGATGCCGATCTGAATGCGGAAATCGCCCGTGGGTTCTTCGTTACAGCAATCCGAAACAAAGACGGAATAATCGCCATCTTGCTGAAAGGTGAATTCTAGGGCTGAATTAGTGTTGCCAGCGGCGAAATCAATATCGTCATTTTCGGCAAAGGTTTCTTCGCAGTTGATGTCACACAGAATCAGATAGGTGTCGATCTGTTCGGATTCAACATATAAGTAGATGGTATCGCCCGCGCGCATGCCAAACAGGTCATAATAGCGGCGGGGTGTTTCGGGGGTCACGTTAAAGGCGAATTCTTGCACGGGGTTGGGGGGCAGGTTGTCTAGGCGGTTGCGCTGGGCTTCCACAATTGCGGCCATGTCGATCTGAGTAGCCAGGGCGTCGCCGGTGGGTTGGGCTTCTCCGGTCAACACTTCTGGCGCATTCACGCCCAGGCTGAGTTGCACAGGGCCTTCCACAGAGGGATTACAGCAATCGCGCACGCGCACGAATACGCTGCCATCTTCTGTCGCGGTGTACTCGGCTGCGGAATTCAGGTTACCGCCTTCGAAGTCAATGTCATCATTGGCGGCGAGTGTGACCGAGCATGCTTGGTCGGCGCAGATGGTCAAGAAGGGGTCAACCACAGCCGACCCCGCGTAGGCGTAGAGCGTGTCCCCAGCTAGCAGATCGACGCTATACATCGCGGTCGGCAAGTCTGCGGTTAGGGGGACCTCCACTACTTCGACGGCGGGCGCCTGCGCGCTGCTGGCCCCCACAAAAAGCAAAATGGTCGCGCTGAGCGCGGCCACCAGAACAATTTTGGCAAACTTATGCATTTGTCGCCTCACTCCATAAGGTAAATAGATCACCAAACGATAAGAGCTTACTGACGTCTATAACGACCCTATTCTACTTGATTTTGTCGTTGGTGCGCTATGTTGAGGGTTCTTATTTCTGGTTGGTGGGGAATTTTCTCATCATACGGGCCGTGCTATAATGAGCGCGTAATCGGTGTTCGGTAAATGAGAGCTAAAGGTAATGAAACGCGACTGGTTTGGGGAAACCTTTATTCAGCGTATTCCCTTGCTCATCATCATCTTCAGCATGATGATGCTGTATTTTCCAATTAATCAATTTAACGCGGGCCGGGGCGGTGTGGTGCCGCGCATCGAAGCTATTGATGGGCAAATGCCGCTCATTGCAATTTTTGTGGTGCCCTATGTGGTGGGTTTCTGGGCTATGGGGCTTTTCCCCTTGTTGGCGGCCATCGTCTTCTCGCGGTCGTTGTTTCAGGAATATATGATGGCGCTGTTCTTGGTGGTGATGGTTGGCTTTTTCTTCTGGTTGGCCTTTCCGGCGTATGTCGAAAAAGCGCCCATCGAACAAGAGGGCTTTTGGGTCGATATGGTCAAGCTCTTGCATGATGGGGATGAGAGCTACGGCACGCATAATGCCATCCCAAGCAGCCATGTCTATTATATTACGCTGGCGATGATCTATTTCGCGCGGCATGGGCGGCGCTGGGTTTTGCCGATTGCAGCTTTCGCTGTAATCAATGCCCTGAGCACCCTGTTCACCTGGCAGCACTATTTTCTGGATGTGCTGGCGGGGTTCGCGCTGTGCGCGGTGGTCTACACCATCACCGATAAATGGGTTATCCCCCCCCTGCGGCGCTTGGAGGCCAACCAAGCGGCTTTGGCCATCGCACCAGAGGGGGGCTTACCCAAACCGGAGTAACCCGCGCCGCGCGCTATTCGGATGCGGCGCGGGTCAGCGTCAGGGCATAGCCCCCGTCGCGCAGCGCGGTGGGCCAAGTCGCCATCAGCCAATATTCGCCCGCTTCACCAATTTCGTAATCGGCGATTAGGGCATCAAAGGGTGCCAGGTCGGCGCGCTCGGTGGTGTGGTCATCGTTGCGTGCTAATTCTTGGCCGTTAGCGTCCATCAACACCAGCAACGGGTCCATACGCGCTTGTGTGGCCGTCATGGCAGCGGTGATCACATCGCCCGCTTCGGCCTGAAAGCTATAGATGTGTTCGTCATCGCGGGCGGTTAATTCCCCAGTGACCGTATCGCCATAGGCCAGATTGCCCGTTAGGTTCGGGGCGGCGACAGCGTCGCCGGGGCCTTGGGCATCATCGCCGGGGTTGGCGGGCGGCATGGGGAAAAGTTGTTCCAGCAATTCTTGCGGATCAATCGACTCGACCAACTCGAATTCATCTGGGGCTGTGATGACCACGTCCGCGCCATGTTCGTCAATATCGCTGGCGAACAGCACGCTTAGTTCCGTTTGGCCGATGCTGGGGTCAATGAATGTGGCATCCAGCACCCAATCGACTTCAAGCTCAACACGATAGATGCGGGTTTCGTCCTCGCTCACCCATTGGCGCACTTGCAACGTATCTTGGGTGAGCAACAGCGGCAACAATTGCACTGCCCCGGCCAGGTCTGCCTCGCTGAGGTCGCCGAAACCGCCTTCGCCCATGCCAAAATTTTCCAGCGCTTGCTCGCCAACTGCCGATTGCAGCAGGGCTACCAGCAAAGCTTGGATATCTTCATTGGAAAAGAAGGCGACGACATCAATCGTGCTCTCGAAGACCAGCATCGTTTCGCCGTCGATTTCGGCGTCATCTAGGCGGGTGGGGGTGGCGACATTGGGCACGTTAAACGCCTGGGATAACAGCGTCCCGGTGGCCAGATCAACCAGTAAACGCCCTTCGATGCTGCTAGCGTCTAGGCCGATGAACTCGTCTTGTTCGCCCAAATAGACCGTATCATCAATCAGCATAAATTCGCGGGTGGGCGTGGTTTCGCCCTCGAAGGTGGTCGCGCCGGTCAGGTGGGCGGTCGTGATGCGCCCGGTTTGGTCCACGATCATGGGGCCGCTCCCCGTGATTAGGGCGGTATTGCCCGCGCTCTCGGCCCCCGCGCCGCCGAGTTCTAAGGTGAATTCTTTGTTGCTGAACGAGCCAGCGTCGATGAGGTCTTGTATAGCGTCGTATAGGATGTCGCAATCGGCCTCGTCCAGGCGGCCACAACTCCGATCTTGGGCGCCCACTGGCGCGGCAAGGCTCAGGAGCAGGATGGTAAGCAGAAACAAAATCAAAGAACGTTGCATGGTGATGTCCTTGTGTGTGGTCAGTAATCGGTACAGGTATTCAGTGCAGATTGTCCCAAACCCGCGCGCGAAGTGCCAATGCCTATTCGGCGGGTGCATATCCGGCAGCGGTCACGCGCACGGTGGCGACATCCGGCTCGGCCAACGAAAAGACGTTGGCGCTGAAAGTAGCCGTTTCGCCAGCGAGCAATTGTCCTTGGTCGTTTAAGCCATCCAGCACCCCGCTAGCCACGCCCACCAGATCGCCCGCGTCGTTGTAGAAATGCAGTTCGGCACTCAGCGCGATTAAATCTCGCCCGGTGTCGTTGGTCAGGCTACCGCTCACGGTAAACGGCAGATCATCGCCGGGTAGATCATCCACGCTAGTGGGCAGATTGAAAAAACCTTCCAATTCCCCCGTGGGCGCGGTCTGTTCGTAGCTTACCGCTTGGGGCACCACCAGAAAATCGGCATAATTCGGCGGCGGCTCGAAGCCCACCACAAAAGGGATTTGCACGCCGGGCGGAATACCTCGAAAGGGTGATTCCACCCGGATAGCTTCCCAGGTGCGGTTTGTGTCGTCCAGCAGATTGACGTTCACGGCGACATTTTGCAGGGGCGTGTCGGTGGTGTTTTCCAGCAGAACGACCACCCAGCCGATACTTTCATCTTCGTTCAGGTAATCGCGAGCCTGGAGGATGTCCACTTGCGAGCTATCGCGCACACCGGGTTGCATTTCGGCACCGGGGCGCCGCTGCTCGGTGTCTTCGGCCCCTTCGATGGGCGTGGCGCCGGGATTCGGCCCCACCGATATATCCGCTAGCGCGCGTTCGGTGGCGTCGCTTTCGGGCTCAATGGGCGCTTCTTGTGGGCCATCGTCGCCATTCTCGTCCCCGGTACACGCGGCCAGCACGAGCAGCATCGTCAGCAGCAGGTAGATGCTCAGTTTTCGCATACACGCTTCTCCTATTTTGTATGAGCTACTTCTATAGCTTACTGCTGGGTGTACAGATTGTCACGCATTAACGCGGCGCCCTGCCACATTAAATATCTTTATCCCCATAGGTCAAGCTTATTTGTTACACTTCTCGCTAGATATCGTCGTATTGCAGGAGATCAAGTCGATATGAACACCGGAAGCAGTCACAAAATTGCGTATGGGATCACGTATGAATGGCTGGCCGATAACACTATTCTGCGAGTGCACATTGATTCCTACGAGCGGGATTCCGTCGATGCCCTGGCCCAATTCGCGATAGACGTCCATAAAAACCATGCGCCGCCATATAATTTTCTGTACGAAGTCGATAATCCCAAAATCGTCCTGACCCCCTATGCGCGCCGCCATCTGGCTCAGATGGCCGACTTGTACCAAAACGAACCCGGACGCACCGCGTATGTGTTGCCCTATCGGGACATTAACCACGCGATGCGTTTCTTTTTGATGGCGCGCAAGAGCCAAACGCGCCAGCGTGAAATCTTTCAGAATCAGGCGGCGGCGTTGGCCTGGCTACAAGACGCATGAGCGACCCGCAAGTCGCGCGGTTTCTCGTTTTGGGGGCGCCTGGCGCAGGCGTCACCACCTTCATCACCACGCTGGGCGGGCTAGACGCCCCGGCAGATGAGGCCACCCTCCCCATTAACGATGTGCTGACCATCCATCTATTGGGTGGCCAACATCCCGACCCCATACCCCAAACTGTGGTGGGCATCATTTATATACTGGATGCGACCCAAGCCGAACAATTGGCGGAGGTCTGGCCCCATGTTCAGGCTTTGCCGCGCGTGCCCACGATTATCGCCGTGAACCGGTACGAACACATCACCCCCGATCCTCTGCGGACGGTGCGCGATGCCCTGCCAGAAAACACAACCCTGAAGGTCTTCCCCTGCCAGGCCCACGACCGCCAATCCACCGAGAATATTCTATTGGCGTTGATTTACCAGATGCTCAGCAGTCGCTAGTCGGCTACTTGCATCACATGCAGCAAGGCTGCGCCATAGGCTTCATTCGCGCCGAAGGCTTCGAAGCGCATAAGCTGTTCCCCCATACGAATCTCGCAAACGTAGCCATCCGCCGTGGTGAGCAGGCTCAGCAAGGGTTGCACCTCCGCGCGGACGACCAGGCGCTTTTCCAACTCGGCGCGCAGTTGGCTTTCGGTGGGCACCCACACGGCTTCCGCCAATAGCAGATAGTCCAGTGCCCATTCGGCAGTCCCGTTGAAGGTCACCGCCTCGACACCGCTCATTTGCTCAATCATGATCGACATATCGCTGATGACGAACACGCGCTCATCTAGCCCTTCGATAGGGACATAAAAAAAATCATGTTCTGCCGGTGTCCAGGTAAGCCCGGCATCTTTCAATCGTTTGGCCGTATCTAAAGATAACATACGCAAGTCTACTTTGATGGTTTAACGCTATGCTCATTGTAGCAGGCTCGGCGCGGGGTATCCCCCCAAAAATGATTGATTAGTGAGAATCTGACGAAGATACACTTTTGGCTTTACCCCCCTCTCCGCTCCCCCCGCATCCGGTTGATAGGGGTACACTTTTGACTTTACCCCCCTCTAGCTCCCCCCGAATTCGGGGGGAGGACTTACTCGCGTGCGTAATAGCCCCTCCTTGAATTCGGGTTGGGGAGGGGTAAAAAATGGTGTCCCAAGAAAAATTTACCCCTATCAGATAGTGGGAAGGCGCGAACCTCCCCCGTAGGCAGATTACATCATGTTAGGGAATAAAGAACGGCTGGTCGAAAACATCCGCGCAAGTTGTGGGCGGGGGTACCGTGGGATTATCCAAAAATGCGACCGCGATTTCGCCCCCACACGGGCCGATGGTGGTAATCAGGCTATGGCCCTGGCGCGGGAAGACAATATGCGTGCTGTTGGGCAAGGACGCGGCGGCCAGGTCGCCCCAACTCGGCGGCGTGGCGGGGTCATATTCGCCAGAGAACAACAACGTTGGCGTTTCAGAGACAACCGGGTCGTTCTCGAAAGCTGGGGCCGGGGCCACGTTCCACACCTGGCAATCGGCAAACTCGCTATAAGCATAGGTCGCCTCGATGAAATCTTCGCTGACGCCGAACGCTAAGGCTTCGTTAACGCCCGTATCCACATCCATGAAGGGGAGTTCTTCGGCACATTGCACCGAGAGATTCATGCCGTAGCTATCGCCATCGTTGTTGGGGTCGGCTTCGGCCATCTCACCGCCCATATCAAGTTCGAGTTCGCCCATCAGAATTTCGAAGATGATATCGGCCATGGGGCCAGAATCTTCGGGAAAATAGCCGTACTCGTTTTCGAGCAAAGCGACCAACCCATCGCGGTCGCCCGCGAAGACCAAATCATCAATTTCAAAAAACGGCTCGTCAGGCAGTTCCGCTAAAAAGAGGTCAGCTTCTACGAAATAATCCACGGCACCACCTTCGCCGCCGCCAGGCAAACCGGGTTCCGCGCCGATGACAGCCAATTGCAGATAGGTGTCATAATCGCCATTGATCAGCGCATCGAAAGCCGCCGGGGCGCTAAACGCCTGGCCGTTGAAGAATTGCTGGTATACCTGGCCATAGACGTATAATTCGTCAAACTCGAAAGGCTCGCCCGTTTCGGGGTCAGCACCCTCCGCGATTAAGCCATCCACCGCCGCAAAGAAGCGATTTTGCAAATCCGGGAAGGCAGCATTACACGCGGCATCAGCCGCGCAGTCGGCAAATAGAGCATTCAGCATGCCCCAGAGTTCGGGCACCGCAACATAATTGGTATCCACATCCGGCGGATAGACGGAATCCAGGATGGCCGCGCGCACGCTGTCGGGATAATCGCGCATGACCGTCAGGCCCAGGCGCGTCCCGTAGCTAATGCCCAGCAGATTCACCTGGTCGTAGCCCAACGCTTCGCGCAAGGCGTTCACATCGGCGGCGCTTTCGGCGCTGGTGTAAGCGTCCAGGTCAACACCCTGGGCGACGAGATCAGCGCGGCAGGCTGGCAAATCCGTGTCGAGGTCTTCGGATTCTTCAATGCCGGGGCAATCCAACGAGGGCTGAGAATAGCCCGTGCCGCGTTGGTCGAACAAGATCATCTCGCGCGTATCCAGCAAGGGCAGGTCGTACCATCCCTCGACCCCCACCAAGGCGCTCCCGCCGGGGCCGCCCTCCAAATAGATAATCGGATCGGGGGCGGGGGTCGCGCTACGGCTCCCCAGGATGGCCACGGCCAAATCAATCGTACCGCTGGCAGGGTCGGCGCGATTCTGTGGCACGGTCAAGAAACCACAGTCGATAGGTGTATCGGCATTGGCGGGGATTTCAAATGGGCATTCGGTAGGGGTAAAGATACCTTCGGCGGGTTGGGCGCTCGTTGGCGCGGCCAAGACCAGCATGGCCAATGCGGCCAGCATAACCAAAAATATTCGCTTCATGGGTCTCCTCAGTCGTTATACTGTTTGACTTATGTGCGGGGTGTGCATTATTGTGCATTATTTGGAAATTTTCACTGATTTATCGTATTTTCCCTAACCGCGTCCTTTAGGGCGCGGTGCTTCCGAGGGCTTCAGCCCTCGGTTAGAACGGCTGGAAGTGGAATTTCAGAGCGTATTTACAGATTTTACGAATTATGCACACCCCTCACTTATGTCCGCGCGTCATATAACGCATGGACATATATCAGTTATACCTCATTCACATCAATTGTGCTGTGGCAGAGGTACCCCCCCCCGGCAGGGCGATTGCATCAAATTGACCCCGCGTAGCACCCGCGCCCACCCTGATGCATAATCAAAGGCAAAACATAACGCTTAAAGGACGGCGCACATGTCAGCTTACGATAAATGGACAAAAGACACATTAAACCCCACCCTGAACAAGTTCTCCGAACGCAAAGCGGCCTTTTACACCTCGTCTGGCATTCCGCTAGACAGGGTCTATCGCCCCGCCGAAGAAGACGACGCCTACCGTAGGCAACTTGGCTACCCTGGCGAATACCCATTTACGCGCGGCGTGCAACCGAGCATGTATCGGGCGCGGCTGTGGACGATGCGCCAGTATGCCGGGTACGCCACTGCCGAGGAATCCAACGCGCGCTATAAATTTCTGCTCGGCAAGGGTAGCAAGGGCCTTTCGGTAGCATTTGACCTGCCCACCCAAACCGGCTACGACGCCGACCACCCCATGGCCTTGGGCGAAGTCGGCAAGGTGGGCGTCAGCATATGCAGCATTCACGACATGGCGCGCTTGTTCCAGGATATCCCCCTGGGCGAAGTCTCCACGAGTATGACCATCAACGCCCCGGCGGCGATTCTACTCGCGCTATATATCGCAGTGGGGGAGCAGCAAGGCGTAGCGCCCGATCACTTGCGCGGGACGATTCAAAACGACATCCTGAAAGAATACATCGCACGCGGCACGTATATCTTCCCGCCAGCGCCCTCCATGCGCCTGATTACGGATGTCTTCGCCTATTGCGGCGCGCATGTCCCCAACTGGAACACCATCAGCATCAGCGGCTATCACCTGCGCGAGGCGGGCTGCACCGCCGTGCAAGAAGTCGGCTTTACGCTGGCGAATGCCATCGCGTATGTGCAAGCCGCCATGGATGCTGGGCTAGACCCGAACGAATTTGGCGCGCAACTTTCGTTCTTTTTCAATGGGCATAATCAATTTCTGGAAGAAGTGGCCAAGTTCCGCGCCGCACGGCGCTTGTGGGCGCGCATCATGCGCGAGCGCTTCGGCGTGACCAACGACAAAGCCCTGCGCCTACGCTTTCATACCCAGACCGGCGGCAGCACCCTCACCGCCCAGCAGCCCGAAAACAACATCGCGCGCGTGACCATCCAAGCCCTAGCGGCGGTGTTGGGAGGCACGCAAAGCCTGCACACCAACAGCATGGACGAGGCCCTAGCGCTGCCCACCGAACACGCCGCGCAGATCGCGCTACGCACTCAGCAGATTATCGCCTACGAAAGCGGTGCCGCCGACACGGTCGATCCGCTGGCGGGCAGTTACGCTATCGAAGCGCTGACGGATGAAATCGAAGCCCGCGCGGCGGATTACATCCGCCAGATTGATGACCTCGGCGGCGCGTTGGCGGCCATTGACGCGGGCTTCATGAATGGCGAAATCAACGACGCGGCCTATGCCACCCAACGCGCGCTTGAATCCGGCGAGGAAATCGTCGTGGGCGTGAATCAATTTACGGAAGGCGGCGAGGCGGGCACGAAAATCGACATCTTGAAGGTTGACCCCGCCATTGAAGAAGCCCAACGCGCCAAACTAGCGGCTTTGCGCGCCCAGCGCGATAATGAGCAGGCCAGCGTGATGCTAGAACGCATCCAAACCGCCGCGCGCGGCGATGAAAATCTGATGCCCTTGTTTATCGCCGCCGTGAAGGCCG
>DAOTVD010000188.1:0-3069 GCA_034437075.1 Anaerolineae bacterium
GAGCGCCAGCCTTGCCCATCTGGCCCATCCCGCCGCCCCACACAGGCCCTATAGTGAAACCAACAGACAACACAAAAGGAGACGCTCGAATGGGACACGACTGTACCTGGTATATCCCCTCTAAGGTCATCCTGGCCAATGTCTATGGCTCGGTGGATCAGCAAGAACTCATCACGCTTGACCACACCTTGACCCGTTTGCTACAAGACGATGCGCATTATTCCGGCACACACGTGATTATCGACATCAAACACGCGGAAAACCTGCCCGGTCTGCGCGCCTATCGGGACATTAAGTGGTACCAACACCCACAAGTAGAATGGACGGTCATGTGCAATATTCGTAAGCCGTTTATCCGCTTTATGGTGTATACCGTCGCTCAGATGTTAAGCGCAGAGGCCCGCAGCTATGTGGCGGACTCGCGCGAGGGCGCGCTGGCCTTTCTGGCGGATGTGGATATGCACGTCGCGCGCGAAATGATGCACTCGCGCGATACCTAGCGCGTCGTAGCGCTTACGCGCGCTCGGGTGCATCCTCGGCGGGGATGAAATACTGACAAGCGTTGTCGCCCTCGCGCAGATTGCCCATGAAGCGTGGCACCGTGCCCAACAACGACGACACCAAACGCAGATCGAACGCGCAAAGCTCGCTATGGTTGCATACCACGCGCTCATAGGGGCAATTGCTGGTCGTCAGCAGATAACCATCCTCCTTGGCTTCCCATTCGGCCAGGTAGCCATGCGCATTCAAAAAATCGACCGTGCGGCGCAGGCGCGTTTCCAGGTCAGCCTCCGCGCCGATGCCCGCCCCAGCGGCCATACTATCGGCCATATCATCCAAAATGACGTTGACTTGGCCTTCGGGTAAATGCTGCTTCATGCCTGCTAGCAAGCCATCGGCCAGGCCGGCATAATTATTGGGGAAATATTCAAACGCCTTGGGGCTCAGAGAATAGACGTATTGGGGGCGGCCCGGCGCATTGCGGCGCCGTACGGCGGGCGGGTTAATCAGGTTTTCCGCGCGCAGGCGTTCCAGATGATGCCGGACAGTGACGGTTGTAAAGCGGCGCTGGAGGCGTTCGGAAAGCGCTTCCACGATTTCATCAACCGTGCAATCCTCCTCCGTGCGCAGGATTTCTAGGATGTAGCGGCGCGTTTCTTGCAGTTCCAACAGCCGTTTCCAAAATAATTATCATCGAATTCTTTTTTACTGTAGCAAGCCGCCCGTGGGCTGTCAATATCTTGCCCTGCGCGCGCAGACGGATTACACTCTGCCTGTTTGAGGGATCAACAATCGGAGTTTTTCATGAAACTAAGCACACAAATCGGCGCCTTTATCGTGTTGCTCATCGCGTTGGCGTTAGGATTTTTATACGTGGATGACATTACCATCGAGACGGACGTGCGCACCCGCGCCGATACACTCGTCCCACTGAGCTACGCCTGGGACGGCCAGGGCGGTGTTACGGGGCTGACGGTGCGTTACCCGCGCGGCTGGCAGATTCAAGAAGACTTGAACACCGTGCGCTTGGTGCGCCCCGAAGACACCAATGACGCGGATAATCGCCGCAATGTCGTTTTGGTCTTCGACGTGCTGCGCGGCGAGGATGCCACAGACCCCTTGCCGGATGATCTGCTGCCCGCCGAGGCCGAAGCGCTAAACCTGGATAGCGGCCAACCCGCCGCGCGCGCGGTCACCCCTGCCGAAGATGGCGTGAACGTCCAGCAGATTATGCGCCTGACCGAGGGCGCAGACGGTGCCTTTTTGCGCATCAGCAGCGCGGCGTTCATCCCCCAAGGCGAATGGGATGAAACCGTGCAAGATGACCTCGACCGCATTTCTGAGGCGCTCGTCGTGGCCGACGATTTCGCCTTCGAGCCGCCCTTGTTCGATTTCAGCCTGCCCGAAGAATGGTCGATTGCCGAGCGCGGCGCCTTCCGCTATGTGTTCATCACCCCGCCAGAGGCCGCCCAACCGCAGGGCTTGCTGCAATTGGTGGTCATCCCCGCCGATGTCGCCGTGTCAATCTATAACCAGTTGATGTACATCCCCGGCGATGTGGAACCCGCCGAGGCCGAAACGCCCATCGACTTGCTCGAAACCGCCTACGCGGACGGCGAAGGCGACGACCAAGTGAGCGTGACGAATCCGTTGCGCGACGTGAATTATGCCGGGTTGCCGGGCCGCGCGGTGACGGTCACTGGGCAGGGCATCGGCGATTTGCATAATATCGCGCTGGAAGCCGAAGATGATTTCTTCATCATCGCGACTGCGCAGGTCGTAGACCCAGCAGGCTATGCGGCCTATGCAGATGGCGTCGAAGCCTTGCTGAATAGCCTGAGCTACCGCATCCCCGATGATGCTGTATACGACGATATTCGCCCGGCTGCCGCGCCCGACGCGCCCGACACCGCGCCCGATGATGAAACCGACATTGCGCCCGAAGACGCGGATGCGGACGAAAACGGCGACGATAGCGCCGCAGACGATACACAAGGCGACGAATAGCCCATGCAGGGGCGGACGGTTTTGCTCACGGGGGCTAGCAGCGGCATTGGCGCGGCCATGGCGCGAGAGTTGAGCGCGCGCGGGGCGTCCGTGGCGCTGTTGGCCCGGCGTGCCGACCGTCTGCACGCCCTGGCGGCGGAACTCCCCGGCGAGGCGCTCGTCATCGTCGGGGATGTGGCCCGCGCGGACGACCGCGCCAACGTATTGGAACAAACGCTCGCGCGTTTTGGCGCGCTGCATGGGTTGGTCAACAACGCGGGCACGGGCGGGGGCGATACGCCCTACGCCGCAACCGACCCCGCGACGATTGACACCGTGCTGGGCGTCAATCTGCTGGGGGCCATGCATCTGACCCGTGCGGCCTTGCCGCATCTGCGCGCGGCGGGCGGTGGCTTCATCCTGAATGTATCCAGCCCGATGGGCGCGCTGAATCTGCCGGGGCATACGCTCTATTGCGTGAGTAAGGCCGGGCTCAGCAGCTTTAGCCAGGTGTTACGCCGCGAATTACGCCACGAGCCCATCACGGTAACGGATTGGTTGCCGGGGTTTGTGCGCTCGGAG
>DAOTVD010000189.1:0-1923 GCA_034437075.1 Anaerolineae bacterium
CCGCCATACTCCAACTGGCATCCACCACAAAGAGAATACAATTGGCCGACTTTTTGACGCGCACTTTGCGCTGCATATCGTGGGGTTCTAGCGCATAAGCGCGGTCGCCTTTATCGCGTTGGATTTGGTGCGGCGCTGCGGCGCGAATGCTGGCATCAAACGCGATGTCGCTCAGGTCGTCCCCCGCTGGGCGCGACCGAATATAGCGCCCCCGCTTACGATCTGTATAGGTGCGGCTGCGGCGCCCGGCTTGTTTGCGGGTAAGGCGATCTAGGGGCGTATCCATGCTGCGGGCGGCGAATTCCTCGCCGCTTTTCACACGCTGACCGCCTTCCCACCAGTGCGCGTCCTGGCTATCAAAGACTTCTTGGGGGGCAGGTTGGGCCTCTTGCAGGTCTTGCTCGGTGACTTCGCCGCCCTCATCGCTTACGGGGTCTGTTTTTTTTTACTCTCTGCTTCGCGCGTTTCGTCTTCTGCATTGCCAGCGTCGGCCTCTGCGCCCGCATCTTCATATTCGGCGGCGAATTCTTCTAACCGCCCCTGGATTTCTCCCTCATCCAAGCTGCCATCCGAGAAAGGATTGCGCTTCATGCGATGCGGCAGGGCCAATTCAGCAGCAATCAGGATGTCATGATCGTTGATTTGACCACGCCCTTCGAAAGCCGCGTTCGTGCGCGCGGTCTTTAGGATGACCAAGTCGGCCCGATGACCATCCACGTGCATGCTGGCCGTCAGGTTGGCGATCAGATATAGGTCGCGCTCGGTGTAGCGCACCGCGTCGATGGCCTGGCGGGCGGCTTCAATCCGCGCGGAAAGCTCTTCTTCGGAGGGGCGCCATTGCTCGCAGAACGCTTCGGGATGTGTATCAAACCCAATATGCCGTTCCAAGATTTGGACGCGGTCAACGGCCTCCCGCAAGCCGTGGATTTCTACCGACAAGGCGAAGCGGTCGAGCAATTGCGGGCGCAGTTCGCCTTCTTCGGGGTTCATGGTGCCTACCAGCATGAATTTGGCTGGGTGCGAAAAACTGATGCCCTCGCGTTCGACGACATTCACCCCCATAGCGGCGGAGTCTAAGAGCAGATCGACGATATGATCATCCAGCAAGTTGACTTCATCGACATACAAAATGCCGCGATTGGCCGCCGCCAAGACACCCGGCTCGAAATGTTTTTCGCCTGTTTTGATGGCTTTTTCGATGTCCAAGGTCCCCACGACCCGGTCTTCCGTCGCGCTGACTGGCAAATCGACCAGCTTAATGCGGCGCCGGGCGACTGGGGGTTTTTCGAGCAGGCCGTGCTCCGTCTTCGCGTAATCCGACCACGATGCGCGATTGTGCGGGTTATCATGAAACGGCGAGCCTTCGATCACATCAATCATAGGTAAAAGGGCGGCCAACGCACGCACTGCCGTGGATTTGGCCGTGCCTTTTTCGCCCCGGATCAATACGCCGCCGATAGACGGGTTGATCGCATTCAGGATCAGGGCGCGTTTCATCTGGTCTTGGCCGACGATAGCCGTAAAAGGAAAAACGAGTGGATGACGCATGGCATGTATACCTATCTTTGAGGGGTTTTCACGTAATGGGCGTTGTTGAGCATATTATAACGGTTTCTGCATAATTGTTTAGTGTGGGATGACGATGGTATACTTCGTAGCAACGGATTGACCCGAACCACGCCTGGGTAAAATAGGTATGAATGAAGAAAAACCCACTGGTATTGCCAAGATCACCTGGAAAGACCCCAAGACGGATAAGCGCCACGATTATATTCTGACGGAGGGCGCTACCGTAACCATCGGGCGGAGCGTCAATAATGAGATTTGCATCCACGAGCAGCATGTATCTCGCCAACATGCCGTCATTAGCTATCAATTTGGCCTCTTTATGATCTCTGATTTGGGTAGTGCGAATGGGACGTA
>DAOTVD010000190.1:0-32242 GCA_034437075.1 Anaerolineae bacterium
CGCGGCGCGCCCCTGATTCTCTACTGGCATGGAAACGGCGAAATCGCGCCCGATCATGACGGCCTGGCAGATGAATATCACCGCGCGGGGGCCTCGCTGCTCGTAATAGATTATCGCGGCTATGGGTGGAGCACGGGCCGACCCCGGGTCAGCACTCTGCTGAGCGATGCTGAGGTGGTTCTGCAACAGCTACCCACCCTTTACGAGGCTCACGACCTCGATAATCCGCTTTTGATTGTGATGGGCCGTTCGCTCGGTAGCGCACCCGCGATTCATCTGGCGCACCATGCGCCGGAGCGCTTCGCCGGGCTCATCATCGAGAGCGGCTTTGCCCAGGTGATGCATTTGCTCTTACGGCGTGGTTTCTCGCCAGATGTGCTCGGCGGCATTGACCCCGTCGGCAATGTGCGTAAAATCGCCGCGCTAGAATTACCCTTGCTGGTCATCCATGGCGAAATGGATAATATCATCCCCGTGGAACATGGCCAAACACTCTACGATACTTCCCCCAGCGCGGAAAAAACCCTGTTGCGTATACCTCGGGCGGGGCATAATGATTTGCTGTACTACGCAATGGCGGATTATTTCGGCGCTATTCGCGATTTTATCGCACGACTGACCGCATCCGGCGCTTAATCGACACGGATGAAGGGGCGCAGGTCGTCCAGCGTTGCCGGGCCAATCCCGGAGACATTTAGCAACTCGTCAACCTCTGCGAAAGGGCCGTTTTCATCCCGATAGGCGAGGATATCCTGCGCGCGCGCGGGGCCGATGCCGGGCAAGGTTTCGAGCTCGGGCTGGGTGGCCGTGTTCAGATCAATCTGGCGAGGGGCGTTGGGGGTTGGTGTTTCATCCCGCGCGACTGTTTCTGACTCCGTGCCCGGCACATGAATCTGGTCGCCATCTTGCACACGAGCCGCCAGATTCACGCGGCTAAGGTCAGCATCTGGTAAGGCGCCCCCGGCGGCCTCAAGGGCATCTTCAACCCGCGCGCCGGGCGGCAAGGTCAGGCGGCTTTCTGGCTGGGCCACAGCGCCCGTGACATAGACTTCCAAAGGGGCTAACGTAGCGGTCTGCGTGGCAGTCGGCGGTGGGGGATGGGTTGAGGTAGGCAACGGCGGGTTAATCGTGATGGTGGTCGGCTCGTCCTCGTCTGTCAGCAGCACAATAACGCCCACGACAACAGCGATGCCTACCAGGATTAACAAGAACCATTCATAAAATGGCACACGATTTTGGGGTGGTTGAGCGTCGGACATAGGGCTTGTTTATCTCATCAGGTATCACCACTGGGTCATTATAACAAACCGCACACCGAATCAAAGTAGAATCAAAAAACGCGCTGGTTGGCGCGTTGGGTGCGTGCCCGGAGGGATTCGAACCCCCAACCTACAGTTCCGTAGACTGGCGCTCTATCCATTGAGCTACGGGCACAGTGAAGCAGAAGTGTATCAAAAAAACGGGGCCTGTCAAGGGCATGCCAAGCTACGATATACGATCTTCGGGCGCACCAAACGAAATGCCGATGTCGCGCGCTGTGCGGATAGGTTCGCCATCGGGCGCAACTTGATTCAGCGCCTCAACGGCCTGCGCAATCGGCACGGTGACAATATCATTGCCGCGTAGCGCGACCATTTCGCCCCAGTGTTCTTGCGCGACCAGATGCGCGGCATTGGCGCCGAAGCGCGTCCCCAACCAGCGATCAAGCACCGTGGGGCTACCCCCGCGCTGAATATGGCCGAGCACCGTCACGCGCGTTTCGGCTTGGGTAATGTGGCTAACCTGCGCGCCGACCCAATGCGCCATGCCGCCCAAGCGGCCTTCGTCTTTGCCATCCCCTTGAATGTAAAAAAGTTGCTCGCCGCCAGCGGGCGCGGCCCCCTCGGCCACGACGATGAGCGAATGCAAACGCCCGCTTTCGCGCACTTGGCGCACTTTCTGGCAGACGATGTTTATATCAAACGGGATTTCGGGCAGCAGAATAACGTCCGCGCCACCAGCTACGCCCGCGTGCAGCGCGATCCACCCCGCGTGGCGGCCCATCACTTCGAGCACCATCACACGATGATGACTTTCGGCAGTGGTGCGCAAGCGGTCTAGGGCATCCGTGGCTACGCTCAGCGCAGAGTCGAAGCCAAATGTGCGATCTGTGCCTGTCAAATCATTATCAATGGTTTTGGGTACGCCGACGATCTTCAGCCCTTTTTGCTGCAAACCGTTGGCAATGTGCATGGTCCCATCGCCACCCACCATGATAAGCGCATCAATCTCCGCCGCGCGGATGCGCTCCACGACTGTGCCCGAGACATCTTCATATTCAATGCTGCCATCAGGCTGCGAGATGGGTTTTTCGAAGGGATTACCCCGGTTCGCCGCACCCAAGATTGTTCCCCCATCTTGCAGAATATCTTCCACCCGTTCAACGGTGAGGGGGATCAGTGGCTCATCGGCCATGATCCCATCAAAGCCGTTGCGAATGCCGACCACTTCCCAGCCATAGCGCCGGATCGATGTCAGCGTTGCGCCACGTATGACGGCATTTAGGCCCGGCGCATCGCCGCCGCCAGTAGAGATTGCAATTCGTTTCATGGTCATTCCTCATATTTGCATCAAAGTGACGCTACCACGAGATGGGTTTTCCGGCAAGCGAAATTCTTTTAACGCAGCTGCTCCCAGCGTGCGCCGCCATCCAGCAAGCCCAGGATGCGCCCCTGTGGATTGGTCACATATTGGCCCCGTTCGCTGGTTTGGTACTGGGCCATGTAGGCAATTTCCGGGTTGGTTGCCCATCCTAAACGGGTCTGTAAATCGCGATTGCTGCCCCAGAGCTTGCCAAAACCGCGCTGCGGCGCGAGCAACCCTGCCGGGGGGGGCTCGGCCAGGTTGAGCGCTTCACCTTCGGTATAAGTATCTTCAGCCGCGAGCCAAGCTGGGCTTTGGCCATCGTTGAACAGCACAAAAATCGTCCGCGCATCACTCAGCCAGAGCATAAGCCCGCGCTGCATTGTCTGGTACGCCGCTGGTATGCTGCGGGCGGGGGCCGTGGGGCAGGTCGGCGGCGCAGGGGTGAAAAACCAATCCGGGGCACAATCGCGCGCCACGGTGGCTACAAAGGGCGAAGTATCGGGCGGCGGTAGCTGGAGCGGTGTTTGCGTTGGCGGCGGTGACGCGGTAGCAGTTGGCGTGCGAGAGGGTGTGGGGGTGCGTGTCGCAGTCGGGATGGGTGTGCGTGTGGCGGTATCCGTGGCGGTAGGGGTCGGGCTATCCGGCGGTGTGAGGGTGACTAGAATGCGCGGCGGACTGGGTTCTTGGGTGGCGGTTGGTGCCTCGTTACCTAACGCCGCCGGGGTTGAGGTGGCGGTTGGTGCCCCTAATACCAAAGGCGTGACCGTGGCCGGGGGCAAGGTTGCCTCGCCGACCAGGCGCGGCTCGGCAGGGCGGGTGTCGCTAGACGGCGTACACGCAAGCCCCATCCCCAACCAGAGCACCAACCATACCCAGCGCATCACACCAACGCGCCATAGACCGGAATCAACGCCCCGCTGATGTCTCGCGAAGCATCCGCTGCCAAAAACATAATCACGTCAGCCATCGAGGCCGGGGTAACCCACTTGCTGAAGTCCGCATTCGGCATCGCGCTCCGGTTTGCGGGAGTATCCAACAGCGCGGGCAGGACCGCATTCACGTTGATGTTGTGTAATTTAAGTTCTTTGCTCATGGCTTCGGTCAGGCGCAAAACGGCAGATTTACTGGCGCTGTAGGCGGCGTCGTTGCCATTAGCGGCTAAGCCGGGTTTGGCCCCGATATTGATGATACGCCCGCCTTGGGCACGCTCGACCATATGCCCAGCGATGATATTCCCCATCACGAAGACGGATTTGGCATTTAGTGCCATCATTTTGTCCCAGGTATCGATGTGCATTTCGTGCACAGGTTGCCCAGCGGTGTACCCCCCCGCGATATTCACCAACACATCCACGCCGCCGAAGCGTTCGACTGCCGCTGCTAGGGCCGCGTTCACCGCATCGGCCTGGGTCACATCGCCTGCTAGCAAGAGCCAATTCGTGTTCAGATCATCACCGTAGCGCTCGGCAAATTTATCGCGCTCGACATCCAGCAACGCGAGTTGGCTACCAGCCCCTGCAAACGCATGGACGACGCCCATGCCTAGGCTGCCCGCTGCGCCAGTAATCATTACGACTTTATCTTGTAAATCGGGGTACATGCCGCTTGTCTCCACAGAAATCTTGATTAAGCATTATGCTGATTCTAACTCATCCGGCCCCGCTTTGCTGTCGCCCCTCGCCGCAGGCCCAGCCCTTGATTATAATGAGACGCGCTGAATATTCAGGAGGCCCTATGTCACATATCGCAGCTACTGCCATCATTCATCCGAACGTGCAATTGGGCGAAGGCGTCACGATTGGCGACTACGTCATCATTGGTGCCCCGCCACGTGGCAACGCCCCCGGAGACCTGCCGACCACTATCGGAGATGGCGCGGTGATACGGTCGCATAGTGTCATATACGCGGGCAACACCATCGGGGCCAATTTCCAAACCGGCCACCATGTCATGATCCGCGAGGCGAACACCATCGGCGACCGGGTGAGCGTTGGCACCAACAGCGTCATTGAACACCACATCACCCTGCATGATGGCGCGCGCGTGCATAGTAATGTTTTCATCCCGGAATATAGCACCATCGGTGTAGAAGCCTGGATTGGGCCGAATGTGGTCATCACCAACGCGCTTTACCCTCAATCACCTGATGCAAAAGCGAATTTGCGCGGCGCTATCGTACAATCTAAAGCCAAGATCGGCGCCAACTGCACCTTGCTCCCCGGCGTCACGATTGGTGAAAACGCCCTGGTTGGCGCGGGCAGTGTGGTGACGCGAGATGTTCCGGCGGGAAAGGTGGTGGTGGGCAATCCGGCGCATGTCATCAACGATGTGCGTAATTTGCCATACGAAATAGCGAACGAGGAATAATATGACGATCCCTTTTGTTGATCTGAAAGCCCAATACCGGCGTATCCAAGCCGAGATTGATGCGGCCATTAAAACCGTGGTCGATAACACAGCATTTATCGGCGGGCAAACAGTCAAAGATTTCGAAGCCGATTTCGCGGCCTATTGCGGCTTGCCACATGTGGTAGGCGTGGGTAGCGGCACGGCAGCGCTGATGCTGGGCCTCAAAGCGTTGGGCATAGGCCGCGATGACGAAGTTATCACCGCCTCACATACGTTTATCGCCACCGCAGAGGCCATCACGCATGTGGGCGCGCGCTTGGTCTTTGTGGATATTGACCCCAAGACCTACCTCATTGACCCCGCAAAAGTTGAGGCGGCGATCACCCCGCGTACCAAGGCGATTTTGCCCGTGCATTTATACGGCCAAATGGCAGATATGGCTGCCCTTATGGAGATTGCCCAGCGGCATAATTTGGTCGTATTAGAAGACGCTGCTCAGGCCCATGGTGCGCGCTTCAATGGCCAGATCGCGGGCTCAGCCGGGCATATGGGCGCGTTCAGCTTTTACCCTGGCAAGAACCTTGGTGCGTATGGCGACGCCGGAGCGATTATGACTGCCGATGAAGCGGTCGCGCGTTTTTGCCGGATGTACGCTAATCATGGACGCATGACCAAATACGAACACGAGTTTGAAGGCGTCAGCAGTCGCTTAGATGGCTTGCAAGCGGCAGTATTGCGTGCCAAACTCCCGCATATCGACACCTGGAACGCAGATCGGCGGCGCGCGGCGGCTTGGTATGACGAACTGCTAGCCCCTCTGGCCGAGCAGGTCACCACGCCCTATGTCGCCCCTGGTGCCGAACATGTTTACCATCTGTATGTGATCCAGGTACCCCAGCGCGATGCATTGTTGGCGCGCCTGAAAGAAAACGGCATTGCGGGCGGTATTCATTATCCGGTGCCGCTGCACGAACAACCCGCCTACGCTTACCTAAACCACGTGCCGGAGGACTTCCCAGTGACGCATGCGCTGGCGCAAAATATTGTCTCGTTGCCCATGTTCCCCGAGCTAACTCAGGATCAATGCGCGCAGGTCGCCGAGGTCGTGGCCGCGCATGTCGAGGCGCTATAGCGTGCTATAATTTCACGTATGCAGACATCTCCCCAAGGCCCGCGCAACCAAACCGGTAGCGGTACGATTATCGCCAGCGTGTTGATGGCCAGTATTGGCTGGCTGGGTTTGTTTTATCTCATTCAAAATGTGATCCCGCGCGCGGGGGCACGCTGGGTGTTCTTCGTGTTGTTATACATCGCCGTGGCCGGCAGCATTATTCCGGTCATGAAATTGGTGAACCGTCAATTGCGTGGGCGTTACCCCGACCCGCCCGATTGGGTTTCCGTGCGGCAAGGCTTGTGGTTTGGGCTGTATGTGACCATTTGCGCCTGGCTGCAAATCCCGCGCGTGCTCACCCCCGCGTTGGCTTTTTTTATGGCGCTGACGCTCTTTGTGATCGAAGTCTTTTTGCGGTTGCGCGAACGCAACCAGCACGGTTATTAGACCAAAGGAACGACCCATGCGAAGTGATCTTGACCGCCTGATGGCTGAACGAAACCTGGACGCTTTTATCATTCCCGCCGTGGAGGACCGCAACCCATATCGCGATTACCTAACCGGGGGGGTGCACGCGGCAGCGTTGGTCATCAAAAAGCGCGACGAAAACCCGCGCTTGATCGTCAACCATATGGAAATCGATGAAGCAAAAAAAAGCGGTCTGCCAACCCAAACCTTTGACGATTTCAAATATGGCGATATTGTCAAAGAACACGGACGCGGTACGGCTGCCGCGCAGCGCGCGCTCTGGATGCGTATTCTCAGTGATTTAGGGGTTACAGGGCGCCTGACCATTTACGGGGTGCAATCGACCCAAGCTACGATGCGCTTGCAACGGCTCATCGAAAACGAGCTAAGCGAACAGGTCACGCTCGTGACAGATGACACCCCCGATATTTTCAGTGTAGCGTACGAAACCAAAGATGCTGACGAGTTGGAAAAGTTGCGCGAAGCGGGCCGCCGCACGAGTACGGTCATGCGGGCCGTGCGCGATTGGCTCTCCACGCATCGCGCCGACGGCGAACAGGTGACCAATAGCGCTGGTGAGCCCCTGACGATTGGCGCGGTCAAGCGCTACGTGCGCCAATTATTGCTGGAACATGATATGGAAGACGCCAACGGTATGATCTTTGCCCAGGGGCGCGACGCAGGCGTGCCACATAGCCGAGGCCGCGCGGACGAAGTGCTCCGGCCTGGCGAAGCGATTGTCTTTGACTTATTCCCGTGCCCGGTTGGTGGCGGCTATTACCATGATATGACGCGCACCTGGAGCCTGGGCTGGGCGCGGGATGATGTTCAGCGTGATTTCGACCTGGTGCAGGATGTTTTCTGGCGCTCGCTAGAAGGCATCACGCCTGGCGAACCTGCCAAGCAGATCGCGACCCAGGTGTGCGAATGGTTCGAGAGCGCCGGGCATCCTACGCGCCTGAGCACCCCGAATACCCAATCTGGCTATGTACATTCTCTGGGGCATGGGTTGGGCCTGAATGTGCACGAAAGCCCCGGCTTGAGCCATCTCATGCCCGAAGCAACCCGCATTCAAGCGGGCAACGTGTTAACAATCGAACCTGGGCTATATTACCCGGACAAGGGCTATGGTATACGCATTGAGGATACGGTGTATATCGACGAGGACGGCCAAATTCATAATTTCACTGATTGCCCTTATGATCTGGTGGTGCCGCTGAATGGTTAAGTTATGGCGCTAATCCTGGGCATCGAAACCAGTTGCGATGAAACCGCCGCTGGCATTGTGGCCGATGGGCAGATCGTGCGGGCCAATATCATCGCCTCGCAGACCGAACTGCACGCGCCATATGGTGGCGTTTTCCCAGAAGTGGCCTCGCGAGCGCATATCGAAGCCATTAGCGCGGTGGTACATGAAGCCTTGCAAATTGCCGGGGTCAACTGGGCAGATTTGGATGCACTAGCGGTTACGCATGGCCCCGGCTTGCCGGGGTCGCTGCTCGTGGGGGTGAACTTTGCCAAAGGTGCCGCGCTGGCCACGGGCTTACCGCTGCTGGGTATCAATCATCTGGAAGGGCATTTGTATTCGGTGTGGACGGTCGAACCCGAACGACCTATCGCGTTTCCGGTGGTTGCGCTAATCGTCTCTGGCGGTCATACGGAATTGGTGCTCGTGCGGGGCCATGGCGATTATGTTCATCTAGGCGGCACATTGGACGATGCGGCTGGCGAAGCGTTCGATAAAGTGGGCCGTTTACTCGGTTTGCCCTATCCCGGCGGGCCGTCCATTCAACGGGCCGCTGAAGGCGGCAACCTGCGCGCTTACGACTTCCCGCGCGGGTTGCCGGATGATCCCTATAATTTCAGTTTTTCGGGTCTTAAGACCGCCGTCATGCGCGCGGTGCGCCCCCCAGGGCAAGATAGCCTGAAGACTGGCACCCTTCGCCCCGAGATCAATGTTGCGGATGTGGCGGCTAGCTTTCAGGAAGCAGTGGTGGACGTGTTGGTGAGCAAAACCCTGGCCGCTGCCGAGGCCTATCACGCCACTGAAATTCTCTTGGCGGGTGGTGTCAGCGCGAATGCAGCGTTGCGCACGCGGTTAACCGCCGAGGCCCGCATCCCGGTACGGGTGCCACCCCTGGCGCTCTGCATGGATAATGGCGCGATGATTGCCGCCGCCGCCCATTTTCGGCTGGAACATGGCCAACCCAACGCCATGCCGTTGGACGTCATGCCGGGTCTGAGCCTGACAATGGCTTAAGCGGCTTTATCAGATAATCGACTCGTTCGAGCCCCGCCCCCAGATTCAGCGACACGCTACGTTGCCAACTAAACCCCAAGCGCGTATATAGCGCATAGGCGCGTTTGTTGCGCTGTGCCACGCCAATTTCCACAAAGGATAGCCCGTGCTTGGCCACCCGGTAGCTAAGATCGTGAATGAGGGCGCTGCCAATGCCTTGGCCTCGCCAGGCGGGGCCAACGACCAAGTCGCTAATTTCGCCGACATCGGGCCAGTACGTTAGTAACCCAAACCCGACCACATCCGCCGCATGTTGGGCGACCACCACAGCGCCCCGCCCGCGCCCGGGTAGATCGGCCAGAACGCGCGCCAGAAAGGCTTGGCTCGCTTCTGCCGAGCGCTCTGGCCAGCATATCCGCTGTAACGAGACATGATCTTCTAGCCGCGCAGGGCGTAACTTAACGATGTGCATCAGGCTGGCGAGACGTCATCCGCGCCCAGGCGCGCTACAATCGCCCGAATCCGGTCGGCGACTAAATCAATCGCCACCGTGTTGTAGCCCCCTTGGGGAATGATAATATCGGCAAAGAATTTGCTAGGCTCTACAAATGCCAGATGCATCGGGCGCACCGTGCTCAGGTATTGGCTAATGACGGACTCCATAGTGCGGCCTCGTTCGTCTATGTCGCGTTTCAAGCGCCGGATAAACCGTACATCCGACGGTGTATCCACATAGATTTTGATGTCGCACACTCTGCGCAGTTCGGCATCGGCCAGGGTCAAAATGCCTTCGACAATGATGACGGGGCGCGGTTCCAGGCGGCGTGTCTGCGGGGCGCGCGCGTGTTTCACAAAATCATAGATGGGCACATCCACGCTCTGGCCCTGTTTCAGGCGGTGGATGTGTTCTAGCAAAAGATCGGTGTCCAACGCATCGGGATGATCAAAATTGATCGTTACCATATCGTCTGCACGCGGTAAATATTGGCGTTCTTTGTAGTAACTATCGTGCAAAATATGCGAGATATTCTCCGCGCCAACACTTTCTAGGATGGCACTGGCGATAGTCGATTTACCGGATGCCGTACCGCCGGCAATGCCGATGGTTACAACGTTGGGGGGGTCTAGGTCTGTTGTCAAGCGGCCCTCTCATGCAATTCATTAACAGTCACGGTCGTTGCTTTCGCGCACGATGACAAACCCACGGACATTCTGCGCGCGTAATTGCCCCCCAATGGTAGCACGCACATTGACATAAACCACATGCAACCCTGGTGATAAACCAGTTGCATCCACAAATACATCGACATCTGTGCCAACGCGCGCGCTTGTCGTAGAGACATTCACCGGTGGGCCGTTGGGCGCGGTCGCGGGCTCTACGCGGGCGGTAAAATTGCCCGGATACCCGGTGTTGCCCACGTTGAATTGCCCCACCTGCACCTGGCCAGGGCAAAACGCGCTGGTTTCGACGGTCATGTCATCCGCATACAGGATCATAGTCGGCAGATAATCGCTATAGCGTTTGGGCATCGTCGCCACGCGCTGAAAGGCGAGGGTCGGTGTGCCGTCCTGGCGTAGCAGCCCAAACCAGCGCTGATGACTGCACATGGCCAACGAGCCATCATTCGGGCGCATGGAAAAGTTCAGATTCCACAAGAAAGTCGGGCCAGCCCAGGGCCAATTCCGGTCGGCATACCGAAACGCTCGCGCGATGTAATCCGCTTGGGTAGCGCCATCCACGCGCAACCAAGCAAACCCCTGAAAATCAGGGTCTTGGTCGCTGCACGCGACGCCATCTTCGGCGGGGTCGCGCAGCCAGCCGAACTCCGTCAGCCAGATTTGTTTATCCGTAATGCCAAATTCGAGCAGTAAATCCCAGATAAGCTCCGTGCGCCGAAAGTTCAAACGCCCCATGGCGGGTTCTTGTTCGGGCGGCGCGTTATAACCATAGGGATGATAGCCGAAGGCATCAAACCAATTGCCCGCACCCAAGCGCAACATCTCGCGGGCATATTCCAGATCGCTAATGGCCATGCGGTCGGGGGTGGTTTCCGTCGGCGCCAATCCGCCAGACACGACGATCATATTCGGCGCGACCGCTTTAATCGTTTGATAGGCCACTCGTAGCATTTCGGTATACTGTGCGGCATTCGGCACTTGGTCACGCCACTCCAGCGAGAGATTCGGCTCATTGTGAATTTCGATGGCCTCAACACCCTGAGCATTCAGAAAACGCGCGCGGTCGGTCAACCACGCCCGAAAAGCGTTCCAATCGTCAGGATAATTCATATCTTGCCGGAACAAAATTCGTTTATTCGGGAACTGGGGAATCTGGGCGTCGGCGTACAATTTCACCCAATCCATGCCGAGTTGATCCACCATAGCCGGGTCTACGGGCACGTTGGGGTCTAGATGCAAACCATACCCCAGGTGCGGCGCGGGTATACGGTCGGGCGGCGCTTGGGCCGCGCTCGGTTGCGGCAAGAAGACGAGCAGCAATACGGCCAGATTGGCCAAGCAAAATTTCCAGAAATTCTGTAGGGCCATCGAAATTATACCCTCTCGCTACATTCATCATGCAGTCTAACGTTAATCGTTATTGAGTCGCTACCATCCCAGCATAACTACGTTACAATGGGGGAAAAAGAAGCCAATTTAGCCAAGGACAAGCCTACATGAAAATAGGGATTGTTACAGAGATCAAAAAAGACGAATATCGTGTCTCCATGACGCCCGAAGGGGTGCAAGAAATGACCCGCCACGATCATCAGGTGATGGTGCAATCTGGCGCGGGGATTGGCAGCGGCTTTACGGATGAAGAATACCAGAAAGCGGGCGGCGAAATCCTCTATTCGGCGGAAGAAGTATGGACGCGCGCCGAGATGATTATGAAAGTCAAAGAGCCGATTGAGCCGGAGTTCGGTTTTTTGCGCAGCGATTTGATCGTATACACTTATTTGCATTTGGCCGCCGCCGAGGCCCTGACGCACGCTATGCTGGCCAGTTGCGTAACGGGCATTGCGTATGAAACCGTAGAACTCAGCGACCACACCTTGCCACTTTTACAGCCCATGAGCGAAGTTGCCGGGCGGATGGCGACTCAGATTGCCGCACATCATCTGGAAAAAACCCATGGCGGGCGCGGCAAATTGATGGGTGGCATCCCTGGTGTGCGCCCAGCGGATGTGGTCATCCTGGGCGGTGGTACTGTGGGGACGCAGGCCGCCATTATTGCGTCTGGCATGGGGGCCGTTGTAACCATCCTGGACATTAACTTGCAACGGTTACGCTATCTGACCGAGGTCATGCCGCCAAACGTAACCACCGTGTACGCCAATAAAGGCAATATCGCGGATGCGGTACGCAGGGCGGATGTGCTGATCGGCGCTGTGTTGGTCACCGGGGCGCGAGCGCCGCATTTGGTCACGCGCGAGATGGTCGCCACGATGCAACCCGGCAGCGTTATCGTCGATGTGGCGGTTGACCAGGGTGGCTGTGTGGAAACGACCCGCCCCACCACCCACAGCGACCCGACGTACTATGTCGATGATGTGCTGCATTATGGCGTCGCCAATATGCCGGGGGCTGTCCCGCGCACCAGTACCTATGGCTTGAGCAACGCGACGTTGCACTATGCACTGAAAATTGCAGATATGGGCCTGGAAGCCGCCATGGCCAGCGACCCGGCCATCCAAAAAGGGCTGAATACCTACCAAGGCAAGTTGGTATATAAGCCTGTGGCCGAAGCGTTTGGGCTAGAGTACAGCGAATTTGTTTTGAATTAGCCGAAATAACCGTTTTGACCAGGGCCGCAAACAAGGGGGGGTATTCTCCTTAATTTAATTTGTAAAATTATGGCCCCTGTTTGGGGGCCGAACCACTGCCCGATGATTGGCGGAGCGTGCTAACATACGGCAACGATGTTTCGTAAATGGGCAGGTTATACTCATCGTGACGAGAGGGAAGCAGCAAAGAGACCATCACAAACAAGAACCCGCCGCCCACGACCATTGCACCTTGCAGCAAAATCGGTGTAGAAAATGTGCTCAAGATGGAGACGATGAAGCCCCGCAGCGCCTCGGCCTGAATGGCATTCAGGTCTTGGGCGTCGTTGCTGAAATCCAACGAGGGCAAGAAAACGGGCAGAATCGCCAGGGGGAGCAGGGCTAAGCCGCCGGCTAAAATCAATGGCCAGCCCATCCAGGCCAAAAATGTTTTGGTCGAATCCACGGCGACAATCAAAATCAGGGCGAGCAAGCTCAAAGGCATCAGGATGTATAGTAAAACGGTTTCGTTTTGCAACACATTAGGTCGTTGGTACGACTCATAAAAAAAGATGTCGGCTTCAGTAAGGGTCAGGTTATTGCGTTCGGCGTATTCTTCGCGCACGTTGAAGCGCTCAGGAATTTGTGTGGCTAGTTCATCTTTGGCATCGTTGAGCAACGTAAAGACTTGGCGCTGCAAGGCGGGGTCATCGGGTTGGCAATAGGGAAACGCGCTGGTTTCTTCGGCCAAGAACGCGCGGACTTGTTCGGTTTCAGCCGGGGTGCAATCTTCCCATGATGAAAAGATACGGTTCACCATCCGATCACCCGGTTGCCCGGCCAGATTATCTCGCAATATGCCGGTGTTGAATTCGACGTTTAAGATCGCTTTTTCGCCATTGATGTAGTCGAAGAAGCGGGGCAGGTTGGTTTCGGCCTGTTCTTGCAGATAATCCCCAGGGATGATGTCTTGCGCAATCGCGTTCCAATCATCCTGGCTGAGGTTTTCCATAATGGCGCTGAAGCGTAACTCGCCAGCGGTGACTTCACGATCTTGTTGGGTCAGCGCGATAACCGGCAAAATCAGCGGCACGATATTCTCATAAGCATCTTGGTTGTTCAAGGCATCCAAATAGGTATCGGCATCTGACCCCGTTTCGTTGACGTTCAAAATCCACATAGAGAACGGCAACACTAAAGCGAATGTAAACCCCAAAAACAAGCCAATGACCTTACCTAAGCAGTTACATCCCATCGGTTATGTTCTCCTGGGTTGGTGCCCCGCAATTCCGACCATCGTGACCGGCTCGCCCGCCGGGCTGCTGAGCGCTTGGCCGAGGTCTACAGCCGCTGTTTTGACCACCCCCAACGCCACATAACCGCCATCTGGATGCGCGGCAATGCGCGTGATCTGCCCAACGGATTTACCCTCCGCGAGCAATGCGTCGCCCGGTGCCAGCGCGGCTTCGGTGTGCAGCCGAAGCAACATTTTGGCTAGTTGGCCCCGGCTTTCTAATCGCGCGATGACTTCTTGCCCGGTGTAACATCCTTTGTTAAAACTCACGGCAGGCCATAGCCCCAGTTCTAGCGGGATGTAATCTTCGGTTAGTTCGTGGCCCGGCGCCGGGTAACCCGCCTCGATTTGCAACAAGGCTAGTGTATCGGCGTCGAGAAGTTGGGCTCCCTCGGCACGTAAACGGGTTTCTACATTCGTCAGTTGTTCATGAGTCCCCGCCAACCAGTAGCCGCCACCGCCCAGCGGCGGAACGGCAACAATTCGCATATCGTCAGATACAACATGCGAGAAGAGCGCCAGGTCGGCCTCAAGCCCCAGCATTGTGCGGCTTTGGGGGCCATATACGGCCAGCAGCATTTGATCTGCGCCCATGTTTTCGACCGTCACCTGGTCATTAAAAAAGATATTGCGGCGCAAATAGGTTTCAATCGCATCGCCGCGCCCGTCGCTCGTGATGAGCAGCACAGCGTCGTCTAGTACCAGAAAAACGAGTAAGTCGATCACCCGGCCAATGGGGGTCGTTAGCACGGTTTGGGCGCCCTGGCCCGGCGCCAAATCCGTCAGCTTATTGGTGGACATCCGGTTTACCAGATCAACGCGGTTGCGGCCTGTGAGGCGGAGCGTGCGCCGCTCGGTCAGCACGCAAAAAACAGCGCTTGTGTGGGCAGCCTGATACACGTGTGTCATCGTTATGCGTTCTCTCATCGCTTCATATATTGCTCTGTTATGCGTACCCGGATTATAACATGCGCTTTTGGTGCTTGACGCTCTGCCAGGGATTTAATAGAATTTTGGGGCTATTTGCCCCACGATTCTTGATTTCGAGGCGAAACAATGCCCATGTTCGAAAGCCTGAGTGATCGCCTACAAGGCGTTTTTGATCAACTCGGGCGTAAAGGAAAACTCACAGAGGCCGATGTTGACGCGGGCCTGCGCGAAGTGCGCGTTGCTTTGCTGGAAGCAGACGTGAATTTGCGCGTGGCGAAAGATTTCATCAAGCGCGTGAAGGCGCGGGCCATTGGGGCAGAAGTCTCGAAGGCATTGAACCCAGCACAACAGGTCGTCAAGATCGTCAACGAAGAGTTGGTCGAAACCTTGGGCGAACGGGGCGAACTGCACCTGAAACGCAAACCCAGCCTGGTGATGCTGGTCGGGTTGCAAGGGTCGGGTAAAACGACCACCGCCGCCAAACTCGCGCTGATGCTACGGCGGAATGGCCATAAACCGTTTTTGATCGCTGCCGACACGTATCGCCCAGCGGCGGTGAACCAACTCGTGACCCTGGCCAAGCAATTGAGCTTGCCATACCACGAAGAAGGCATCGAGCCCCAACCGCCGGATATTGTGAGGCGCGGCATCGACACCGCGAAAGCCAATGGTGCGGACGTCATCATCATCGACACCGCAGGCCGTTTGCAGATCGACACAACCATGATGGCCGAGTTGCAGACGATCAAAGCCCAGAATAACCCGGATGAAGTCTTGCTCGTGGCGGATGCCATGACTGGTCAGGAAGCCATCAATGTGGCCGAAGGCTTTAACGAAGGTGTTGGGCTATCCGGCCTTATCCTGACCAAGGTAGACGGCGACGCGCGCGGCGGGGCTGCCATCTCGATGCGCGCGGTGACTGGCGTGCCGATTAAGTTTATGGGTACTGGCGAAAAACCGGATGCCTTCGAGCCGTTTTACCCCGACCGCCTGGCCTCGCGTATTCTGGGCATGGGCGACATGCTCTCGCTCATCGAGCGCGCCGAGCAAGAGCTAGACGAAGAAGAAGCTCGCCGCATGGAAGAAGCCATGCTCAAGGGCCAATTCACGCTGGATGATTTCTTGCGGCAAATGCGGCAGATTAAGCGCATGGGCAGCATCGGCGGCTTGCTGGAAATGATCCCCGGTATGAATAAACTGCGTGACCAACTGCCCGAACAGCACGAAATGGAACGCAGCATGAAGCGCGTCGAAGCCATCATCAGCAGTATGACGATGGAAGAACGCCGCAAACCGAAGATCATTAACGCCAGTCGTAAACGACGCATTGCGGCGGGCAGTGGCACGACTGTCCAGGAAGTGAACCAACTCTTGCGTCAATTTCGTGATATGCAAGACATGATGAAAAAGATGGGCAAAAGTGGCAAAATGCCCAATCTGCCCGGCATGTTTGGATAACCAACCAGACCCAAAACGTAACTTACCAGAACTTGATTAGAATGAAGAAGTGGAGAACCCCATGGTCCGTATTCGTTTAACCCGCGTAGGGTTGAAAAAACAACCTAGCTATCGTATTGTCGTCAACGACATCAAAAAAGCGCGCGACAGCCGCTATATCGAAAACATCGGTTTCTATAACCCCCGCACCCAGCCAGAAACCATCACCGTGCACGAAGATCGGGTGTTGTACTGGCTGAGCGTCGGCGCGCAACCCACCGACTCGGTACGCCAACTATTGGGCAAAATCGGCACGCTCGACCGTTTTGCGCGGCTGAAAGCTGGCGAAGATATGGAAAGCCTGGTGGCCGAAGCGCGCGCCGCCGCCGAAGCGGCGGAGCCGATCAGCGGACGCACGCAATACCCGGCACCCCAACAGGCCCGCCAAGCGATTGAAGACGCCGTCAGCGAAGCCACCGAAGAGACCGACGAAAGCGTTGACCAAGCCGCCGAAGACCAGGAAGCCGAAGCCAACGCCACCGAATAAAACCCTGCCCGGCGGAGGTTTGCGCTCGCCGGGCCTGCGCTTGCTTGTGCCACAAGTTCGAGTATACTCATGCTAGATGCGAGGCTAAAAATAGCTGTTGCTCAAGCGACTGTATGCTACGCCATACGCCATTATCAGTCGCACGAGCTATAGCGCTCTGGTTGCTATCCTAGCAACCCAAACCAGTAGGGAGAAACACGGTGAAAGAACTCGTCGAATATGTTGCAAAAGCCCTGGTAGATCACCCGGATGAAGTAGAAGTTAGTGAGATACCGGGTACAACTTCCGTCATCATCGAATTGCGGGTCAACCCCGATGATATGGGCCGCGTTATAGGTCGTGATGGCCGCGTCGCCAATGCGCTGCGCACCCTCTTGCGGGTGATTGCCGCCAAAGAAGGCAAGCGCGTTACGCTGGAAATCATCTAGATTAGATGGCCCTATTATCTTAGAAAGTTAACCCCTGACGCCTTATGCCTGAGCCTCCACGCCATTTAGCAATCGGTCGCGTCTTGCGCCCCCATGGGGTGCGGGGCGAGGTCCGAGTGCAAATTCTCACCAGCCACCCCGAACGCGTTAAGCAATTGCGCAGCGTGATTTTAGGCCCCGAACCGGATGCCTTAACCCATACAAAAGAATATTTTTTAGAGCAAGTGCGCCATCATCAAGACGCGATTGTCGCCAAACTGAAAGGCGTTGAGGATCGCACCGCCGCCGAGACCCTGCGCAACTTATATGTCATGGTGGCCATCGATAATGCTATTGCGTTAGAAGAAAACGAATATTACCACTACCAGCTTATTGGTCTGCGCGTGGTGACCGCCCAGGATGAATATCTCGGCACTATTGCTGAAATCTTGGAGACTGGCGCCAATGATGTGTACGTCGTTCGGGGTGGCTCGCATGGCGAAGTGCTCATTCCTGCCATTCAATCGGTGGTGCAGCGTGTAGACCTGGCCGCCGAGCAAGTTATCATCAACCCCTTGCCGGGTTTGCTGCCGTGAACTGCTTGACAAGCCAAACATGAGGCTGCTATGCTTGCCGCGCTGTCTGTCAACCATTCATTATTCTGATCTGACCGAGTATGCAAGCTTATTGGTTAGCCTTTACCCAGGTCAAGGGTTTGGGGCCTGTGCGCCTGCGGCATGTGCGCGCCCAATTCGATACGATCCAAGCCGCTTGGGAAGCTGATGATGCCACCTTAGCCCATATTGGGATTCCCGCATCCGTGTTGCAACATCGCCGCCTGTTGCAACGCCAGCTTGCCCCAGCCCAATTGTTGGAGGCCGTGCACGGCTTGGGGGCGCATGTCATCACCCTGGATGATGCCGCATATCCGCCCTTGCTGAAAGAACTGCCCGACGCGCCCGTGGTGTTGTATGTGAAAGGCGAACTAACCCCCGAGGACGGGCAAGCGGTCGCGCTAGTGGGCACGCGCAAGGCATCCAGCTATGGCAAATTGGTGGCCCAGAACTTGGCCGCCGAACTGGCCACACAGAGATTAACGGTGGTCAGCGGCCTAGCCCATGGTATTGATGCGGTCGCTCATCGGGCCGCGTTGGATGCAGGCGGGCGTACCCTAGCGGTGCTAGGCACCGGGATTGATACGGTATATCCTAGCGAGCACCGCCACCTCGCCGCCGACATTATCCGCCAGGGTGCCTTGGTGACGGAATTTGCACCAGGGACACGCCCTGAACGCGGCAATTTTCCCATCCGAAACCGGATCATTAGCGGGCTATGCCTGGGCACGGTGGTTGTGGAAGCCCCCGCGCGTAGTGGCTCTTTACAGACCGCCAACCTGGCCGCCGAACAAGGCCGCGAGGTATTCGCTGTGCCAGGCAATATCAACCATCCGAATAGCGAAGGCGCCAACCGGCTCATCCAAGATGGGGCTCGCTTGGTCTTGACCGCAGATGATATTCTCAGTGAGATCGATATTGCGCGGCGCCATACCCAAGCCCGGCAAACCATCCGGCATGTCGAGCCAGACTCAGCCCTAGAAGCACAGATTATGGCGTTTTTGGCCGCCGAGGCGCGGCATGTCGATGAAATATGCCGCGCCTGCGAGCACAGCGTCCAGGCTGTGAATGTCGCTTTAACCATGATGGAAATCAAAGGCTTGGTCTACCAAACCGCCCCGATGACGTATCACGTCGCGCAACCCTACAACGGCAGCGCATGATATTAAGCAACTGAAATGTATACATGAGCGAAGGTGTTAGCCCAAAATGGATAATTATTATGCACTGATTATGGCGGGTGGGGGGGGGACGCGCCTCTGGCCGCTCAGCCGGCGCAAACGCCCCAAACAAATGCTACCCTTGGTCAGTAAAGATAGCCTATTTCGGGTATCGGTGACCCGTTTAGCGCCCCTGTTTCCGCCCGAACGCATCTATATTATTACCGGCCAAGACCAGGTGGAGGCGCTCCGTGCAGATGTGCCCGAAGTGCCCGCCGATAACTTTATTGTGGAGCCGTTCGGGCGCGATAGTGGCCCGGCTGCTGCTTTGGGTGTTGCGTATATTGCGCATCAGAATCCGGACGCGGTTGTTGCCATTCTGACGGCAGACCATTATATTGGGGATGTGTGGGGCTTTGTCGATGCCCTGCGCGCGGCCTACGATGTTGCCCAAAATGGGCACATTGTTACCCTCGGCATTACACCCACATACCCAGCCACCGGCTTTGGTTATATCCAACAGGGGAATCCGTTGCCATTCTCCCACAAGGTGCAGGTGTATCAATCTGCCGGGTTCAAAGAAAAACCAGACAGTACGACCGCGCAAACGTTCTTGGATAGTGGGTTATATTCCTGGAATAGTGGCATGTTTATCTGGCAGGCAACACAAGCCATGGCCGAATTCGAGCGCCAACAGCCCGCCTTATTCGATACTTTGCAGCAGATCCGCGCGGCGCTGGGCAAAGAAAACTACTCGGCTGCTCTGGAACAAGCCTGGCAAGCCATGCCCAAACTATCTTTGGATTATGCCGTGATGGAGAATGCGCCGAATATGGCTATGATCCCGGTCGATATTGGTTGGAGCGATATTGGCAGTTGGGCCGCTGTGTATGACGAATTGGCATCTCAACCGGGAGATAATGTGGTGATGGACAGTGGGCAACATATTCCCATCGACTCCCACGGTATGCTGATCAACAGCAATCGCGCGGTGGTCACCATTGGCTTAAAGGACTTGGTGATCGTGGATACGGATGATGTCTTGATGATTTGTGACCTAAAGCAAGCTCAAGATGTGAAGCGCGCCGTGCAATACATTCAGGAACATGGGCTTGACACGTACTTGTAAAATGTTGTGTCACAACAGACATGCGCTGTTGAGCCATTACAACCATATGTGAAGCAAACGACAGGTGAGGGGAAGACCACATGGCGAAAGCAAACACGAAAAAGAAGAGCACACCGCGTCGTTCGGGCAATCTGGTGATCGTCGAATCGCCAGCCAAGGCCAAAACCGTCGGGCGTTACCTGGGCAAAGGCTATACCGTCAAAGCCTCGATTGGGCATGTGCGTGACTTGCTACGCTCGCGGCTATCGGTGGATGTCGAAAATGATTTCGAACCCACTTATCGCGTGCCCAACGAAAAGCGAGATGTCGTGAAGGAACTCAAAGCGGCAGCTGCCAAGGCCAAACATATCTACCTGGCCACCGACCCCGACCGCGAAGGAGAAGCCATCGCCTGGCATCTCATCCACGCGGCGGATATTGACCCAGACCTGACCCAGCGGGTTGTCTTTAACCAGATCACCAGAGACGCTATTCAGGAATCGTTTGCTCAACCGCGCGACCTGGATATGCAATTGGTCAATGCACAACAGGCCCGGCGCATTTTGGATCGGTTGGTGGGGTATAGCCTAACCGAACTGCTGTGGGACCGCGTGCGCAATCGGCTTTCGGCGGGGCGTGTGCAGAGTATCGCGGTGCGGTTGGTTGTGGAACGCGAAAAAGAAATCGAAAGTTTCGTCCCGACCGAGTACTGGACAATTGACGCGGAATTAGCCAAACAAGACCTGCCAGACAAACCCTTTGTCGCCCGATTGGCCAAGATAAACGGCGAAGATGTAGAACTCGGCAGCGAAGAAGCCGTCCAACCGCATTTGGAAACGCTCGAACGCAGCACCTACCAGGTGCAAGAGATCAAACGTGGTAAGCGCCAACGCCGTCCATCCGCGCCATTCACTACGAGCACCATGCAACAAGAGGCTTCGCGAGCCATCAACTTTACATCAGCCAAAACGATGTCCATCGCCCAGCAACTTTACGAGGGTATCGCGCTGGATGACGAAGGCGAAGTCGGCCTGATCACCTATATGCGTACCGACAGTATGAATGTCTCTAGCGAGGCACAACAGCGGGCGCGCGAATACGTCACAAACGAATATGGCGCAGAGTATTTGCCCGACAAGCCACCGATCTACAAGACCAAAGCCAAAGGCGCTCAGGAAGCGCACGAGGCCATCCGCCCCACGGATGTGATGCGCACGCCCGACTCGGTGAAAAACAGCCTAAAGCGCGATCAATACCGGCTCTATTCGCTCATCTGGAAGCGCTTTGTGGCCAGCCAAATGGCGAACGCAGTCTACGACACCTTGCGGGTTGATATTACAGCGGGCGCACAGGATGCCGCCGAGCGGCCTTACCTGTTTCGGGCTTCGGGTAGCACACTCCGCTTTAAGGGCTTTTTAGCGATCTACGAAGAAGCCCGTAATGAAGACGACACGAGCGAAAATGACGAAGGACGCACTTTCCCGGATATGACGCCCGAAGAATGGCTAGATTTGCTCAAGCTCATGCCCGAGCAACATTTTACCCAGCCGCCGCCGCGCTATACCGAAGCCTCGTTAGTCAAAGCGCTGGAAGAACGCGGCATCGGGCGACCGAGTACCTACGCGCCGACTGTGGCCGTCATCCAAAACCGGGATTACGTAACGCGCCAAGATAAACGGCTGTATCCCACTGAAACGGGCGTCCTAGTGAATGACCTATTGACTGAGTACTTCCCCAACGAAATGAACTTCGACTACACCGCGCAGATCGAAGATCGCCTGGACGACATCGCGACGGGCGAACGCGATTGGGTGCCTGTGCTGCATGACTTTTATGGTTCGTTTGAGGAGCATTTGCACCATGCCCAAGCGCACATGCCGCGCCTCATCAAAGAAGAGCCCATCGGGCGCGCTTGCCCAGAATGTAAAGAGGGTGATCTGGTGGTGCGTTATGGCCGCTGGGGCAAATTCATCGGCTGCAACCGTTACCCCGATTGTAAATATACCGAGCAATGGAAAGAATACATCGGTGTGACGTGCCCACAATGTGGCACGGGCGATTTGATCGAATTGCGCACCCGGCGCGGGCGTGTCTTTTACGGTTGCACCAATTACAACCGCGATGACCCCGAGGCGGGATGCCAGTTCACGAGTTGGAAGCGTCCGCTGAAGTCCAAATGCCCCACCTGCGATGTCGGTACGCTGGTCATCAAGAACAAAACCGAAGTCGAATGCCTCAACTGTGGTGCTGTACACAAACAAGAAGACTTACCTGAAGAAAGCATCAGCGAGCCTGCCTAATAAGCGGCCAAGCTCCCACCCTGGGAGCTTTTTTGATGCGTCAGTTGTTTGTCAGGTACACAGGCATAGAGTACAATTCAATTCAAATGCTTGCTTAAGGTAGGCCAACATGCGCGAAATACTCAAGATACTAACTGACCCGAGTAGCCTGAAAGCATTGATTATGCCTTTCAGGACCGAACTCATCCGAGCGTTACTGATCTTTCTAGGCGTCTTGATTGGTGTATTTTCGGTATATATTGGTATCCCGTTTTTGGATGTTCAATTTACCAGCGCCGACCCAGCCCATCTGACAGACGGGCATCAAGATACCTGGGTGAAAACTGTCGCGATTGCTTATGCCGAAGGCTACTTCAGCGAAGACGATACCCGCTCCGCTCTGGTAGAAGCGGGCTACGGCCCCGAACAAATCGACAGTATGATCGAAGCCAACGAGGGGGCTCCTGCGGTTGTGGCAGCCTTGCAAGCCGTGCGCGATTTGCCCTCTCAAGACGCTGCGAATGATAATCAAATTTCCAGCGGCATCCTAGGCAATCTGTTGACGCTGTTCTGCCTGGGGGCCTATCTGGTCGGCTTTTTGCTAATGGCCGTGGTGTTGTCTTTCCGCCCCATCCCGATTGGCCCTTGGCGCAAACAAGCTATCGCGGGCCACGAGAGCACGGCCCGCATGGGCGAAGCCGAAAAACAACGCCGCGCCGCGCTGGATGCCGCCAAAGAAGCCACCACGAGCTATGAAGAAGCATTGGGGGAACCCATCGCCACCTTTATGTCGGCCTATGTATTGGGTGATGACTTGTACGATGACTCCTTCGCGATTGAGCCCGGTGGGGCATTTGCCGGTGAATGTGGTATCGGCATTGGCGAGACCATCGGCGTAGGCGAACCCAAAAAAGTGACCGCCATGGAAGCCTGGTTATTTGACCAACAAGAGATTCAAACGGTTACTTATATGGTGATGTCGGAGCACGCCTTTAACGACGAAGCCCTACGCGCCAAGCTCGCGCCGCGTGGCGAGATCGTACTGGCAACGACCGATAAGCCGATTATTATCGAGACAAAAACCCTGCGGATGCAGGTCAATATCACCAGCCTGGAATATGGCGAAGGGTCTCTGCCGCCGAATAGCTTCTTCGAAAACGTGACCTTCGCATTGGCTGTGTGGCAGAAGGATGGCGCAGCGGAAACCAGTAGCGCCGAGGCCGAAGCGATGCCCAGCCCACAACCCGCCCAACCCCAACCCTTGCCATCTCAGACCCCACCACCGCAACCGCAGCCTCAACAACCGTTGCCCAGCAATTTTGCCCAGGGGACTCCGCCGCCCCAACAGCAGGGCCAACCCCTAACGGGTAACTTTGGCCAGGGGGCACCGCCACCCCAACAACCCCCGCAGCAAGGCCAACCCCTGACGGGCAACTTTGGCCAGGGGGCACCGCCACCCCAACAACCCCCGCAGCAAGGCCAGCCCCTGACGGGTAACTTTGGCCAGGGGGCACCGCCACCCAGGCAACAACCGCCCCCTCAACAAACACCTGGGCAAAGCCAACCCCTGACTAGCAATTTCGGCCAGGGGGCACCGCCGCAACAACAAGGCGGGATTCGCCCATTGACGAGCAATGCGCCGGGGGGTGGCCAGGGACAAATGCCGCTTCCGCGCCGCCAGCCCCCACCGATGGATGATGAAGAAGATAGCGATGAAAGCTTCCGAGGACGTCCCTCACCCGGCAGTCCCTTTGGTGACACTGGCGAACATTAATCGTTCACTTGCATCAAAAAAGCCCCATCGTCGGATGGGGCTTTGTCGTGGGGCGGATGACACATCCCCGGCACGATTATTCCACAGCTTGGATCGTAAAAAAGATTTCGCCAGCAGGTGTTTGAACACGCACTTTATCCCCTGCTTTTTTATTTAGCAATGCCGCGCCAATCGGGCTCTCGTTGGAAATCGCGCCGGTGCGGGGGTCGGCTTCAGCCGCGCCTACAATGCGGAATGTCTCTGGTTCTTCGCCATCTTCCACTAACGTCACCTGGCTGCCGATATGCACGCGCCCAGTATCCGCCTTATCGATGACGGTTGCATAGCGCAAGGTGTTTTCCAGGTCACGAATGCGGCTTTCGAGCAACGCTTGCTGCTCTTTCGCGTCATGATAATTTGCATTCTCTTTCAAGTCCCCTTCCGCGATGGCCTCTTTCAATTTCTGAGCGATTTCTGGGCGGCGGACGTCGCGCAGTTCGGCCAGTTCTTGTTCCAACTTGGCTTTACCCTCGGGGGTTAAGAATTTTTCCTCAGACATCTCATTTACCTCGTTCCAATATAGGGCTCATAAACCTTTAGCATACCGATTTCATACGCAAGTATCAACACTCAGGGGCGCGTAAAGGGGCCAAAGAGACGTTCCCATTCCTGAAGGGCATAGCGATCTGTCATCCCGGCTATGTAGTCCGTCACAGCACGCTCAAGCCCGACCACCTCAATGCGCACTTGCGTCTGAAAGGGCAATTGGGTGGGTTCGCGCACAAACTCATTAAACAAGTCGCTAATAAAGCGCTGGGCTTTGCTGCTCATGCGCACTACCCGGTAATGACGATACATATTGGCGTATAAAAAGTGTTTCCATTCGCGGTTTAAGTCCGCCATTTCGGGGGAATGCGCCACGATATTGCGTTCAAGCGCTTGTACATCAGCGGGGGTTTGCACGGTATGCTCATCGATAAGCTGTTGCGTATGCAGCAAAACGTCGTTTATCTGCATACCTTTCAATTCGCGCACCAGTTCATGGCGTTTCAACTCGGTGATTGTGTTATCTCGCCAACCCAGGCTGTCCATTAAGCGCTGCCATAAACCGACCTCGGCCAGTTGTTCGGGCAGCAACAACCCGGCGCGCAAGCCGTCATCCAGGTCATGCACGTTATAGGCTAGTTCATCCGCGATGTTGGCAATTTGCGCTTCGAAGCTGGCCCGCAGTTCAGGCGAGAATCCTTCCGCATCGGCTTTATCATATTCGGTCTCATGCTTCACAATGCCTTCCAGGGCTTCGTACGAAAGATTGAGGCCCGGGAAAGTGGGATAGCGCCGCTCTAGTTTGGTAACAATCCGGTAGGTTTGTTTGTTATGTTCAAACCCGCCATGCTCAGCCATCAAGCGATTAAGCGCGGCTTCACCGGCATGCCCAAAGGGCGGATGCCCAAGATCGTGCGAGAGGCAAATCGTCTCCACCAGATCACGATTAGCGCCCAACGCCCGCGCTAGGCTCTCGCCCACCTGGGCGACTTCTAAGGTGTGGGTTAGGCGTGTGCGGTAGTAATCGCCTTCGTGGTTCACAAACACCTGGGTTTTATATTCCAGGCGCCGGAAGGCGGTTGTGTGCAAAATCCGGTCGCGGTCGCGTTGAAAAACGGTACGATAAGCGGGTTCGTGTTCTTCATGGAAGCGCCCCCGCGACGCAGCACTTTTGAGCGCGTAGGGGGCCAGCATCTGAGCTTCGAGTTTTTCTTGTTGAGCACGGGTCATTAACATGCGTTCATTTTAGCACATTCGCGGATAGGGGCTAAAATAGGGCTATGGTTCATCTACACACTATTGAAAGGATATGTGTTATGGCATACGACGAGCGCCCTGCTGGGGCACAATTAGGACCTGGCGGGCCAACGCTGCCAGTGCGGGGGAAGATGCTGCTACCGGGCGATGCCGCGCCGGAGTTCACCTTGCTGGCGGCCAATGATTTCAGCGAAAAGCAACTGAGCGATTACGCAGGCAAGGTCAAAATCATTAGCATCATTCCCTCTATCGACACCAGCGTATGTAGCACCCAAACACGGCGCTTTAACACCGAGGCCGCTGCCCTGGGGGATAACCTCGCCCTGCTGACCGTCAGCGCCGATTTACCCTTCGCGCAGATGCGTTGGTGTGGGGCCGAAGGCATCGATGCGGTCGAGATGTTGTCCGATCATCGGACCATGCAGTTTGCTGACGATTATGGCGTCCATATTACCCCTTTGCGCCAGACGATGCGCGCGGTGGTAGTGGTCGATCAGCATAACAAGGTCATCCATAGCGAATATGTGACGAACATGGCCGATGAAGTCGATTTTGACGCGGCGCTGCAAGCCGCCCGTGACGCCCTGTAAATACTGCGCCCGGGCTGCGAAGCTGGCAGGCAACCGCTAGCGGTGCTACAATGCAAACGGTTTAAGCGCCGATTCATACAGAATGTGCATGATTATCATTACAGGCTCTACTAATCCGATAAAAGCCGCCGCCTCTCAGAATGTCCTCGTGGATGTCTTTCCGCAGGCCGAATTCCGCATCTTGGATGTGCCGAGCGATGTGCGCGCCCAACCTTGGGGCGATAGCGAAACGCGCCAGGGCGCTTATAATCGCGCGCAAGCGGTGCTCGCGAACAGCCCCGCCGATATTGGTGTGGGCCTAGAAGGTGGCGTCGTCGAAACGGAATGGGGCCTGATGACAACCGCCTGGTGTGTGGTTGCTCATCGTAGGGGTATCATCGGCACGGGGGGCGGCGTTAAGATCATGCTGCCCGAACCCGTCGCCCAATCCCTGCGCACTGGTGCAGAACTCGGCGCCGCGATGGATGCCCTGACCGGGCTGACCAATACAAAACAACACGTGGGCGCTATTGGTATCCTAACCGATGGTTTGCTCGACCGACAGCGCGCCTACGAAGTTATCGTCCGTTTAGCCGTTGCACCCTTTCGGCAACCCGATTTATATGGGGTATCGCTATGAAAAGACCCATCTTTAGCTTATTGATCTGCGTGATGTTCGCCACAACGCTTGCCCTGCCTGCCATCGCGCAGGAGAACGTGCCCCCGCTGCCCACAATCCGCTTGGATGCTGGGCAACAAAGCGCAATCGAAAACCCGGATAGCTTTTGCTGGCCCATAGCACCGGGCGATAATCAATGCGATTTTGACCAACAACGCCAACCTGAGCAAGTGCTTAGCGTTTCGCCTGATCAAACGCTAGAAATTGTGATTTTCGGTAGCCTCGCGCCCCCCAGCGCCCTCTCGGCGACACTCATTCCGCAGACCGGACAAACGCAAATGTTCAATTTGCAGCCTGCCCTGAATGCGGTGTTGGATGAACCGCTTCCGGTGGGCCGGGTTATCATCGAAGTGCTAGCCCAATATGATGACGTGGCCGGGGTCGAAGCCTTTGTCAGCTATCGTTTTGGGCTGGAGGTTTTCGAACCCGCTCCGACACCGGATGCCGGCGCCGGGGGCGGATTGCCCGTGCCCACTGAAGAAGCCATGGCCACTGACGAAGCAACCGCAGAGGCTACAGCACTCGTCACTGCCGAGGCCACGGAGGAGGTCGCCATGGCCAGCCCGGAGGCCACTGAAGCGCCAACCGAACCGCCGACCGCGACCGCTACGCAAGCTGTGATTACCGCCGAGCCAACCCAAGAACCGCTGCCGCCAGTTCAAACGCCAGAGGCCATCGAAGAGGCCACACAAGAAAGCGCTTTAAGCGCTGCCACCGAAGAAAAAACGCCCGAGCCGTCAACGCCGGAGAGCATCACGCCCGAAGCGACCGCCGAGGCCACATCCGAAGCCGTAACACCCGAGCCTTCGCCTGAAACTGCAACGCCAGAAGCGACGCCGGAGGCTACCGAGGAAGCAACGCCGGAGGCCACCGAGGAAATCACACTAGAGCCTATGACACCGCAAGCGACAGCCGAAGCGGATGCTATGGCCCCTACAGCGACCACTGTGCCACGCCCCGGCGAAACACAAGCTGTCACCCCGGAAACCGAAGTCGCGAGCGCCCCCACGGCCACAACCGTGCCGCGCCCCCAACAAGCTGCCCCGGCCCAAACCGAGGAAGTCGTGCAAGCTGCCAGCCCCATTCCCACGACCATGCCAACCTTATCTGTTTCGACACCCACAGGCCCGCAGGCTGGGCCGACGGCCACCCCCACGCCAACCCTTGCACAGGGTGCGCCCGATGCACCCCCCGAGGTGCGCCTCGTGTTTGCCGGGCAGCGCTATGCACCAGCCGGGGTGAGCTTCTGCCAACGGCAAGCAGATGGTTCGCGGGTCTGTGTGGATAATCCCATTCCGCGTGATGAGCGTGATATTCGCTTGCTGAACGATTTCGCCGCACAACTTCAGTTTGGCCAGCTTCCGCGCCCAGGCGGCATTGAACTCGCCTACCTGAATGCCGATACGCTGGCGGTTGCACAACGTATCAGCCGCCCCGGCGACCGGGTGGTGCTGTTTAATGTCGATGTCGCGCCAGGTGATTACATTCTGCGTGTGACGGTCGATTGGGGCGATACGGACGCTGAATATTTCTTCCGTGTGGTCGTGGAATAAACGGTATTCGGCAAAACTGCATCACCTTTTTACAATCCACCTGTGGAAACATTTTCTACAGGTTTTTTTGTGCAGATAGTTTTTGGGACATATGGCATGAATCCAAGCACCGTCCATTCCGCTCCGGCCATTTGGTATCAGGCGATCCGCCCGCGCAGTTTAACCGCGACGTATGTGCCCATCGCCCTCGGCGGGGTGATCGCCTGGCAAGACAATGCCTTCAACGCCGGATATTTTGTTCTGGCCTTGCTGGGCACCTTGGCGCTGCAAATCGCCGCTAACTTGTTCAACGAATATTTTGATTACATCAAAGGTATTGAGGCAGGCAAAACCCACGGGTTGGGGATGATCCTGAAGAATGATTATCTCACCCCGCAGCAGGTGCTCGGGGGTGCTGTGGCGAGTTTGGCGCTGGGGATCGTTATCGGGTTGTTTTTCGTCTGGCAGGCCGGATGGGTTATTCTGGCGATAGGTATCGCAGCGGTGTTGGTGGTGGTGTTGTACACCGCGACGCCCTATGCCCTAGCCTATATTGGTTTAGGAGAAATCGCCGTCTTTATCTTCATGGGGCCGCTGATCGTCTTTGGAACCTATTATATTATGGCGGAGGATTTTAGCTGGGTTCCGTTTGTGGGTGCCTTGCCAGTGGCAGCGGTGGTGGCAGCCATTTTGCATGCCAATAATTTGCGAGACCTGGAATCAGATCGTGCGGGCGGGCGCCTCACGTTGGCAGTCCGGCTAGGGCGCCGCTTCGCTCAGGCAGAATATATTGCCCTGACATTTGGCGCCCATGTGCTGACTGTGATGCTGATTATCCTGGGGGTGGTGCCCTGGCCGACGCTCTTGGTGCTAGTCACTTTGCCGGAAACATTGCGCTTATGCCGCACCGCGACCAGCACAGAAGATAGCGCCATTCTGCATGGTGTACTGGTCCAAACCGCTCGCCTACACGCCCAATTTGGCAGCGCATATGTCGTGGGTTGGGCACTGAGCGTCGCATTCGCTTAATGCACAAATTCTTGTTGAAACTTCTCGTACTTGCCATTCCAGAGATCGGGCGAGCGCATATTTTTGTTGATCGTGATCTCTTGAAAATGGGGAAAAAGCCTGGCCAGTACCGTAGGGATGGTCGCCCAGTCTTCTTCCCGCAAAATGGCTACCAGGTGATCCATATTCGCGCTCACCCAGGCCCATTCCTGGCGGAATTGTTCGGCTTTCATCCAGTAATCGCGCTTTTCCCAGGCATCGATGGCCTCTTGCAGGGTATCGTCAATAGCTTGCAACGAAAACACCAGCGCGCCGAGCATGTCGCACGCTTCGGCATCGATGTCTTGTTTTTGGCTCAGATGCCGCAGCAATTCGGCGCACGAGCGCATATGATAATGGCGACGCTTACCGGGGCTATTGGTGTTGACAACACGACTCATGATACTGCGATTTCTTTCTATTCTTGATTGTTATGATAGTGAGGCAAGGGTTCTTGACGGTAAAAGGCGCGCGCGGGAGCCCGGTTACAATACCAGACGATGTATACGGCCATTAGGACCTGTATCGGCGCCTGGCATCGCAGCACTTCGCGCAAGACATCGCTACTGGCTTGCGAACTAGCGCGCGTAATTGCCTCGGCCACCAGGGCCACAGCGGCCAGCAACACCGCTCCCTGAAACACAAAGCGGATTACAGGCGGGCGGCCAAGCCACGCAAACAACGACGTTAGGATCACCACAACCCCTAAAATCCCCGTTATATAGGTGTATCCATCCATGGGGGTCGTACTGCCTGCCAACATCAGATCATCGCCCTCGAAAACGCGCGCATTCAAACGCCAGACGATATACAACTTCACGAGTGGCCAGGCGCCAAACAACAACACAGCCCCCAGAATCGCGATAGTGAGCCCTAACGGACGATAGACCTCCGGCCTCACGAAATGGCCTCACGATGAATTTGAGCGCCCAGGGATTGCAGCTTATGCGCCACATTGACATACCCCCGGTCGATCTGATGAATATTGCGGATGATCGTCTGACCATCGGCGGCCAGTGCAGCAATCACCAAGGCCATTCCGGCGCGGATATCCGGGCTAGTGATGATATTCCCCCCGACCAATGGCGTTGGCCCTTGCACCAATGCCCGGTGGGGGTCGCATAACAAAATACGCGCGCCCATATTCACCAACCGATCTGTGAAAAACAAGCGACTGTCAAACATCCAGTCATGAAACAAGACCGCGCCGACGGTTTGTGTGGCCATCGTCAGCGCGACGCTCATCATATCCGTGGGGAAGGCGGGCCAAATTTGGCTTTTGATCTCTGGAATCGCGTTCCCCAAGTCGCGCTCCACGCGCAGGGCTTGCCCGCGCGAAATAACCACATCGTTGCCGTCCGTTTGCCAGGTGACGCCCAGCTTACGAAACACGAGCGCGATCATTTCCAGGTGTTGGGGGTCTGCCTCGCGGATACGCACGGTGCCATCGGTGACGGCTGCCGCTGCTAGGTAGCTGCCAACTTCGAGATAATCGGCCCCTACGCGCACCGTGGCGCCATGCAGCTTTTCAACCCCTTCTATGGTCAGGGTGTTCGACCCCACGCCGCTGATATTGCCGCCCATCGCGTTGAGCATCAGGCACAAATTTTGCACATGGGGCTCCGAGGCCGCATTGCGGATAATCGTCTGCCCGCGCGCTGTAACCGCTGCCATGATGGCGTTTTCGGTGGCTGTCACGCTTGCTTCGTCTAGCAAAATAGAGGCCCCCACTAGCCCATCAGCTTGCATGCTGAACACGCGCGAAAATTCGACCCGTGCGCCCAGGGCTTCTAAAGCCAGAATATGCGTATCCAGGCGACGCCGCCCGATGACATCCCCGCCAGGCGGGGCTAGCTCGATACGTCCTACCCTGGCGAGCATCGGCCCGGCCAGGACGATACTCGCGCGTACCTGGGCCGCCAGGGCGGGGTCTGGCACATGTGATGTAATCTCGGCAGCGTGCACCCGCACGGTGGAAGCATCCAACCATTCCACAGATGCGCCCAAGCCCGTCAGTAGCTCGCAAATTTTGCGCACATCCTGAATATCAGGCACATTGGTTAGGGTCACAGGTTCGTCGGTCAGCAAGCACGCAGGCAGCATCTTGAGCGCAGCATTTTTGCTGCCACTGGCGACAATTTCGCCCTCCAGACGATGCCCGCCTTCAATCACAAATTGCTGGGGAATTGTTTGGGTTACCATACCGTGCATTGTAGCGTGTTTCGAACGATGTTGCAGGGGTCGCTTAGCCGAAGACCAAGATTTGGTACAATCGATTTAACTAACATTGCAGGAGGGGAAGCACCATGCAACGCCATATCTGGCTCATTTTCGGCATTTTGACCATTCTCGCCAGCGCGTGCTCGCTCACCGCCCAGGACGAAGAAACAGACAATCCAACCGAGGCGCCCACGCTTGTTCCTGCCACGGCGTTTGCCACGCAAACCCCATTTTTGACTGCCACGCCGCGCGCGACAGCAACGATTGCCCCTACCGCTGTGCCGCCTTGTACCCCTCGGACGGACTG
>DAOTVD010000191.1:0-3388 GCA_034437075.1 Anaerolineae bacterium
GCCTGTTCGTTCATGCGATATGCTGACCTTTTTGTTATTGCCCGGTAACGTGATGCGTTGTCATCTGGTGCAAGTCTAGCGTATGGGGGCGGGCTTGTCACGGCGGTTATCGTTCGAGCGGGGGTGATGTGGTAAGATCGAGCCGCAAAAACGGAGAAGCGTGGATGAAACAGCTTTTCATCGTCAGGTTAACGCCATGATTTTCAGAACATCGGGGGTGTATGGGGGCGGGGATGATGCGCTCAGCGAACCGGATGCCGAGCGGTTGGGCCTTGCGCTGGGGACGGCCATGCAGGGCGCTGCGCAAGTCATCATCGGGCGCGACCACCGCGCGCGGGCTGCCGCCTTGGTGGCCGCCTTTGGGGCGGGGGTGCGCGCCACCGGGCTAAAAACCCTGGATATTGGCCTGGTCGCGACGCCGGTGGCCTACCATGCCAGCCGCACGCGCGGCGATGTTCCGGCGGTAATGATTACGGGCGCGGGCCGGCCTGCGGGCCAGATGGCGTTTATCCTGAGCCGAGGCGGGCGGCCTTTTTCTGAGGATGAACAGCAGCGCTGGCAAGCACATCTGGCGGCGGGGGACTTCCAGCGCGGGTATGGCGAAGCGGCGGTCGATGAACATGCTGCCTCGCGCTACATGGCTGATTTAGCAGGGCGTTTTGGCGATGCGCCAAAGCCTCTGAAGGTGGTGGTGGATGCGGGCAATGGTACCGCCGGGCTATACATCCCGACGCTATTGCGCTATATGCGCCACCCTGTGCTGCCCTTATATTGCGACCCGGCGGGCGATTTTCCCCACCATCCGGCGGACGTGACAGCCACGGATTATCTGCTGGATGCCAAGGCGGTATTGCTGACCCAAAGCGCCGATCTGGCGCTGGTGTTCGAAGGCGATGGCTCGCGCGTGGCAGTCATTGATGGGCGCGGGGTGCAGCACCCTGCCGACCGGGCCTTTATCCCACTGGTGTGGGATGTCCTGAAGCGGTTTCCTGGCGCGCCGATTTTGGTCGATGTTCTGGCCAGCCAGGTGTTGGTTGATCTCATCGCAGCGGCGGGGGGGGAGCCCATCATGGTGAATGGCGGTTCGGCGGCTCTGGCGACACAAATGGCCGCGCAGGATGCCCCGCTTGGTTTGAGCACCGATGGCGCGGTATACATCGGCGGTGAGTATTATGGCTATGGGGATAGTCTGTATGGCGCGCTGCGCTTGGTGGAGCTACTCAGCCGAGCAGGCACCGCGCCGCTGCACGCGATTATGGCCAATGTGCCCCAAACGCAGACCACGTCCATTTTGCGAGCGCCATGCCCAGCAGATCGCCAGGCGGAGGTTCTCGCCGTGCTCAGTACGGCCTTTGACGGACCCTCGGTCGGGCCAGAGGCAGGCGTGCGCCTGGAAACAAGCACCGCGTGGGTCGGTTGCCTGCCGGATGCCGCCGGGGCGGCCTTGCAAGTGCGCTTCGAAGCCCCGGACGACGCCACGCTCGAAAATCTGGTGGGCGAGGTCGCGGGCCAACTCGCCGCCCAAAATGTACATCTGGACATCTAGCGCGGCAACAAGCGCACCCGGCTATGATCCCCCAACGTGAGCTTAAGCGCTTGCGGCTTGTCTTGCACAATATCGAGATCAACATCCCGCCCGATGAGGCTATCGTGCAGGCGAGCCGGAATATTGCGCAGTGTGGCGTTCTCTAACACGATGCTGCGCTCGATTTCGCAATTCTCGATGACGGTATTGGTGTAGATGCTGGTGAAGGGGCCGATATAGCTGTTCACGATGCGGCAGCCTTCGCCAATAATGGACGGCCCGCGCACCACACTATTGATAATCTGTGCGCCGGGCGCAATGATTGCGCGTTCATCCACCAGCGAATCCGCGTCTACCTCTCCGGCGATGTCGGGGGTTAGTTCGTCCAAGACGCGGCTATTGGCGTTCAGCATATCCCCAGGGCGGCCTGTGTCGATCCACCAGCCCGTATGCACATGCGGAAACACCGAATACCCATGCTCTACTAGCCACTGAATCGCGTCGGTGATCTCCAATTCATTGCGCCAGGAGGGTTTGATCTGGTTGACGGCCTCGAAGATATGATGGTCAAACATGTAAATGCCCACCAATGCCAGATCACTAATCGGCTCTTTGGGCTTTTCCACCAGGCGAATGATGCGCCCATCGTCGCCTAGTTCGGCCACGCCATATTGTTCTGGGTGCTCGACCGCCGTCAGCACAATCTGGCTGTTCCATTCGGGGTGATGCTCAAATTCGGCAATCAGGGGGCTAATGCCCCCTTCGATCACGTTATCGCCCAGGAACATGACAAAACGTTCATCGCCCAAAAAGTTTTGCGCAATCTTCACTGCGTGGGCCAGCCCGCGCGGCGCGTCTTGCTCGATGTAGGTAATGGATACGTCGCCGAACTGCATGCCATCGCCTACAGCTTCGCGGATTTCGGGGCCGGTATCGCCGATAATGATGCCAATGTCGCGGATTCCGGCATCGCGAATGGCTTCGATAACCCGGAATAATACGGGTTTATTCGCCACGGGGATGAGTTGTTTCGCGCGCGTATACGTCAGAGGATAGAGGCGAGTGCCTTTGCCACCGCTCAGGATCAAACCTTTCATAAACTGCCTCAATTTTCTAGTCAATTTTCTGGTAAGCCGCCGGAATTATGCGGGAACTTCAGCCATAAGGCAAGGGGTCGTCTGCGGGGTATGTGCCTAGCGCGTGATAACACAACCTTGCCAGCGGCGATGTTGTGCGCCATCATCATAGTTATGGTTCGCAAGATAAGCGAGGTAAGAATATGCGCCAAATCTGGATACCGAAAGCTGGCCCGCCCGACGTACTGACCGTGCGTGAAGCGCCCGACCCCCAACCCCAAGCTGGAGAAGTTCGCGTGCGGGTCGCCTATAGTGGCGTCAACTTTGCGGATGTACTGGCACGCATGGGGCTTTACCCAGATGCGCCGCCGTTGCCCACGGTCGTTGGGTATGAAGTCAGCGGCACAGTCGAAGCCCTCGGCGAGGGCGTTGCATCCGATTGGGATGGCGCGCGGGTGATGGTGCTGACGCGCTTCGGGGGCTACAGCGATGTGGTGTGTGTCTCCACCGAACAGGTGTGGCGCTTGCCGGATACGATCACTTTAGAGAACGCCGCCGCTTTGCCCGTCAACGCGCTGACGGCCTACCAGATGTTGGTCGCGATGGGGCGGGTGAATCCGGGGGATAAGGTGCTGGTGCATGGTGCGGCAGGGGGTGTGGGTTGGATCGCCGTGCAAATGGCGCAAATCCTCGGCGCGACGGTCTACGGCACGGCCTCGCCGGGCAAACACCAGGATTTATTTCAGATCGGCGTAGAAGAATGCCTCAACTATCGCCAAGACGATTT
>DAOTVD010000192.1:0-2213 GCA_034437075.1 Anaerolineae bacterium
CGTGTCAATTTCACGTCCTGGCGCGGCCAGGATGAGGTCGATATGGTGTTCTTCGACGAACTCGACGAGGTCGCCCACACGCCATCCTTTACGATGAAATCTTGCTAGGTCGTTGCCAATAAGGGCAACTACGTCGGGATCGGAAAGTCGCTTGCTGAGTGCTTGCCAGCCCGGACGGTTTTTGACATCCCGACCCGACTTGTGACCGTCCACGTCTTCGTACCATTCGGGCGTGTAGCCGCGCTCGCGGCATTTGGCCTCGATATTGGCACGCTGCCGGTCGGGGCTTTGCGTCTCGTCCCCCTCGCGGGTGAAAGACAGGCGCACATAGCAGAGTGCAATGCGTTCGGATCGAAGTCCAGGGGCGGTGGGGTGAGTCATGACAGTTTACCTTTCGCCGAAAAAGCGGCAATTGACAGGCAGAAGGCCTGGGCGGCAAGTGACAGTTTCTCGGAAGGGAAACGGTAGCACGCGCTATAGCGATGGTGAGTTCGGCTTCTTCGCGCGGCAAGACAGAAAACCTCAGCCTGTTCGCCCCGTGGAAAAGCCCTTCGTAAATCCTTATAACGAAGGCGTTCAATCATGAACCAACTCACCGACCGTCAGGCCCTGGTGCATTATCACGCGGCCTACAACAACGATCATTACGCGACCGTCACGGACGCCATTCTGGACGCCCTCGCGGCGGGTAGCGACCTGACCGACGAGGCGCTGCGCAATACGCCCGACTACATTGCCCTCTCCAACATGCTCACCGATACGGCCCTCGAAATCTGTGGCCATCCGGCTTATCACGGCGTCGGCTGGCAACTGGCCACGAGCCTGAATGCCGTGCTCACACCGCGCTTGAAGGCGGGCGATCTGGACGACGAGACCGCGCGCATGTTGTTTCATCGCATCAACGGTTATCTGGGGCGTTATCGCTAGCGGATTTGTAGCGTAGTCAGCGTCAGCCCTTGGCCCAGGCGCGCGCCTGTCTGAAAATCGTATAATCCCATCACAAGCTCATATGCCCCAGGCTCAATATCGGCAGGCAAGACGGCCTGACGCCGGTCTTCATAGCGCACACCCGGTGCCCAATAGCGCGTGGAGTAGGTGCGCCCCAGGTGGGTGGGCGTGCCGTCACCCTGCGCCACTATCGTGCCATCCGGCCCTAACACATGCAAAAAGACCACATAATCACGCGCTAAGCGGGCATTGGCCTGCCACCGTGCCCAGACGGTAAGTGTTTGGTCGGGCGCGAGCGTCTGCGCGTTGATCTGATAATCTAGCAGGCGGATGTCTGGCCCGAAAGCGTGCGGCAGGGCTGCTTTTTGGTCATCGGCGAGCGTCGGCGGCCCGGTTAGGTAGATGTCTACCGCATGATAGACCCAAATGTTCATAAACTCGAAAGGGATTTGCTGTTCCAGCACATAGCCGCGCTGTTGCATGCTGAGAATATAGCGCGGTGGCTCGTGGTTCCAGACCACCCATAGACGTTCGCGGCCCCACAACAGCCAGTTATGCAAGTCTGTCGGGTCATCGGTGAAGGTGTAGTCGGTGGTCAGCAATCGCTGCGCATAATACTCAAACGGTAACTGCTCCAACAGGCCGGCTGGCATGATATGCACCAAATCGCGTTGGGTGCTGTGATCCTCCACATAGGCGACAATTTGGCGAAAAAAGGGGTCGCCGATCCAATCATCGGGTTCCGGCGTATTCCAAGTCATACCGCCGAAAATGAGCAGCGCTATCAGCGCCGCAGGGCGGGGCAAAGTGGCCAGCAATGCCCCCAGGACCACCACCAAAAATGGTACGACAAAGATCATGCGACGTGCCATCAATGCGGGCACAGCCAGGTTGGCGAGCATCCCCGCCGCTAAGCTGCCCCCCACAACGACCAGCACCCAACCCAGCACATGGCCGCCATTGGGCCAGCAACGCGGACGCGCCAGCCAGCCCAACAGGCCCACCAGCGCCAATGCACCAAAGGCCAGCGGTGTATCGAAAAACTGCTCACTCAGCAACATCAACAAGCCATCTATGTCGCTATTGACGGACGTACCTTCTAGCACGGTATGTTCGCCAAAGCGGTCATATTCCCTGTTTACCAACAAGCGCCACATAAACGGCAACCAGGGCGCGAAGCTGAGCCCCGCTAAGGCTTGCAGCCCAAACCAACGGGCATAATCCGCGCGGCGGGTGCGCAACAGGCCCAACGCATGGATGTTCAA
>DAOTVD010000193.1:0-4790 GCA_034437075.1 Anaerolineae bacterium
GCTTTGCGCAAACAGCGCAAGATAATCTCTTCGATGGACTCGGGTAATGCCGGGTTATACTCGCGCGGGGATGGTGGGGGCAAATTGATATGCTCGTAAGCGACACGTTCGGCGGCGCTGCTGCCTTTGGCTTGCGGGCTGTTGCCTTCGAAGGGCCGGCGCCCGGTTACCATCTGATAAAGCAAGATGCCCAGGGCGTAAATATCAGCGGTTAGGCTGATCTCTTTGCCCGTGAGTTGCTCCGGCGCCATATACAACGGGGTTCCGATGGCGCTATCCTGGGTCAGGGTGCTCACTTCGGTCAACAACCGCGCGATACCGAAGTCGGTCAGGTAGACCAGTCCATTGTCGCCCAGCAGGATGTTCGCCGGTTTAATGTCGCGATGGATGATGTGTTCGCCATGGGCATAGCTCAGCGCGGCGCAGGTGGGGCGCAAGAACGGTAGAGTTTCTTTGGGCATTAGGGGATTATCGCGTCGGTAGAAGTACGTTTGTAACGTATCCCCGGCGATGTAATCCAGCAAGATGAATACGTAGCCGTTTGTTTCGACTATTTCGTAGTAGCGCACGATATGCGGATGCTGCAAGCGGTGCAACACGTCGGCTTCGCGCCGAAAACGCTCTAAAAAGGCGCTTTCATGGGCGATGTCGTTGCGCAAGACCTTGGCGGCTAGTTCCACACCTCGCCGCGTATCTAGCACTCTGTAGACGCGCGCATAAGTGCCTTCACCGATCAAGGCGAGGAAGCGATAGCGCCCGCCCAGGGTTTGATTAAGTAATTGTTCTGCCATAGCCTAAAGTGTAATCCGCGCGAAGGTGGGACGCAAACTCAAGCGTCGGGCTCATCTACGCGCTTGATGATGACCATGGTGAAGTCATCATTTTGGGCCATGTTGGCTGTAAAGTCTTGCACGGCGTTAATAATGGCACCTTCAATGAACGCTGCATCGAAAATTGCGTTGTCGCACAGCAGTTGTTGCAGGCGTGCGATGCCGAATTCTTCTCTCGCGCTATTCATGGCTTCGGTAACACCATCGGTATACAATAGCAAGATGTCGCCGCGCGCCAAGTAGATGGTCTCCTCTTGCAGATGAATATCATCCAAGATGCCCAAGACAATACCGCGCATAGCGAGCGTTTGGCATTCGCCGTAGTCAGCGCGATACCACAGCGGTGGATTATGCCCGGCGTTGGTGTAGCTAAATTGGCCGATTTCAGGGTCGAGCTTGGCGTAAAAGGCCGTTAGGAACATCTCGGAACGCGAATCTTGCAACATGAGTTCGTTAGCGCGGGTTAGGGCGCGCGCAGGGGCGCGGCCACTCATCGAGGCGGAGCGAATAATCGTGCGGCTGAGTGCCATGACCAGCGCTGCTGGAACACCTTTGTCGGCCACATCCGCGATGACAATGCCGAGCGGTTGCGCTTCTTCGCCCGTTACGCTGAAAAAGTCGTAAAAATCCCCGCCGACGAGTTTGGCCGCTTGGTAAGTCGCTGTAAATTGCCAACCGGGGATTTGGGGGCATTGCTCGGGTAGCATGCTTAGCTGAATCCGTTGGCTAACGGTCAATTCATCTTCCAGGTTCTGGCGGGCGACTTCTTCTTTGTACAAGCGGGCTTTTTCTAGCGCGAGCGCGGCCTGGTTGGCCAGCAGTTGCAAAAGGCGCAGTTCGTCGTCATTCAGTTTGCGTGGTACGCGCGTATCCACTACTAGGGCGCCAATCGAGCGGCCTTCTGCGATGAGTGGCACTATCGCATGCCCCCGAAAGCCTTCGGCCTTCAGCCAGTCCGACATCCATGGATTGGGGTCTTTAAGTTGCAAGTCTTCGACGACATGTGGCGTTTGGGTTTGCATTACTTTGCCCGGCCCGCTGCTTTCATCGGCGGGTAACCACCGTTCTTTGATTTCTGGCGCGTATTTCCAGCCCAGTGATGCTTTGAAATACAACCGATTGGGTTCGTCACCCAACAGCAAGAGGGCGGTGGCTTCGACATCGAGCAAGCGTTGAATCTCGCTGAGGAGATATTGCATTAAATCGCGCAGATCGGGCCGCCCGAGCAGATGATACGAGAGATCGAGCAAGGCCGATTGTTCGTGGATGCGACGTTCGCGCAGCATGTCGTATAGCCGAGAACGCTCTAGGGCGGTGCCAATTTGAAAGCCGATGTTAGTGAGTAAATTCAGCGTGCGCGTGTCAAATTGTGCCCAGGTTTCGCTGGCAACGTTCAGAATACCCAACACGACATCGCCCGAGCGCAGCGGCACAGACGCATGAACATGCAACCCGCGCGTGTCGCCGCGCGCATTGCGCAAACGGCTACAGCGTACTTCGTTATAGGCTTCGGTGAGTTGGTGCTTATTGCACAAGCTTTGGCAATCGCACCCCCCATTCCAAACTTCGTGTTCGGTTAAATCCATACCTGGCGGCAGATTATGATGAGCGGCTAGATCATAACCCAGCCCGGCCCAGCGATTTTGGCGGTGATGATCTTTGATAAAAATCCAGCCGGTTTCCAATCCCATCAAGTTGATGATGTCCGGCAAAATATCTTGGAGTGCTGCCCGGACATCCACAGCCTGGTTTAGCGTGGCCGCAATGCGGTTCAACGTTTGCAGGTCTTGTAGGTCTTGCAGAGGGGGTTTGGTCTCGTTCGTCATAGGTTCCCCATTGTTATCCTGGCCGCTCTTATTTTATCAGGAGATTGTCGATAAGGCGTATGTTGCCGATAAAAACGGCCAGGGAAAAACACACAGGAGGCGAAACATCGCCTGTTAGTTCATCGAGCGTATGACCATCACCGATGCTGACATAGTCCGGTTGGGCCAATGGTTCAGCCGCAAGGGTTGCTTGCATGGCCTGCCGTAGGGCGTCAGCATTCCGCTCGCCATTTTCGTATAGTGATCGAGCAGTCAACAGTGCTTGATGCAATATGGTTGCGGCTTGCCGCTGGGGGGGGCTTAAGCGCGCATTGCGCGAGGACATCGCGAGGCCGTCGGGCTCGCGGACGGTTGGCCCGACACGCATCGTCAGCGGCAGATTCAAATCGCGGACAAGTTGGCGAATAACGGCCACTTGTTGGGCGTCTTTTTGGCCAAAATAGGCGTTATCGGGTTGCATGATATTGAATAATTTTGTGACGACAGTAGCCACTCCGCGAAAATGGTCGGGACGGTGGGCGCCTTCTAACCTCTGGCTGATGTGCTCGACAGTTACGAACGTTTGAAAACCAGCGGGGTAGATTTCAGAGTAGGGGGGTATGAAGACCAGGTCGATGTGTAGATCGGTCAGTAATGCGAGGTCGTGTGCTTCATCTCGCGGGTAAGCATCCAGGTCTTGGGCGTCGTTAAATTGGGTTGGGTTCACAAAAATGGACACTGCGACATGGTCATTCTCGGCTTGTGCCTGGCGCATCAAAGATAAATGCCCTTCATGCAAATAGCCCATGGTTGGCACAAAGCCCAGAGTCCCCGCCAAACTCGCTCGCGCGGCCCGGCATTCTGCAATGGTGCGCGCGATGTACATTAGGTGTCGCTTTCGGCGCCATAAATGGCGCGCAGCACGTCGTCGTCGATGCTGGGGGCGTTCTCCGCCGTGGGGAAGTCTCGCGCCTCGACAGCGGCTTTGTAGCGCATGATGCCGTCTTTTAATAGCGCGCCACCTTCGGCAAAAATGTGGGCATGTTTCGGTGTAAAGCCTTCGATAAGCCCTAGAATATCATGCAGCACTTGCACCTGACCGTCGCAGCCAACCCCGGCGCCTATGCCAATCGTGGGGATGCTTAACTCGGCGGTGATGCGTTCGGCCAGGGGGGCGGGGACAAGCTCTAGGATGACGGCAAAAGCGCCGGCTTCTTGCACGGCCAGGGCATCGGCCAGCAGGGCCCGTGCACCTGCTTCGGTTTTGCCTTGCACGCGCCACCCGCCTAGGGAGTGTACGCTCTGTGGGGTCAATCCGATATGCGCTAAGACGGGAATGCCGCTTTCGACCAGGCGTCGGATGGTGGATGCCATACGCGCGCCGCCTTCGAGCTTGATGCCCTGCGCGCCGCCGTCTTGTATACAGCGTGCGGCGTTGGAGAGTGCCTGCTCGGGCGAAACGTTATAGCTCATAAAGGGCATATCGGCGATGATAAAGGCGTCTGGTGCGCCACGCACGACCAACTGAGTATGGTAGATGATGTGCTCCAAAGTCACGGGTAAGGTGGTGCTGTGTCCTTGGACGACCATGCCGAGGGAGTCCCCGACGAGCAAGAGATTCACGCCAGCGGAGGCTGCCAGGCGCGCGCTAGTTGCGTCGTAAGCCGTGAGCATAACCAATGGAACGCCATTTGTTTTGTGCTGCGCAAAGGTGCGAATGGTGGGTGCCATAGGTCAACTTTCTGACAGAAGATTGCGGAGGGTCTCGCGTTGCGCTGGGGCTAAATGTGGAGCAATCTCGCTGGTCGCCAGCCCCAACGCGCAATATAATTTCGCATAGTCATTACGCCAAAGGTCCAAATGCATAATATGTTGTTCAACTGTCGCAAGGTCACCCCGTGCAATGGGCCCAGTTAAAGCGTCAGAAGCAGAAACCGCCTCTAAATTGTGGAGCGTATGCTCCATCATTGCCAATAAGGCCCGATGTGCTTCATCTTGCGCGATGCCAGACGCTTGCAAAAGATGATGCGACACATCAAATAGGGTCACTAGATAGTTACTGGCCATAACTGCTGCTGCATGATAGAGCGCTTTATGTTCAGACGCCACCAAGGCGGGGCGGCCACCAATGGCATACGCCACATCTCGCAACTTA
>DAOTVD010000194.1:0-4462 GCA_034437075.1 Anaerolineae bacterium
GTTTCATCCCCATAGCCGACCTTATGCGCGATTTCGACCTCCGGCGGGGCGCCGATTTCGCTGAAGCGTTCGAAGCGCACCCCGCGCAGCACTTCCAACATTTGCTGGCATTCGGTCTGCGTGACTTCATCCGGGAAGACCGCGCGCAGGCCGCCGCTGTTCATCGCGCAGTCATAGATATGCGCCAACACCGTGCCCATATCCTCGGCGGTGGTTTGGTTGAAGGGGTCGGGCTGCGCGTTGTAGTCAGGATTGGCCAGGTTATCCCGCGCGGGCGGTTGGATGATGGGGTATTCGCCATCTGGCCCCACAAACAGCGGCGAGGTGATCCAGCTATTGATCGCGCCCATATCCAGCATGGTTTCGGAGGCCAGGCGCAGCCCTTCTATCATATTGTTGCGCGTGGGGCTGGTGACTTGCATCAGGAAGTTGGCACCGGGGTTGTGGCTACAGATCATCGCGGAAGCCATCAGGTAGGATGTATCGGGGTCGGGCACGGCCACCTGATGCCGGAAGTAATTCACCATAATCGGCACTTTGATGGTGCTGACGCCACTATGGGCCACATCCCCCAAGATGGACATTTCTTCGCCCGTGTTCAAGTCCATTACGAAGACCGATACAATCGTCGTCTCGGCATCGTAGAGCACGCCTTGCGCTTCCATGTAGCTGATGATGGCCTGGCGCAAGTCGTCCATATCCGCGCCAGAGCCGCGCACGCCCTGGGTGGGCAATTCCACGCGCCGCTCGGCGGGGTTGGTGTTAAACAACGCGGCTTCAATTAAGGGGATGCTGGCTTCGGTATCCAGGCGCGAGCCCTGCGCGCCGCTCTGGAAGGTCAGCGTGGTCAGGTCGAAGCCGATGTCTTGCGCTTCGGAGTCATAGCGCCGGGCGATGTCTTCTAGCACGCCGCGCAATTGGCCTTCTTGCAGGGTCGCGTTCAGCGGAACTTCCACGCTCGTGGTGCGCTCGTTCCATAGATACGCCCAAAAGCCCGTCCAGAAGTTTTGTTCGCCGTCGCTTTGGGTGCGGGCGGCGGTCAGCATGGCCTCGTTGTTGGTGCGGAAGCCCAGCGTACGCGGGCTAAAGATCATCGGGCTATCGCGGTAGACCAGCGTGATGGGTTGGTCTAGGTAGATTTCTTCCCAGCGGGCCTGGGCTTGGGCCTCGTTCAGGCCGCCGACCTGCACCCCGGCGATAATCACATCCGCTTGTAGGGCCGCGACATCCTGGTCGCTATAGGCCATGAGTTCTTGCCCGAACAAAAAAACGCCCATCAACAAGAACGCGGTTGATACCAAGCTAACGATGGGCAGCCCACCGCCGCGCTCCGAACGGGTTCCTAATCCTTTTAAGGTCATGTTCTTCAGCCCCTTTCGTGTATCATTTGGGCCAGCGCGTGCTCTACGACGCGCCGATGAAAGCCTTTGACATAGCCCTGGGTGGTCAACACATCCTGGGGCGCTACCCAGGCATAATCGCGCAATTCATGCGATAGCATAATCGCCTGGCCGGGCTCGCGCAGGCGCACCAGATAGCCGACATCCAGGTGATGACGCCAAAAGACGCCCGTTTCTACCAGCACAGGCGCGACGATCTCCACGGCCAGGCGGGTTTCCTCGGCGAACTCGCGCCGCAGCGCGAAATCGGGTTGTTCGTCCCGGCCTAGCCATCCGCCGGGCAAGCCCCACGGATGCCGCGCATGGTAAACATGCTCTACGAGCAGGATGCGCCCCTGGTCATCGAACAACACGCCCGCCACGCCCGCTGTAAAGCGCGGCACGCTAAAGCGATATAGCCAGAAGATCAGAAACGCGAAAAACGGAAAGCGCCGCAAGCCGCGCGCCAGAATATGTTTGAGTCGCATAGGCTGAGTATAGAGAAAAGCCGCGCCGCCGACTAGGGCCGTCTACCCCAGGCGCGCCCCGCGTTTGGCTCGCAGGGGGGAACAAATGGGGTATCATAGGGTTGAACCGATAGGCATAATGCACAGCCAAGCACAAAGGATCAATCAGATGCGCATAATCCCCTTTTTACTCTTGTTGCTGCTGCTCTTGGCACCGCTGAGCGCTCTGGCCCAGGATGACCCCGCCCCCGAGGATAAATCCGAGGCCGAAGAACGCGCCGAGGCGGTCGCGGCGGTGGAACTCACCCAGGAATTCACGCTGGCGGATGGGGCCATCACGTTGCAAATCCCGCCGGATTGGATCACCTTTCCGCAAGACCCCGCGATTTTCATCGCGCGCGATACCGCCAGCCTAGAACGCTTAGTCGGCGCGATTGAAAATGTGTTCGACAATATTCAGCAAGAACTCGACCCCGACGCCACGCCGCGCCCCACCCCCACACCGCCCCCGGTGGCGTCGTATGTCGTGGGCGTGGGGACGGTGCAGGAACTTGACCTGTTCGCCCTGGGGTATAGTTACGAAGACGAACTGACCATTGAGGACATCCGCGCCGGGATGGACATCCCGCAGGACGTTGAAAGCGAACCCACCTTCATCGAAACCGAGATTGACGGCCACCCCGCGCTTATCGTCATTATCGACCAACCCGAATTGGGCGAGCAGGATGTCCCGGCAGAGTGGTTTACCCGGTCAATCAGCGCGGTCGTGCTATACCCGACCCACGCGCTGACCATCATCGGGTTGGTGGTGGCGCCACAGGATGACACGATTATCTTTGAGGCCATCGCGCGGAGTGCACAAGCGGACCCGGACGCGCTAGCGGCCTGGGGGCCGGACGGCACATCCCCCGACGCCATCCCCGAGCCGACGAGCGATATGCTACCGACTGCCGTGCCGCTCACGCCCACCCCATGAATACCCTGCGCCGGGCGCGCTTCGCGCTGGCCATGCGCTTGCGCACCGATATTTATCATGTAACGGAAAAAGCCAACTGGGCGCTGTATTGGGTGGGGCATTACGTAACCCAACACCTGCAAGCGGCGGGCCGCCGTGCGCATCTGGTGGATGGGGTCGGCCCGTTACGCGGCCAAATCATCCACTACGGCGCGCGCGAGATGTTCCTGAACCGCCCGCCCGACCACCCCAGCAACCATGTCTTTCTGACGTGGTTCCACGGCAAGCCGGATGACCCCGACCCAGCATTGCGCGCTTTGTTCGAGAAGCTACCAGCCCGCTCCCCCGAACTGCGCCGCATTGTGACCTCTTGCGCGGCCAGCCGCGCGGCGTTGCTGGCGGTGGGCGTGCCCCCCGCGCAGATCGAAGTCATCCCCATCGGCGTGGATTTAGCGCACTTTACGCCGCCGGATGCTGCTGCGCGCCAGGCGGCCCGCGCCGCGCTCGGCATCCCGCCGGAGGCGTTCGTCGTGGCCTCGTTTCAGAAAGACGGCACGGGTTGGGGCGCGGGCGATGCGCCCAAGCTCATCAAGGGGCCAGATGTGCTGCTGGATACTCTGGCGCGGTTGGCCCCGCACTACCCGCAAATATTCGTCTTGCTGACCGGGCCAGCGCGCGGATACGTCAAAAACGGGCTGGATAAACTCGGCGTGCGCTATATGCATCATATGCTGGATGATTACGCGCAGATGCCGCGCTTTTACTACGCCAGCGATGCTTATCTCATCACCTCGCGCAGCGAAGGCGGCCCCAAGGGCCTGATGGAAAGCTGGGCTACGGGCGTGCCGGTCGTGTCTACGGCTATGGGCATGCCTGCCGATTGGGTGCGCCATGGCGAAAACGGCTTGCTGGCCCCGGTGGAAGACGCGCCCGCCCTGGCTGAGGCGCTCGCACGGTTGATAGAAGAACCCGCCCTGCGGGAACGTTTCCGCACGGCGGGCTATGGGGCGGTTAAGCCGCTGGATTGGGCGCGCATTGCGGCAGATTATGACCGGCTGCTCTACGCGCCCCTTGTGGATAAGCGTTAACTTATTCTGCAGCGTTGAGGATCACCGTCCAGCTGACATAGGCATTATCGCCCTGGTTCAGGCTGATGCTGACGCGGCCTGTGTCGTTGACGTTGGTGTGGAAGTTGGTGCCCACGACGGCACTACCGCAGGCCTGCCCGCCGCCGCCGCCGCCGCTGGTGTTCGCAAACGCCAGCCCCGCATCCGGGCCGGAGCACAACACCGTGACGGTGACGTTGCCAGAGGTCGTCACGGAGTCAAAACCCACGACGCGATACGTCACCACGTCGATGGTGTCACCTTGCGGGTAGGAAATCGCGCCGCTAGCTTGGGCTTGCCCGCCTTTGATGTTGATCTCAACCCTCTGGTCATTGTTCCCGGCGATCTGCACATCCTCGCCCGCTTCTTCGGTGGGTGGCGGGGTGGCTTCGGGGGTCATTTCCATGGTGGCTTCCGGCGTCATCTCGCCGCCCGCTTCGGGGGTCATTTCCATGGTGGCCTCGGGGGTCATTTCCATGGTGGCTTCCGGCGTCATCTCGCCACCCGCTTCGGGGGTGGTGGCGGGGGGTGGGGCGCTGCCATCACCAGATGGGG
>DAOTVD010000195.1:0-16122 GCA_034437075.1 Anaerolineae bacterium
CGCAAGAACGCACCACGGCCCTGGATGGCACGCAGGTCGAAACCGGCACCTTGGTCGTGTTTGCGACGCTCGCTCGGGTGAATGTGCGTGAGGAGCCATCAACATCCGCGCCGATCATCGGCCAATTAGCCGAAGATGAACGCGCGCTGGTTACGTTGCTCTCGCGTGAGCGTGAATGGGGGCAAATCACTTTTCGCGGTCAGCCTGGTTGGGTGGCGCTCTTTGCCGTCAACATATTGGGTGACATTCGTACAGTACCGCTAATCGGCGAGCCCGGCTCTGGGGCGCCGGTGCCGGTGCCCCCCAGCGGACGCACGCCCGAAGAGCGCGTTGTCGTAGACCGTGCCCAAGAGCATTTGGGGCGCTTCATTGGCGGCGCCGGCAACTTGGTCAATATCCTGGAAGACGGGGTCGCGACGGGCTTCATCACCTGCAATATTCGCCTGGTTCCGTTATTCCGTGAATACCGTCCGGCATTGTCCGATTACCAGGTATATCCTGAGCTTGAAGGCATCGTGGACCAGATGAACGCGGCATTTGAGACGCTCAACGGCGCGCGCCGCCCCTGGGTAACTGCCTGCGATGGCGCGTTCGTCCGGCGTGTGCTCGACCAATACCCGAATTGGTTAGCGTCAGCGCAAGCAGGGTTGGCCCAATTGCGTGAGGCACAACGCCAATTGGCTATCCTCGCCACCCAATAACCAACTCAAACCCCCGCGTTAGGCGGGGGTTTGAGTTGAGTTGTCTACAATACTCGGCGTGGTTAAGGCGCGCCCAGAGACGAAATATTGCCACTTTCCACGCTAAACCAATCTCGCGCGGCCCAACCTTGCAGGTCACCCCGCACGATAAACACCCAATTACCATCGGAACTGAGCGCGGTGGCGGTTACCATCTCGCCCCATCCCAAGCTGCCAATTTGGGCGCCGTTCAGGCTGGGGGTTTCGCGCACGCGCAAATTACCCACCGCCATCAGCGTGACACTTCCGGTTGGCGCGGGTGCCTCCACGGCGTCAGTACCAGGCAAGGAGGGCAGTTCGGTTGTATCCGCATCTGCGGTGGGGCCGGTGTCGCCCGTCGTGACATCACCAGAGACGACCCGCCACCAGGCAATCGCCGACCAACCTATGATGTCGCCATATTCGACCCGCGCCCAATTGCCGGAGTCGTCGGTACCGAGCAAACGCGCGGTGTCGCCCCACGGCACCAGCGTAATGCGCGCGCTATTTTGGCTTGGTTCATCACGGATGAGGACATTGCCCACGGCTTGCACAATCGTAGCGCCCCCAGAAGTATCCGCGACGGCGGCTTCGGTGGTTTCGGCCACTGCCGAGGCATCACCGCTGACGGTGACGAACCAGGTTAGCGCTACCCAGCCAACCGTGCCTTCAAAATTGACACGCCCCCAGTTGCCCGAGTCATCGCGGCCTAGCAGTTGTGCTTGCTCGCCCCAAGGGATAAGCCCAAGTTGTGCAGAATTCTGGGTGGGGGCGTCGCGCAAACGCACATTACCCCGCGCTTCGACTATCACACTACTGGTGGGGGCGCCAGCTTGTTGGCTACCATCCCCGGTTGTGGGGGCTCCGGTGGGCGCGCCGGTCACGCCAAACTGAGCCCATCCCAGGCGACCATCGGGCAAGCGAACGCGCGTAAACTCGTTCTGCACATCTTGCGGAAAACGGGTGATCGATGCGCCCAAAGAATATACCGCCAACAGACGCGATTCGGGGTTCGGTTGTTCGTAGACAAGCAAGCCATCAACCGCGACGGTGACAACTTCTTCTGGCCCTGTTTGCGCGGCCACGGGTGGTACCAACGTAGCAACCAGTGAAATCATCACCATGAAGACCACGGTGATGCGCACGGATTGTTTGATTACTCGGTTCATCGGAATAACTCCCTGCCTGTTCTCAATCAATGAGTGTTTTAAGTGAGAATGCCTTTGATATTTTTTGATTATTGCACAAGCTATATATCCTCGCCAGCATGGCTCCCAACTCTGAGGGCGAGTGCCTCAAACTGAGGGTTGATTGCGTTACAAATTTGGCAGGTCGCCATTTTTGCCCCCCCTCTTTGATCTCCCCCGAATTCGGGGGGAGAAAATCACGCAAGCGCGACATGACAGTCCCTCCCTGAATTCGGGGAGGCATTTACGGAGGGGTAAATATTAGGCCAGAGAAGGTCGCAAGAGGTCAAGCCTTGATGCGATTGCCCTGCCCAACTCTGAGGCGTGTAATCTGGTATCAAAGTCGATTGAAATGAAACCAAGCGAGGACGCGCGCCATGGCTACCAGCCAGCCAGAACGAGAATGATTAAGTAGCAGACGATGAGGCTAGGGCATGAAGACTGTGTCAGAAAAAGAGGCGCGTAGGCCGAGCACCCGCCAAGCATCGTATGCTCGGCTGTTTACCATGTTTCGCGTGCGTGCTATAATTTCGCCGTCTTCCTAAAGGAGTTTCATACATGGTTTTACTGGATATACTCAAAGTTGTGCAGATTGTAATCTCCATCGCCCTTATAGCGGTCGTGCTTTTGCAAAGTAGCGGCAGCGGCGTGGGGAGTCTGTTTGGCGGCGCGGATACCTCCGGCGCGGGGCGCACCCGCCGAGGTGTAGAAAAGACCATCTACCAGATGACGATTGGCCTAGGGGTTGTTTTTGTCCTCAATGCCCTTGCTCAATTACTTTTACAATAGTAGGTTAGGCGTGCAAAACATGGGGCGCTCTATCCTATGTGGTTTGCTCCTGATGGCGATGGTAAACCAGGCCATCGTGTCTGTGGTGCATGCCCAAGCCCCGCGCCCCGACCAAGCGATGCCGGTTGAACTGCATGAGGGTCTTGTCGGGGAGATCAGCAAATTGAACCCCCTGTTCGCGAACCTCAACCCCGTCGATCGCGACATTAGCGCCCTCATTTACGAAGGGCTCACCGACATCAACGAATTTGGTGAAGTTGTGCCCGACCTCGCCACAGGCTGGATCGCGAGCCCGGATGGCGTTGAGTATGTTTTTCAACTCCGCCAGGATGTCTTGTGGCAAGATGGTACGCCCTTCAGCGCCGCCGATGTCGCGTATACGATCCGCACTTTGCGCCATCCCGATTTTCCTGGCGACCCGGCCCTGCGCGATTTCTGGCGCACGGTAGAAATGCAAGTGCTAGATGATTACACGGTGCGCTTCCGGCTGGTGCAACCGCTGGCCAATTTCCCCGAACGCTTGCGCCAGGGCATCGCCCCCGCCCATGCGCTCGAAGGCGCGCCCGTGGACACACTCGACCAGCATCCCTTTAACCTCTCGCCCATCGGCACCGGGCCATATCAAATTGAAACGCTTTTTGCACAAGAGGGGCAAATTTCTGGAATCAGCCTGCGGGTTGCCCCCAATTACCGCCAACGGCCCGAAGGCGCACAAGGCTACGCGCTAGATCGCCTGGTGTTCCGCACATACCCCGACATGGCAACGGCTATTCAGGACTATTTAGCCGGGGCAATCAACAGCCTGGGGCCAGTTCCTTTAGAACATCTGGAGGCTGTGCGGGGGATTAATGGCGTCGGGTTGCATACCAGCATCGCGCCCACCCTGGGCGTATTGATTTTTAACTGGCAGGCGGATTCATTAGCCTACTTTCGGGATGCCCGCTTCCGGCAAGCGCTAGCCTACGCGGTTGACCATGAAGCGATTGTGCGCGATGTCCTCGGCGGGCGGGCCGTCCCCGCTGAAAGCCCCATCTTGCCCGGTTCTTGGGCTTTCGATGCGCAGGCCGCCGCCAACTTTCCTCAGCCCGATGCACAGCGCGCCCAAGCGCTCTTAGAGCGCGTATCATTCGAGGCTTACCAACCGCCCGCGCCCGAAGACGACAATCCTGAAGACGACGAAGATCCAGAGCCCCCGCCGGCTGTAGAACAACGCCGCAATTTTAACATTCTTGTCTCGGACGATCCTGGCATTGCGGCGGTCGCTTTTGAGCTAGCCACCGTGTGGAATAGCCTGGGCTTTTCTATTGAACTCGATATGGTGTCGCCCGCCACGCAACTTGAGCGTTTGCAAGCGGGTGACTTCGACGCAGCGCTTGTGGAATATAGCTTGGCCCCCTTCGCAGACCCCGATCAGTTTTCATTGTGGCACAGTGGCCAGTACCCGATTGGCCAGAATTACGGCGCCATGAACGAACCTTTCATCAACAGCTTGTTAGCCCAGGCACGGATTGACCCCGTGGGTTCACATCGCGCGGAGTTATACGCGACATTTCAGCGTGAGTTTGCGGTGCGGGTGCCCGCCTTGGTGCTTTACCATCCGGTGTTCGTCTATGCGCCCGATGTGCGCCTAGAAGGCGTCCAACTGGATTTCATCAGCCGGCCCAGCGACCGTTTTCGCAGCATTCAGAATTGGCATTTCGCGCCACCAACTTAGCCAGGTTTGCTCATGCTGATACTTTTCCGTAAGGCGTGCTGTTCATCCTCGTTCAGGTGAGCCCACTCACCAAGCGCCAACCCCGCTAAGGTGATCGGCCCGATAGCAACTCGTATCAATCGCAGAGTAGGATGGCCAACATGGGCGGTCATCTTGCGCACCTGGCGATTTTTGCCCTCGCGTAGCGTCAGTTCAATCCAATCGGTGGGGACGGTTTTGCGATAGCGAATTGGTGGATCACGCGGCGGAATATCCGGCGGCGGATCAAGGCGACGCACCTCTGCCGGGCGTGTGGTATACCCTTTGAGGGTCACGCCCTGCCGCAAGGCATCTACTGCATGATCTGTAATGCGCTGTTCCACCTGTACCCAGTATGTACGCGGATGCTCGAAACGCGGTTCCAACAGACGCTGAATTAGCCAGGCATCATTGGAAAGCAACAACAAGCCTTCGCTATCTTTGTCCAGGCGACCCACAGCATGCACATCTTTGTCGATTTCGATGTAATCTTTTAAGGTCTGGCCCTGGTAGTCGCTCGGAGGCCGAAAGGCGCTTAACACGCCGTAGGGTTTGTTGAACCGAACGACAATTGAGGCTTTGCGGGCTGACATAGCATTCCTGTTTGCTCGATTTCTGGGCACACCTAATGATAGAATACAGACGCAAACGACAACATGACGAAAAACGAAAGTTCATTGATGTCTCCTGATGTGCGCCCCGCTCACCTGGCGGGCCGATGGTACCCCGACAACCGAACCCAATTGCGCCAAACCATAGATGATTATCTGGCGGTGGATACGCCCCCTCCTCGTGCGCAAGCATTGCATGGTCTACTGGTGCCCCATGCCGGGATGCGCTACAGTGGCCCTGTAGCAGGGCGTGCCTTTGCCTATCTCAAGGCGTTCGCCTCGGCTTACGATACGGTGGTTGTGATTGGCCCCTCGCATTATCCTTATAACGCGCCCCTGATCACGACTGCCCACACCCACTATCAAACGCCCCTGGGGACAGTCCCCGTCGCCCGGGGGGTTGTGGCGGCATTAGATAAGTCATTAGAGACGTTACCCGTGCGTGATGACCCCGAACATGCAATTGAAATCGAACTGCCGTTTTTGCAAGTTCTGCTAGCGAATTTTGAACTGGTGCCCATTGCTATGCTCGATCAATCCGAGGCGATGTGCGCAAAACTGGCCCGCATCCTGAATGGCGCCTTGCAAGGACGGCAAACGCTGTTTGTTGCCAGTTCAGACTTATCTCATTTTTATAACCAGGCCACCGCGCATAAACTCGATCAATATGTGCTGGACGCCCTACAAGCCTATGATCCGGTAGGGGTGTTAAACGCGAAGCATGATGCACGCGGGTTGGCTTGCGGACGCGGCGCGATTGCTACGATGATGCTTATGCTGGCCGCAAACGCCCATCAGCCGCACGTCCATCTGGATGCTTACGCGACGTCCGGCGCTGTTAGCGGGGATTATGAGCGCGTTGTGGGCTATGCGGCTGCCACGTTTTGGGGGGCCTGATGCCCTACGCCAAACCTTGATGCCCTAAACCAAACAAGGAAAAGAACATGACACAATACGCGGTGGTGGCGCTCAATAAGTCCGTTTCGCAAGGGTTCACGTACCATATCCCCGACGAATTGCGCGGCCAAATACAGCCAGGGCACCTGGTACATGTACCCTTTCGAACAGGGCAGGAGGCCGGCATTGTCATCGAATGCACGGATGAGGCCCCTCAATTTACCACCAAGCCCGTGCTCGATATTCTGGATACAACCCCAGTCGTGAGTCCTGTGCAGTTGTCCCTGGCGCAACATTTAGCCGAAACGTTGCTGGCACCGATTGGGCCCTGCGTATGGCTGATGCTGCCGCCTGGCTTCACCCCGCGCCGCGATACGCGCTATAGCCTCGTGTCATCCGAAGCCGAGCCGGAAGACGCGATCAGCGCCCGCATCCTGAGCTTACTGGCGCGACGCGGGCCCTTGCACACCGGGCAACTCCAAAATAGCCTGGGGGCGCAAAAAAATTGGCTGCCGCAGATGCAAGACCTCGTCAAAGCCGGGCAAGTCGCGACTCAATCCGTCCTAGCCCCGCCGCGCACCAAGCCCAAAACGATTCGCGCAGTCCAGTTGGCCATCACGCCGGATGAAATCCCCGAAGTGATTCCGCAACTCGGGCGAGAATCCAAGCGCGCCAATGTCGTAGAGGTGTTGCTCGCTCAACCGGACCGCCAAATGCAGCAGGCCAAGCTTCTGAATACCGCAGGGTGCAGCGACAGTGTGCTTAAAACCCTGGCCACAGGCGAGTATATTCAGGTTGAAGATGCAACCGTTACGCTCACCACAGACCCTACTACAGCGCGCGCACAGATCATCCAATGGCGCGGAGCGCAGCCCTATATCGACATCTTGCAGACCTTAGCCGCAGCCAACGGGGCCCTGGATGCGGCATCGCTTTACGAACAAACGGGCACGCAATCTCGTCATCTGACGCGCTTGCACAAGGACGGCCTCATCGTCTTTATCGACTCGCACATCTGGCGCGATCCGCTGCAAACCCGGCATTACCAAACCGATACGCCACCCGACTTAACCCCCGGTCAGGCCGCCGCCTGGGAGACGCTCCAACCCGCCTTAACCAGCGGGGAGCCAAGCGTCTTTTTGCTGCATGGCGTCACGGGCTCTGGCAAGACAGAAATTTACCTGCGTGCCGTACAAGAGGTGCTGACGGCTGGGCAAAACGCCATTATTCTTGTGCCCGAGATCGCCCTGACGCCGCAGATGGTCGCGCGGTTTATGGCCCGTTTTCCGGGCCAGGTCGGCCTGGTACATAGCACACTGTCGGCGGGCGAACGGTACGATACCTGGCGGCGGGCGCGGCGTAACGAATTGCGCGTGATTATCGGTGCGCGCTCGGCCTTGTTCACCCCTCTACCGAATGTCGGCTTAATTGTCTTGGACGAGGAACACGACAACAGCTACAAACAATCCCCGCCCTTGATGCCGCCCTACTACCATGCGCGCCAGGCGAGTATTGCCTATATACACCTGACGGGTGGCACGGTTATCTTGGGTAGTGCTACACCCGACTTGGTGACATATGTCAAAGCCACCCAAACCGGCGAATATCGCTATTTACACCTCCCCGAGCGCGTAATCGTGCAAACGTCCAACCGCATCCAGGGACTGCCGCCTGTGCAAATCGTGGATATGCGCCAGGAACTCCGCATGGGGCACACCAGCATTTTCAGCCGAGGATTGCAAACAGCCTTGCGCGAAGTGCTCGACGCCAACCAACAAGCGATCTTGTTTTTGAACCGGCGCGGTAGCGCGAGCTTTGTCTTCTGCCGGGATTGCGGTTACATCCATAAATGCCCGCGCTGCGACACGCCTCTGACCTATCACCAGCACCAAACAGCGCTAAAATGCCACCATTGTGGGCATCAGGGGCCAAACCCTAGCACCTGCCCATCGTGCAGCAGTACACGCATCAAGTTTTTTGGCGGCGGCACGCAGCGGGTGTTGCAACAACTTCAGGCAGAATTCGCGGGCGTGCGGGCGCTGCGGTGGGATCGCGACACGACCACCCATAAAGACGCGCATACCGAGATTTACGAGGCGTTTGCCCAACATGAGGCCGATGTGCTCATCGGCACCCAAATGGTGGCTAAAGGGCTAGATTTACCCAATGTGACGCTGGTGGGGGTCATCTCGGCGGATACCGGGCTCGGTTTGCCAGATTACCGCGCCGGAGAGGTAACATTTCAATTGGTGACGCAAGTATCGGGGCGCGCAGGGCGCGGGCTGGCCGCTGGGCGGGTCTTTGTGCAGACTTATCAGCCTGAGAATTACGCCATTCGCGCGGCTGCCGAGCACGATTATGAAACGTTCGCTGTGCAAGAGATCGGCTATCGCCAGCAACACCACTGGCCGCCCTATGCTCGGCTGGCCCGGGTGCTGTTTCTGCACCATGACGCAGCGCGCGTGCAAACCGAAGCGACGCGCGTCGCCCAGCAATTGGCGGCCATTATCCGCGAGGGTGGGCATACTGCCAGCGAGCTCATCGGCCCAGTCCCTTGCTTCTTCAGCCGCTTAGACAATGTGTTTCGACATCATATTTTGCTGCGCAGCCCAAACCCGACGGCCATCGTCCGTCAGGTCGATGTCGGGAATTTGGCGCATATCGACATTGACCCGCTGGACATCTTATGATTGATTAAAGGAGCGATGCTTCTTAGAATAGCCAAGAAAGCGGGGTCTTTGGTATGAGTGATCAACAAAAAGAATCGGAATGGATTAGTCTCGGGGAAGCAGCCAAACTCTTAGGGGTACACCCGACCACAGTGCGCAACTGGGCTGACCAGGGCGAATTGCCGTTTCGGCGTACGCCTGGGCGCCATCGGCGCTTCCAGCGTTCGGTTTTGAAGCAATGGGCCGTGCGCAACAAGCGCGACGCCGATCTTAGCGGACAACAAGCCGCCCCCACAACACAGAATCCGCAAATCCTCATGGAATATGCGCTGGGGCATACACGCTTCAGCATGGATGAAAAAGAATTGCAGCAAAAAGGCTGGTACCAAGGCCTGAGCCCTGCCGGGCGCGAGCGTTCGCGCTTGATGGGCCGCTATATTTTAGAAGCACTGCTCGAACATTTAGAAGATAAATTGCCCGAAGGGCAAGAGTTCGCCAAAGCGCATCAGATCGGCGAGGAATATGCCATTTTGTTACATCAAGAAGGACTCACCATGGCCCAGGCTGTGCAAGCCTTTGTATACTTTGATGATTTTCTCACCGAGGCGGTGGTGCGCATGATCGCGCCGCAAGTTTCCACCGAGCCTGTCGAATGGAGCGATGTGTTACGCCAGATCAACGCTTTCACCAACGAAATTCTGATTTCGATGACCAATACGTTCTCTCGTCAATGAGGCCAAACTATGACTGACCAGTCGTCCGCACCACCCATTCTGGATTATGATGCGACAGGCGCGGCTACGTATCGCGAAGATTTTTGGGAAAACGCCAATCGGCATTACGAAGACCGCGCCGAACGCATCGCGATTCGGCGCTTGCTGCAACCGCCACACGGACAGCGCTTGCTGGAACTCGGCGCGGGGTTTGGGCGGCTGAGCGCGTCATTTGAGGGCTACGACCAAGTTATCATCATGGATTATGCGCGCTCGCAGTTGCTCGACGCCCGGGCGCGCCTAGGGGATAGCAAATATATCTATGTGGCCGCCGATTTGTATCGCTTGCCCATCGCGGATGGCGCGTGCGACGCGGCGACGTTAATCCGCGTCATTCATCATTTGGCGGATGTTCCGGCGGCTTTGGCCCAGATTCGGGCGACGTTGGCACCGGGCGCGCTTTTTCTGCTGGAATACGCCAATAAACGCAACGCGAAAGCCATGGTGCGTTACGCACTAGGCCGCCAAGATTGGAATCCTTATACGGCTGATCCGGTCGAGTTCGTCGCACTACATTTCGATTTTCATCCGGCTTACATTCGGCAGGAACTTCTGGCGGCGGGGTTTCAGCCGGGGCGGGCCTTGCCCGTGTCATATTTTCGGCTGGGCATATTAAAGCGCCTGATTCCGGCTTCAATCCTGGCCGGGGCGGACGGCATCATGCAGCAAACGGGCTGGCTGTACGCCCCCAGCATCTTCACCCGTAGCACCGTGCCGGGTGAGCGCCCCGCTCAGCTACCGGAAACGGTTTTTAAGTGCCCGGCCTGCGCAGCAGCGCCCCTTGCACACTACGACGCGCGCATGACGTGCACCGCCTGCGGCGCTGCTTACGCTTTGGAAGATGGCATTTATGATTTCCGCCAACCGCTTTAGTATGCTAGGCAACCAACCGAGGTTTGCCACGCGACAAGGTGACTGCTTTGCAAGCTAAAGTCATCCTCTTGACAGGCGCTTCATCGGGCATCGGCGCAGCTTTGGCCGTTGAATTAGCCAATCGAGGGGCAAAGTTGGCGCTTGTGGCGCGCAGTGCGGATAAATTGCACGCTGTCGCGGCGAACTGTCCGGGTAGCTTGGTTTTGCCATACGACATCACCGAGCCCGACATCCCCGTCTTGTTGGTTGAGCAAACCGTCAACCATTTTGGGCACCTGGATACCCTCATCAACAATGCTGGGCAATCCATGCTGGGGCGCTTTGATGCACTCACCGACCTGAGCATCTTCGAGCGGTTGATGGCGTTGAATTTTTATGCCGTTGTGCGCTGTACCCATGCTGCATTACCGCATTTGAAAGCCTCGCGGGGGCTGGTCGTCACGGTTTCGAGCCTGGCGGGCAAAACGGGCGTCCCCCTGCGGACGGGCTACAGCGCCAGCAAACATGCCGTGCAAGGTTTCATGGATAGTCTGCGCATCGAATTGCGCGATAGTGGCGTGGATGTCTGCATGATAAGCCCTGGCTTTGTGGATACGTCTATTCGTGAGCATTCGCTGGGGCCAGATGGCCAACCGCTGGGCCGTAACCCTATGCACGGCAAGCGCATGATGTCCGCTGAGGAAGCCGCGCGTCGCATCGCAGATGCCGTGGCCCAACGTCGGCGCGAAGTTTTGATGACCCCGCGCGGCAAATTGCTCCCCTTAGGGCGCCTGTTATGGCCCGATTTAGTAGATCGGCTGGCCAAGCGCAGTGCTGAACATGAATGATTCGCCTCAGGCGCGTTGGCAGCGTTGGCGCGCGCGTTTGCCGCAGTTGAGCCCCAGTCAACAAATGATATACGGTGGCGCTTTGAGCATAGCGCTACTGTTGTTTGTTTTTTTCGTCGTGCCCTATCTTGTGCCCTTGGGCGGGCCGTCTGTACGACCGGCTACGCGCCTAGCAGACCCCAACGGCATATTCCTGGATTTGAATGGCGTGCAGCATTACGCCACCCACCAACCCGGCTCCGGCCCGACGGTTATTTTCGTCCATGGTTTCGGTGGTTCGGTGGTCGATTGGCGCGCGCTGTGGCCATATCTGGATGCTTATGACGTTTATGCGCTCGATCTGGCGGGCTTTGGCCTATCCGAAAAAGGGCTGAATCTGGACTTAAGCCACGAAGCACAAGCCGCGCGGGTTGTGGCCTTGATGGACGCACGCCGCATCCCGCACGCGCATATCGTCGCCCATGATATGGGGGGCAATATCGCCTTGCACTTGGCCCAGCGTTACCCAGATCGCGTGCAGAGCTTGGCTTTGCTGGCGCCCGCACTCATTTATGAACCCACCACCACCGTGCCGGCTTGGGTACTGCAAACGGACGTGACACAACGCTGGGCACGCTTGTTCATCCGGTGGATTATGCCCGCTTCCACGGAGATCAATTTGCGCAGTGCTGCCGAGCGCGATGAGATCGTAACGCCCCAACTCGTCGAAGATTATCAGCGCGCCTATCATACACCGGGCTGGGACTTGGCTTTACTGGCCCTGGCGCGGGACAACAGCCAGAGCGCCTTGCCGTTGCCTCTGCAAGACACACGAACGCCCAGCTTGATCGTATGGGGGGCGGAGGATGGTTGGATCGCGCCTCAAACCGCGACCCAAATTGCCGCAGACTTGCCACATGCCCAGCGCGTGATGTTGCCAGGCGTGGGGCATCTGCCCATGCTGGAAGCACCGCTTGTGCTGGCGATTATCCTACTGAATTATTGGTCGGTTTTCTGAAACGAATAGACGACCATATCGTTATGATCGCGCTGAAAGCCCAAGCGTTGGTAAAGATGCTGCGATTGTTGGTTACTCAGTTGGGTGTTCACGGTCACCGTATCGCAGTTTTGGCGCCATGCCGTCTGCATCAAATTACTAACCAAGTGTTTGGCGATGCCCCGCCCTCGCCACGCGGGTAACACGGCTAAGCGCGCCAAGTGAATGGCATTATGATACTGCATCGATAATTGGTATCCGACAATCTCATCTGTTTTGGTAACCGCGACCTCATGCAAACTCGCTCGGCGATGAGCTTCATACAGGTCAATCAGCCGCATCTGCCACATGGGGGCAAAGGCCGCGTGGTCAACCTGCACAATCCGACGCAGGTCGTCGTGGGTGGCAGGGCGCAGGGCCAACTCAGAATGGATTTCTGGCGCGGGGCAGTCTAGCTCTTTTTTCAGGTTGATTACCATATCTGTGCGCGTAAATTGATTGGCGGCTTCTAGGGTATGGCGCAACCACGCCTGATTGGTCATGATGGCCACTTGTTGCACGTCAGGCTGCAAGCGCGTATGTACAAACTCCCAAAGATATTGGAAAGTCTGCTGGCAAGTATTTCTAGGCAAAACCAAAAGGCGTATCCAGCTATGGCCATGATGAGCCGGTGAAAGGGCCAAAACACCAAGCAAATGGCGGGCTTGCCAGGCCAGGCTCACGATGACATCCGGCCCGCGTAGCCATTCGGCGATGGGTTCCCAATCCAAATGATAATGGGCGCGGGGATGGTGTTGGATGAACTGCATCACCAAACGATACTCATGCGGTTGGAGCGCGGTGACTTCTACCGATTTAACCATCCGTCGTAGGAATTCCCTGCATCATGCAACGGCCCGCTGCGACCTCGCAGCGCTGTATGAGGCTCCCAGCGACATAGACCCCAAAGCTATCCCCAGATTCCCACACCATATTTGAGTTGTTGAGTAAAGTAACCGAACCCGTTTCAACTTGCGGATTACACAGGTCTGGGCGCCTTAATTCGGTTCCCCTGAGCAGCACGTAACCACATTGCCGAGGGGGCCACGCGGCGACGGTGTTGCCGCCAAACTCACTGAGCGGAAATTCGCGGCCATTCTGGCGGAGCACCACCGCCGTTAAATTAAGCGTCTGCCCGGTGGGGTTGCGTACGGTCAGCGTGGTCTCATCATAAAACAGTTCTAGCTGGCCATTCCCTGCACTCCCGACAGGCCCTTCCTCGTTAACGGCGGTGTCATCACCAGACTGTTCTCCGGCAGTGTCTTCTGTATCTTCGGAGCCCGTTGTTAAGACGACAAAAGCGGCGACCAGCAGAGCCACGACTACCAGCGCAATCAGCGCGATAGGCAGCACCCCCCGGCGCACTGGCGCTTTGGCGGGGGCAGGGCTGGCCACGGGGGCGGGTTGCATCCTCGCATCGCGTGAATATTCGGTGCTATCGTCTTCCATGATCGGTGGCGCTTGGATGAGCGGTGCGGGTGCATAAGGGCGTGGGGCCTGGCCTGCGCTCATCCCCTCAGCCAGCGCCTGCTCAAGCGCATTAATAAATTCTATCGCGGTCTGATGGCGGTCTTCGGGTTTTTTGGCCAACACCTTCAGCATGACGTTTTCAACCGCCTGGTTTAATTCTGGGCGCCATTCACGCGGGGATGGCGGCGGTTTGGTGACATGGCTCAGCGCGATTCCAATTGGCGTTTCGTCGTCTTCGAAGGGCGGATTGCCCGTCAGAATTTCGTAGATAATGACGCCAAAGGAGTAAATATCGCTTTGCGGGTTGGCCGAAGCCGAAGAAATCGCTTGCTCAGGCGAAATATAACGAGGTGTCCCGAAGGCTGATCCTGTGGTGACGGTTGTATCGACCCGTAAAACGAGCCCAAAATCCATCAAAACGGCATGGGGCCGGGTCGGGTCTTCGCTTTCGGTGGTTTCGAGCATGATATTGGCGGGCTTGACATCCCGATGAATGACGCCGCGCTTGTGGGCATAATCCAGGGCGGCGGCCACCTGACGCGCAATATGTATGAGCTCGTCAAAAGCCATATATTCTGATTTTTGGCGCAGGTTTTTCATCCGTTTGGAAAGCGGTATCCCATCGATATATTTCATCGCGATGTAGTGGATACCTTCTTCTTTGCCGTAGCGATAGATCGTGACGATATTCGCGTGGCTATCGAGCGAACTGATGGCTTGGGCTTCGCGGCGGAAGCGATTCATCATTTCATCAGCAAGTTCTTCATCCAGGGTAATAATCTTGACAGCCACCGGACGCTGAAGCTGCGTATCTTGGGCCTCGTAGACCCGGCCCATCCCCCCTTTGGCGATCAAGCGCTCGATATGGTAATCGCCCACATGGAGGCCGATCATAGGGTCTTGTCTTGTGTCCGTCAACTATTACCTCCTCATGCTTGCGCGAGAGCCTGTAACCTGTATTGATAAAGGCCATCTGCGGGTTATTCGTCCAAAATGCCCAGATTCATCGCTTCGTCAAATGAGACATTATCCCCACCTCTGAAGATTTCATCCTGTTTCAGGTCATCTTCAGAAAACAGGCTATCGAATTCACTTTCGTCTATGTCTTGGCTAAAGAGCTTATCAGGGTCTAGCTCGTCTAGCGGGTCTAGTTGTAGAGCTGCGGTGCGTTCTTCAGGTATGGTCGGTTGGGTGTCTTGCTCATCGGGTTTAGGTTCTGTTTGTGCGCTGGTGTCTTCGACGGGCATCTCATCGCCCAGAACGGGCATAGACTGCGTAATAACGCTAACTTGCCGACGATAACCCCAGGCTTTTTCTTCGCCTAGTTTTTCGATGAGCCCTTCGGCCTCTTTACGCCCGTAGTTGGTCACGGGGCCAAATTGGGGCCGTTTCGTGCCATCAAAAATGAGCACCGCGAAATAATGCAACCCGAGCGCAATAGCAAAGACATCGTAGTTGCTGCCGTCATAATATTGCAGGCTGGCAGCATTACCGCCGAGGAGATCGCGCAATTCGATGGTGTGGGTAAAGGATGGGGCGAGCGTTGCCGCACATAAACCCACATCAAAGTAGCCCGTAATGCCCTCGGTGAGCACCACGCGCCCCATGCGGTCGGCCACAAATGCGCCTAGGGCGGATGTTTCACGCATCATTGGCACCAGATGTTCGCGCAGGGTTCGCTCATCTACTTCGGGCACGCTGCCGATGTTCAAACCGCCCTCGCGCCGGGTATCCCCTTCTTGGGCCGTGACGGCAGCTTCGCCATCCAACCCCACACGCAACGCGCGCAAGAATTCATCGCCCACAGGGCGCACAAGAAAAGTGAACGAAGCGCTGGCAAGTTGGTCTGAATCAACGCTCGGGTCATTTGGCGCGGCTAGGACGATGACAGGCGTTCCGGCGCTAACGCGGATAGCCCGCGCGGCTAGGTCAAGGCCCGTGGTATTGGGCAAGCTATAGGCCGTCACCAGCAAATCTACCTGAGCATTAGAGAGCTCAGCTAATGCGTCATCGGCGTTCGGGACTTCGACGAGGATATAGCGACGGTCAAGCAACACCAGGGCGCCGCGTAAAATGTTGCCAATTTGGTGGGTATTATCGACTGCGAGGATGCGAGGAACAGAAGCCATAGCATATCTTTCCAAACGATTGTGCATCATGATCATTATAACCAATGCAGAACAACCCGACGATGGGTAGCTGCACCTTTATCATGATACCACGTTCCGAGCGGCTTTCGGGTAGGCTGGCCCCGATTAAAACTGTACGATTGGGACACTGTGGGTACAATGGAGGCTAAGAGATTGTGGAGATTGGGTAAATGATGCGAATTCACCCCTATATTCGGCTAGTGATCTTGTTCGGGGTCATGCTATTTGGTTTGGTTGGCTGTTTTCGAGATGCCAGCGATGGCGAAGGCGATAGCACCGCTGTGCCCGTTTCCAATTTTTTGGACCTAGCCAGTGCGACACCTAGCCCGCGTCCGGCTGTGCCCACCCTGACGGCCACCCCCCCACGTGTACCAACCGAAACCCTGGCCCCCGGCGGCCCGCCCGTGAAT
>DAOTVD010000196.1:0-4037 GCA_034437075.1 Anaerolineae bacterium
ATGTGGGCCTGGATAGTGAACTCGGCAAAGGGAGCACCTTCTGGTTTACCTTGCCGGTATTCTCTGGCGAGATGATGGAGCAATAGCACATTTGACAAAGGATGATCGCTTTAGCGCGCCCTATCGGAGACAGCCCCATGACTGCGGGTAACAGCCCCAAGATATTGGTGCGCCCAGAACAAAACGCCCAACTCGACGCCATACACGCCGTACAACGCGCCGCCTTTGGGCGCGACACCGAAGCGGATTTAATCCGCAACCTGCGCCAAACGCCCCAATTTAACCCGCGCCTCTCGCTCATGGCTTTGTATAACGGTGCTGTGGTGGGCCATGGCCTCTTTTACCCGGTGAAGCTAGAAGCCCATGACGACGTGCTAGCCTATGGGCTTGGCCCCATCGGCGTCGCGCCCGATTATTGGGGACAGTTCATCGGCTCGGCGCTCATTTACGAGGGCCTAGAGGTTTGCCGCCGCCAAAAAATCGACCTGGTTTTCGTCTTGGGCAACCCAGAATATTACACCCGCTTCGGCTTCAGCCTCGCGCGCGACTACGGATTGCATACCCCCTACGACCCCGACGGCCATCATTTTATGGTGCAGGCCATCACGCGCGGGGTGCTGGATGACATCGGCGGCGCGGTGGTGTATCACTCCGCATTTGATGAGGCATAAGCCCAGACCGCGAACAAGGGGTCTTCCCCGCCGAACAGGCTCCGCTTAGCGGCCTTGGTGCGCGTTTGGAGGCCCGCCCAGGCACCGCTGGCCACGAAATAGCGTTCCACCAGCGCGATATGCCCCGCGTCACCGTTCTGCAACCAGATGGCGACCGCTTTGGACGGGAAACAGCGATTCGAAAACGTCACCAGAAAGGGCGCGCCGGGCTTCAAAACCCGCGCCGCCTCGCGGAAGACGGCCACGGGTTGCTGCAAATATTGCACCGAAACGGTACACAGCGCGCCATCGAACGCAGCATCGTCATAGGGCAAGGCGGGCTGGCGATTCAAATTCTGGACGGTGTAGGCGTCCAATTGGGGATTATCGGCCATTTCGGCGGCATTCATCCCCAGGCCGACGACGCGCGCATAGCTGACATCGTCGGGTAGGTGGCTGCGCCAACTGCTCATCAGGTCGAGGATTGCCCCGCCCGGCGGCAGCAACTCGCGCGCCAGGGCCGTTACCGCTGCGATGGCGCTAGCGTCAATATGCACCACCTTACGCGGGACGCTATAGAAGTGGCTGTCGTCGGTAAAATCTTGTTTCTGGAAGGCGTTATTAGGAAAATCAGTCATGAACCAGCCCCTTATGGTTATGCATATCTGCTGCTGATATTCGCATAAGGGGCCGCGCGCGCCGAGTCCGTCAATCTGCCCCCGGCGCGGGTTGGGTCTGCGAGGTGCGCCGATGGGCAGCGGGCACTTGCGCGGGCTGGCGCGGCGTGTAGAGCTTCCACAGCGCGACGGGGATGACGAACCAAGCGATAAGCGCTATGAACACGGTCGTTGCCTGCGGCGCGATGTAATCATACATCAGGCCGCCCAAATACGGCGCGGGTACGGCCAACACGCTTAGCACAGTCATGAAGACGCCCCAGGTCATGCCCAGCGATTCACGCGGCACCGATTTGCTGATGAGCGCCGAAAATGCGGGCTCGAAGAACGCCCGCGCCACGCCCGCCAAGCCATACATCAGCGCGAAAACGGCCCACACGGGCGCGACCGTCATCATCAGCCAGACCGCGCCTTGCAAAAAGACGCCCACCACAATCCCCCAACGCTCGCTAAAGCGGTCGCTAAAGCGCCCCCCCGGTACCATCGCTAGCGCGGCGGCCAGCGCCGCCACCGACACAAATAGCCCATACGTGCTTTCTGAAATGCCGCCCACGTCCGTGATATACACCGGGCCAAAGGAGCGCTCTAGCTGGCGCGAGGCGTCAATCAGCCCATCCGCGAGGAAAATCCACAGCAAAATGCTGCTGCTGAGGAACATCGCGCCCAGGCCGCGCACGTCGCGCACCAGTTCGCCCACCCCCAGCGGATGCCGTTCGGCGGTTTCGTAGCGCGCCAACCAGACGCGAATCGCCGTGGCTACGATGAAAATCACCGTTGCGATGATGAACATGGCCCGAAAGCCCATACTTTCGATGAGCAAGCCGCCCAGAATCGGCCCGATGACGTTGCACACTAAAAACAACGCTTGCACCAGCCCGAACGTACTGTTCATGAAGCCCTCGGGCGCGTTTTCGGCGGTGTAGGCGCGGAAGCTGGGTGCTACGAGCGACACGCCAATCTGACGCACGCCCGCCACCAGCAGCACCCATTCCCACGTCGGTGCCAGAATAAACCCGAACATCCCCAATAAGCCCGCGAAGCTGCCAAAAGCCACTGCGCGCAAACGCCCGATATTATCGCTGATCCAACCGCCCAGGATGCGAAAGCAGATCGCGATGATGGCGTTGAGCGTATAAAACAGGCCCACTTCTGGGATGCTAGCACCCAGGGCTTTCAGGTACAGCGGCAAAAAGGGCATATACATCCAAGTGCTGGTGTTGGCGATGACCATTGTCAGCGTCAGCCAGAGCAGATTCTTGGGGATGTCACGAAGCGTCATCGGGAAATTATCCTTTGTACACATCAATACTGATGTGTCCTATGTGGGCCGAGGGCCAGCGGTTCAACCGACCCATTATAGTCCAACTACCCGGTTGATTGACTAGGGTGAAATATCCCGCAGCCACCAGCGCCCCGCGACTTGCTGCGCGTCGCTGTCATTCGAAGCCCGCGCCCAGAGGCCCCAGGCTAACGCGGGGGGCGCGTAGGGGATATGCCACAGCAGTTCATGATTGATCCGAATTTCGAGGAAATCGCCCGCCTGATGCAGGCGTAGCGTGTTGGCACCCGCCGCGCGGATGTGGGGAAACGCCCGCCAGCCCGTATGCCGACCATCCCGCGCATGCAGGGCCGCGCAATCCCCCGGCGGAACCGTGTTGGGCGGGCAGGCCCACGCGCCACTATAGCCCGCGCCATTAAGCCCGATGAACACGCGCCGCGCGGGGCTTTCGTCCAGCCAGACGCCCCACGCCGTAAACGGATGCCCGCGCCATTCGGCTTGCATGTCTAGCGTAAAGGCCCGCGCAGGCAGTGTGCCGAGGGGTTCGGCCATTGCCGCGCCAGGTGCCAGGGTTAGGGGGGGTAAATCCGCCGCCGCGTGTAAATTCGGCGCGCGGGGCGGATTCGCGATGCCTAAGGCCAGGGCCAGCGTGCCGCCCAGGCTAATGAAAACCGCCGCCCCCAGCCCCCACCGCATCAGGCGCTGGGCTAGGGGCGGCGCAGGCAGGTGACGCCAGGTCACCCGCGCTCATCCGGCGAATTTTGGTCATCCTGAGCGGCTTGGTTATCCTGTGGCGTGGTCATTTCGTGCTGTTCCAACTTGCGATTCAAATCGCCCCCGTTGGGCAAGTCATCCGAGTGGCCGCCAAAAAAGGTCTCCCACAAATCGCGCACGGTTTCGCCCAGTGTCCGATCCGTATACAGCGACCCGAAGACGACCCACCCGGCCATCACCAGGGCGGAGGTCACGACCACGAGTAGCAAAAAGAGCGGCAAATCCATCGGGTTCATGCGTCCGCGTGGGTTTTGATGACCGAATTATCCCCGCTATACGGATTGGCGACATAGTCATCGGCTTCCCAATCGTTGTGCCAGGTGCCGTCCACCAGATAGCGAAATTGATATTCGCTGTCCAGCGGCAGGTCGATGGTCGTTTTGAAGACTTTGCCTTTTTTCTCCATGGGGTTGGCGCTTTTGTTCCAGTCGTTGAAATCCCCCACGACGAACACCTCGCTGGCGTTGGCGGATAAACCTTCGGGCAAAACGAATTCGACTTTGCATTTCGTTTTGAGCATTTTCTTCTTTAGCATGATCTTGGCTCCATAGATTGACGTACTTATATTGTATCAGCGTATCCGCCCGGCGCGCTTCAACAGGTGCCAAAACCGCGCTGTTCGAAGGTCAGCGGGTCAACCGGGTCGTCATCAATGCG
>DAOTVD010000197.1:0-7465 GCA_034437075.1 Anaerolineae bacterium
GGACGCGGGCGTGCGCCAGATCGAAATCGCGGGAATTAGCACCGCGCAACGCACCGATGAATTCTTTTCGCACCGGGCCGAAAAAGGCAAAACCGGGCGTTTTGGTGCGGTAATTGCCCTATGACCACCCAGGTGGCCAATATTCAGGCCAATGTAGCCGCAGTCAAGGCGCGTATCGACGCGGCGTGCGCGCGGGCCAGTCGTGCGCCGGATGCGGTAACACTGGTGGCGGTTTCGAAGAAAAAGCCGCTGGCGTTTATCCAAGAAGCCCACGCGGCAGGTATCCTGCATTTTGGCGAAAATCGGCTGGAAGAAGCCACCGAGAAAATCCCGCAGGGTGCCCCAGAAATGCATTGGCATATGGTTGGGCATATCCAGAGCCGCAAGGCTAAAACAGCCGTCGTCGCAGGCTTTCATTTGGTGCATTCGCTGGATAGCCTAAAGCTGGCCCAGCGCTTGGCGCGTTTCGCGGCAGAGATGGACGTCCGCGTGCCTGTTCTGCTCGAAGTCAACATTTCGGGCGAGCAGAATAAGAGTGGTTGGGCCGCTGAGGATTGGGCGCAGGATGGCGACCAACGCACCGCCTTATGGGCCGACGTGGCTGAAATCGCACGCTTGCCCGCGCTAGAGGTACGCGGCCTGATGACTATGGCCCCTTTTGCCGATAATCCTGAAACGACGCGCCCGGTTTTTCGTGAATTGGCCCGCCTGCGGGCAGCCCTGGCGACGGACTTCCCGAATATGGCCTGGTCTGAACTCAGCATGGGGATGACCAACGATTTTGAAATTGCCATCGAAGAAGGCGCGACGCTCGTCCGTATCGGGCGCGCGATCTTCGGTGAACGTGCATAAATCACAAGACGGTATATCATAGAGGAGTATTGGAAAATATCATGGCCGCATTGATCGAAATGTTACTTCTGGTCTTTTGGCTGCTGATTCTGGCCCGTATCCTGATGAGTTGGGTGCAAGTCGATCCGTATAACCCGGTCGCGCAATTTATCTATAATGCGACCGAGCCGTTCTTAAAGCCGGTGCGCGATGTGTTGCCCCCGGCGGGCGGTTTCGACTTCAGCCCCATCGTGGTGTTAATTCTTGCACAGGTTATTGGCTCTATTCTGGTAGCCGCAGTCAGCTAGCGACGGCGCATGTCGCCAGAAAGGTTTTATGATGAAACGTAAATTCGAAATTACCGATGCTTCTGGTGGAGCCGCATTTACGGTGCGCGTGGTGACGCGCACCCGTCGGAATGAAATCGTGGGCATTCAGGACGATGGCATACTGAAAGTCCGCCTAACGGCCTCGCCAGAAGAAGATGATGTCAACCAGGAACTAATACAATTGCTCTCCGATGTGTTGGCGGTGAACCTCAATCAGATTGAAATTGTCGCTGGGCAAAATGTCCGCGATAAGCTCGTGAGCGTCGATGGCATCACGACGGCCTACCTGGAAGAGCGGCTCACCGAACTGGCCACTTCAGACGACAACGAATAGCAAGAACGGAGCGTGGTATGGCGCGCAAATTTCAAATCACGGATGCGTCCGGCGGCGCGGGGATGATGCTGCGGATTATCGCGCGGAGTGCGCGCAAAACGCAAATGAGCTTTGACCCAGACGCCACCACAAATATGGATGATAGCACGGCCAGAACCTCGACAATTAAGATTCGCCTAGCGAATATGGCGGATTCGGACGAGGCTGATAACGAAGAGATCATCGCCTTTTTGGCCGATGTGGTGGATGTAGACCCCTCGCAGATCGAGATCGTGCCCAATAATAACGCCGACTTTAAGATGATCGGCATTCATAATATTTCGCCAGAATATCTGGAAGAACGGCTGCGCGCGGCGATCCACACGGACGCCGACTAAGGCTCTAGCTCGGCTAGGCCCTGCCCTTTTTGGACCGTATCGCCCGGCGCGCAGGCCAGGCGCTTGAGTTGGCCCGCGCGCGGCGCAGAAACGCGCATTTCCATTTTCATCGCTTCTAGCACCAGCAACGCTTGCCCGGCCTGAAGGTGATCGCCTGGTGCCACAAACACCTGCGTCACCTGCCCAGGCATCGGCGCGATGATCTCATCCGCATGGCTGCGTATATCCGCCTGCCGCACTTGGCCGCGCGCCCGCTTCAGGTGCATCTGATGGCCCGCGACGTAGACAAAAATCTCATCACCATGTTGCGCGGCGCGCCCCCGGTAAATCTGCCCCCCGATTTGCAAGCGTATTTCTGCCCCTGCCCAGTACAAGATGACGACATCCAGCGGTGCGCCGCCATCCACGGCTACGGTAGTGCGTTCCGCGTTTGGATTCGCGACTTGTACCCGGATTGGTTGGCCATCTGGCCCGCTGAATGTCACGTTGCGCATGGGTTGTCTAGCCTGCTCCTAAGCGAAAATTGTCGGCCTCTTCCCAGGGGGAGGTGCTGGTTGATGGCCGCGCAGACGGCGCGCCGCGCCCCGGCCCTAGCGCGGCCATAATCGCGGCAATTTGGCGCAGGTCATCCGGGGGTGGGGCGGGCTGCCAGGCGTCGAAATAACGCGCTATGAAATCGGTCAATGTGTCGCCCGCTATAAACGCCGGATGCGCCAAGACATCCAGCAGAAAAGCGACATTGGTCGTCACCCCCAGCACGGGATAATCGCGCAAGGCCAGCACCAGGCGCGCGCGGGCTTCTTCGCGGGTGGCCCCGCAGGCAATTACTTTGGCCAGCAACGGATCATAATACGGCGTGATGCGGTCACCGGATGCGATGCCCGTATCCACGCGCACGCCAGGCAAGCGCGGTGCCTCGTGCAGCAACACGGGCCCCGTACTGGGCAAAAATCCAGCGGCGGGGTCTTCGGCGTATAAACGGCATTCAATGGCGTGGCCCTGGGTCGAAAGATCAGCTTGATGCACGGTCAGGCGCTCGCCTGCCGCAAGCCGGATTTGCCACAACGCCAGATCGTGCCCGGTGATGCATTCGGTTACAGGATGCTCCACCTGCAAGCGGGTGTTCATCTCTAAAAAATAAAACTGATCGCTTTCGGCATCCAGGATAAATTCAACCGTGCCCGCGTTATGATAACCCACAGCGCGGGCGGCCCCGAGAGCGGCCTCGCTCAAACGAGCGCGCAGGTCGGCGTTCAGATGCGGAGCGGGCGCTTCTTCGATAATTTTCTGGTGGCGGCGCTGTATAGAACATTCTCGTTCGAAAAAATGCACCAGATGGCCATACTGGTCGCCCAAGATTTGAATCTCGATATGCCGCGCCTGGGGAATATACCGCTCAATATATAGGCGCGGATCGCCAAAAGCTTGTTCGGCTTCGCGCGCGGCGCTTTCCAGCGCCACAGGTAAATCTGCCGCTGTTTGTACCAAGCGCATGCCTTTACCACCGCCCCCGGCGGCAGCTTTCACCAGCAGGGGATAGCCCATACGCGCGGCGGCGGCGGTTAGGGCTTCGGGTGGCCCTTCTGCGCCGGGCAACACGGGCACCCCAGCGGCGGACATCAGCGCGCGGGCGGTCGTTTTATCACCCATTTGGCGAATGGCCTCGGTCGGCGGCCCGATGAACACGAGGCCAGCGGCCCGCACAGCGGCGGCAAAATCAGCATTTTCCGAAAGAAAACCGTAGCCGGGATGGATCGCATCACAACCCGCCTCCCGCGCGACCTCGATAATACGCCCGCCTTGCAAATAGGATTCCGCGCTGGGCGGTGCGCCGACCGGATAGGCGGCATCGGCCAGGCGTACATGCGGTGCGTTGGGTTCCGCGTCACTGAAGATCGCGATGGCCTGCGCCCCATAAAGCTTGATCGCGCCGATTAAGCGCACCGCAATCTCGCCCCGGTTCGCGACCAGAACAGCGTTCAGGCGCACGGTCAATTCAGGCGGCTCAGATGGGTGAGCGCTTGGTCGAGCAGGGCGCGAACATTGTCGATGTCCTCCGCCTGGGGACGCTGGTAAAAGTAGGTTCGCAACGTGCGCACGGCCTGCCCCCAATTTTCTTGTTGTACGGAAAGCGCGCCAATATCGCGGCGCAATTCCACGTCATCAGGTCTTAAGGCAGATTGCAAACACAAGACGCGCAGCAAGCGCGTGCTATCGACCTGGGCAATATATATCTGGCGCAAGTTGGTGAGCATCCGCCATAGGATGTCTTGGTTAGAGACAGGCGCGAGCAAATGACGCGGCAATCCCGCCCCGGAGGAGAGATAGTGCGCGGCGATATGCAAGCATTCTTCGTCGCTCAGGATCAAACCCTCGTGAAATGGGTCTAAATACACCTGGCAATTCGCTACTTGATAGCCCGTGACAAAATGCCCCGGCAAGCCGACCCCGAACAAAGGCACCCCCAAACGCCGCGCCAGCGTGATATACAACACGGATAGCGTAATCGGAATACCCGTATGGCGAGTGATGACATCGTTCAAGAAGCTATTGCGCGGGTCGTAATAGTTTTCGCGGTTGCCCTGGTAGCCTTGTTCCTCGAATAGATACTGGTTCAGGCGCTTAATGATGTCGAGCGGTTCATCGCGGGGGTGAACACGCCCGGCCACCACAGCGCTGATTTCATCCAAACGCTGGATGTAGACCTCAATATCCATATTGGGATAAGCAACATCTTTGGCCAGCAACAAAGCCGCGTATTCCAAGCGAAAACCGGGTAAGGTGACAAATTCTGTAAAGGTCATGTTCATCATCAGTATTACATCCTGAAAATACCGAAACGTGTAGCCTGTGACGGCGCGTTCAGAACGGTCGATAAGGCCAGGGCCAATACGCGGCGGGTGTCGATGGGGTCAAGGATGCCATCGTCCCACAAGCGCGCCGTGGCGTAGTACGGATCGCCTTCGTTCTCGTATTTATCGCGAAGGTCTTGGGTCAGGTCTTGGGCGGCGGCGGGGTCTAGCGGGGGTTGGCCCTGGCGCGCGCGCGCATCTTGTTTGATTGTCAGCATGACTTGCGCGGCTTGTTCGCTGCCCATAACGCTGATCCGGCTATTGGGGTATGTCCACAAGAAGTGGGGAGCGTAGGCGCGCCCACACATGCCATAATTGCCCGCGCCGTATGAGCCCCCGATGATGAGCGTCAACTTGGGTACTGCTGCATTGGCTACAGCGTGTACCAATTTGGCGCCTTCTTTGGCAATACCGCCTGCTTCGTACTCCCGCCCGACCATAAAGCCGGTGACGTTTTGCAAAAACAGCAAGGGAATCCCGCGCATGGTGCATAACTCGATGAAATGGGCGCCCTTGGCCGCCGATTCGCCAAACAGCGGGCCGTTATTGCCCAGAATGCCCACCGGATAGCCGTCGATATGCGCAAAACCCGTCACGAGCGTGGGGCCATAGCGCGCTTTGAACGCCTGAAAGCGGCTGCCATCCACCAGGCGCATGATGACTTCGTGCACGTCGTAGCCCTCGCGGGTGGTGATGGGCAAAATTCGATAGAGGTCTTCGCTGGGATAGAGCGGTTCTTCTGGGGGGGCACGCTTAACGGCCTGGGGAGGCGGCCCGTTCAGGTGCGCGACCACCTCGCGACAGAGCGCCAGCGCATGGTCATCATCTTCGGCGAAATGGTCGGCCACGCCCGAAAGGCGGGTGTGCACATCCGCGCCGCCCAGGTCTTCGGCGCTGACTTCCTCGCCCGTGGCCGCTTTAACCAGCGGTGGCCCGGCAAGGAAGATCGTGCCTGTACCGTTGACAATAATTGTTTCGTCGCTCATAGCGGGCACATAGGCGCCGCCTGCCGTACAAGACCCCATCACCACGGCAATCTGCGGGATACCTGCTGCGCTCATCTGCGCTTGGTTATAGAAAATCCGCCCGAAGCCGTCTTCATCCGGGAAGACCTGCGCTTGCAAGGGCAAATAAGCCCCGCCGGAGTCCACCAGATAGATACACGGCAGATGATTTTGCGCGGCGATGGTCTGCGCACGGAGGTGTTTTTTTACGGTCAGGGGGAAGTACGAGCCGCCTTTGACAGTCGCATCATTGGCCACGATCATGCATTCGCGCCCGGTCACGCGCCCAATGCCGGTGACGATCCCAGCGCCGGGTGCCTGGTCATCGTAGAGCCCCCAGGCGGCCAAGGGTGCGATTTCCAGAAATGGCGAACCGGGGTCGAGCAAGCGGTCGATGCGTTCGTGGACGAACAGCTTGCCCTGTGCAGTGTGACGTTCGCGGGATGGCGGCCCACCACCCGCGCGCACCTGGGCCAGCGCCGCGCGCAGTTGACGGGCTAACTCTCGATTATGGGTGTCTCGCGACAAAGCGACATCATCGCTGAAGTCCAGCGTTGACTCAAGCGTATCCATCGGATACATTCCCCCCTTATACAATTGTTTGTAGTGTACCATGCCTGCATCAGGTCTGTGTGGAGGCTGGTTCTGTTGTGGTCGGGTCAATTATAATTTCCGGCAAAAAGGTCGTTATGCCCTCAATCCATCTCATCACCAAACATGCACAGCACACCCGCCAATTGGGTGAGTGGCTCGGCCAACAGCTACAAGCCGGGGATGTCATTTGCCTGGGGGGGGAGCTCGGCGCGGGCAAAACGACGCTCGCTCAGGGCCTTGGCGTTGGATGGGGTGCCGCGCAAACGCTCACTAGCCCAACCTATGTGTTGGTGCGGCAGTATCAACGCGCAGCGGATGGGGACTATTTGCATCATATCGATGCCTACCGCCTGGCAGGCCGCGCGGATGCCGAAAGCCTCGCGCTAGAGGATATGTTCGCCCTGCCGGGTGTAGTGCTCATCGAATGGGCCGAGAATCTGCGCGACGATCTGCCGGAGGATGTCTTGTGGCTGCGCCTGGCCCCGGATGCCGACCACCCCGATTACCGCCACATCCAGGCCGAAGCGACCGGGCCACACAGCGCGCGCCTGCTAGAGTTGATCGGAGCGTATGATGCTACTAGCGATTGATACTGCAACGCGCGTGCTCAGCCTGGCGCTCTATGATGGCGTGCGCGTACTCGCTGAATATACCCAGGCGACGCGCAACCAACATACGGTGGAATTGGCGGCGCAGATTCAGACCATGCTGGCGGGGCAAGGGGTTGCTAGCAGCGACCTGAGCGCGCTAGCCATCGCGCAGGGGCCAGGCTCGTATTCGGGTTTGCGTGCGGGCTTTGGCGTGGCCAAAGGCATCTGCCTGGTGCATGGCCTGCCGCTGATTCCAGTCCGAACGCCCCTTATTTTTGCGGCAGGAACGCCCCACGGGCCGTATCCGTTGTGGGTAAGTTTGCCTGCTGGGCGGCGGCGTATCATCTTGCAACGCTTTGTGTGGCACAACGATAGCTGGCGCGAAGATGCCCCCCCCGACAACACAACCTGGGCCGAAGCCCTAGCGGCGCTAGACCAACCCGTTAGCGTGGTTGGCGAATGGGATGCGGCGACATGGCAACTGTTAAACGAAACCACTGCGCCAGTTCATCCGCTGAAGCCAGCCTGGGGGCTACGTCGCGCGGGGCATCTGG
>DAOTVD010000198.1:0-5105 GCA_034437075.1 Anaerolineae bacterium
CAGGATCAACGCCAGGCTGCGCCAACGCGCGCGCAAGGTCGCGTGGTCGCGCACGAGCAACCACCCGCCGAAGAATCCGATGGCGGCATATAGGGCGGGCGAAGCGAATGCATAAATGCCGGGGTCGAGCGTCTGCGGGTAACCTGTGGAGGCGTAGATTAGCTCATCCTCAAGTGTTTGGCTGCGTTCGGCCAATTGTTCCAGATCATCGCGATACACGGCGAAGACCGGGTCGGCAGACGCCCACTGGTTGAAATAAGCGTCGGCATCCCGCGCACCCGTGATGCCAATCGCCAACGCGCCGAGCACCCACGCCGCCCGCCCCAAGCCCGGTATCCGCCCGAGGGCATCCACGGCTATGCCAATCGCCAGCATGACGCTGGGCAAGGTGATAATGCTGCGCAGATATGACGGCGCCGAGAGTGTCAGCAAGCTGGGCACTAAGCCCACGACCATAAGCCCCATAAACAGGATCAGAAACGGTCGTCGCCAGGCCCTTATCAGCAGAATCAATAGCCCAGCATAGGCCAACATCCCGATAGGTGCCCAAAAAAGCGGGCGGTCGGGGATGTTATAGCGCCATTCAGGATCACCTGTAAAGGCGAACATCCCGGCCAGGCGATGCGCATTGTCTAGCATAAAACTGGGGTCGCCATCCTGAAAATCTTCCCAGGGTTGGTTAATGGTGCTAGCCCGGTTCGCGCCTTGCGGATCGTTCAGACGAATGTCTAGCATGGGCAGGGTTAAGGCCCCCCCTAGCAGCAGGATCAACGCCAGGCTGCGCCAACGCGCGCGCAAGGTCGCGTGGTCGCGCACGAGCAACCACCCGCCGAGCAATCCGATGGCGGCATATAGGGCGGGCGAAGCGGTGTAGGTGTAAATGGCGAATCCGATAGCGCCCCCCGTGCAGAGGATCAACAGGGCCGACGGGCCTCGACCTTGGGGCGGAAAATATAAGACGCGCCACAACCCCCAAATCGCGAACAGGGTCACCAAGGGCAAGCTATTGGCCCGCAAGCCGACCCGGTTGGTGGAGATCATCCAGAACGACACCGCTGCCAGGCCCAAGGCGATAATCGCTACCCGAAAATTGAAGACCTCGCGCCCGACACGGTACAACAGCGCCAAGGTGAGCAACCCACACCAGAAGGCCGGCAACTTCACCATCAGCAAATTACTCCCCAGCAACGCATACGCCACGCCAATCAGCCAGACATAGCCGCCCTCGTGGCCCTGGTTGCTGGGGTAAAAGAGGCGAATATCCCCCTGGGTGATGATCGCCTGGCCTTCCTGGGCTTTGAATAGCTCGTCGTGCTGCATGCCTGGCGGGGCTTGGTCTAACGCCCACAGACGCAGGAAGACCGCCAGCAATAGCAATCCGGTAGCGAGCCATAAACGTTGAGACGCGCGCGACAAATTAGATTCTCTCAAGGTTTTTGTGCATCAATCAGCACAGCATTCTAGCAGGCGGTGGGGGGCCTTTGTAACCCCGCATCCGGGTGAATGTGGGGTGAGGGCTCGCCATATGTACCCAGAGTATGCTATGATTTGGCTTGATATGACACAATTTCTATTGATCCGACACGCGGTTAACGACTGGGTAAAAACGGGCAAGTTGGCCGGGCGCACACCGGGCGTTCATCTGAACGACCACGGCCAACGCCAGGCAGCCGCCTTGGGCGAACGCCTAGCCGAGCATAAACTGCACGCAATTTACACCAGCCCCCTAGAACGCTGTGTCGAAACGGCAGAAGCGATAGCCCAGCACCATCCTAAATTGTCGGTTGAAACCTTAGACGGTATTTTGGAGGTCGGCTACGGGCGTTGGCAAGGCGCCAAGCTAGATCGTCTGCGGCGGCAAAAGTTGTGGCGCAATGTGCAATATCACCCCGCGCGCGTGCAGTTCCCCGATGGCGAAACCATGCGCGGCGCCCAAGCGCGGGCCGTAGATACCATCGAAGACCTGCAACGGCGCTACCCACGCCAGACGGTTGTTCTGGTTTTTCATAGCGATGTCATCAAGATGGTGATCGCACATTATTTGGGCGTCCATCTTGACCTTTTCCAGCGGATTATGGTCTCGCCCGCTTCGATTTCCACCCTCGTCTTAGGGTCGGGGATGCCGTTTATCGCGGGCGTGAACGATACCAGCCATAACCCGCCAGAACAAAAAGATTAAGGGTCGGATAAGGTAAAAGATCCCCTATGGCACCTGGCACAGAAATTGAACTCGATCAGATTGATTTTTTGACCGCTGGCACGGTCGGGCCCAAAGGCAAGCGCACCTTTCACATTCAGGCCGGCCAAGATGATCGCTTGGTCACGCTGACGCTAGAAAAAGAACAAACCCGCCTATTGGCAGAAGCCATCACCGAGTTGTTGGATGACCTGAAAGAACGCCATCCAGACGGCAGCGAACCGAACGTCAACTTATCGATGTGGGATATGAACCTGCGCGACCCCGTAGACCCCTTGTTTCGCGTGGCGCAAATTGGCCTGGGGTTCGATGACGTGCGCAATATGGTCGTCCTAGTAGCTCAGGAACTCATCTTTGGCGAAGAAGATGACCCCGCGCTGGCGCCTCAGCCAAATATCGTGCGCTTGTGGGGCACGCGCGAACAGTATCGCGCCCTGAGCCTGCACGCTGCGCGGGTTGTGGAAAAAGGCCGCGCCGACCCCAAACAGAACGGACGGATCATTTACTACTGGACTTAAATGACACTACCACCCGCAGCACCCAAGCATATTCAGCAAGTGGGGGGCGATGCACCACGCGAGCGATTCGTGCAATTGCTCGAACGTGGGCGCGTGGTGGAAGAACATGGCCGCGTGCGCTGGAGTAGTAACCATACTGTGTTGGTCACCGTCAGCGATGACGAATGTATTACCCACGCCATCTACAAACCGCAACGCGGCGAACGCCCCCTGTGGGATTTCCCGGATGGCACACTCTGCTACCGTGAACGGGCGGCCTTTTTAGTCTCCGATTATCTGGGTTGGCATATCGTACCCCCCACGCTCTTGCGCGATGGGCCGCGCGGCCTGGGCAGCCTGCAACTATTCGTGGAGCACAACCCCAATATTACCTATTTTGATTTGGATGAGGGCTTCGCCGACCAACTGCGTCAGATGGCCGCGTTTGACTACATTACGAACAATGCCGACCGCAAAGGCGGACATTGCCTGCTAGATGAAAATGGCAAACTCTGGGGGATTGACCACGGTATCTGTTTTCATGTCGCCTCAAAATTGCGCACAGTCATTTGGGATTTCGCAGGCATGCCCATTGCGCCAGCCATGCGCACCGACATCGACCGCCTGTGCCAGATGATTACGGACGAACAAAGCCCACAAACCCAGACCCTGGGTAAGTTGCTCTCGCCCCGCGAACTGGATGCGCTGCGCGGGCGTGTCGATAAATTATTAGCGTCTGGATTGTTTCCCGAGCCAGGTTATGGGCCGAATTATCCCTGGCCCCCAGTTTAAGGTATAATACGGACTAATTTCCGGTGTCAAAGCTGTTATACTGAGGCTATCAGATTCCGGATACTAAAACCAATCTCTGGATCGCTAACGACGGGCAGTGTAACACACGAGGAAACTATGGCCACGCGACGCTTTTTTGATGACACGCCAGACGCATCATCGTCCAACCCCAACACGCCGCCGCAGAGCCCCGCCTCCCCACGCAAACGCAATAGTGCCGCCGCGCACATGCCACGCACGCTGGCCCAGGTGATGAGCGAAGCGAACGAGATGGTCGTCAGCGGCGACTTAACCGAGTTTGTGCCCATCCCCACGGGTTTTGATCCGCTGGATGGCCTTATCGGGGGCGGATTGCGCAAAACCGAGCTTATCTTGCTGGGCGGTGCGCAAGGCGTCGGCAAGACCATCGCGGCGTTGCAGATGGCGCGCAATATCGCCTCGCGTCCCGATCATTATGCCTTCTATCTCTCGTATGAGCACACCGAAGCCCATCTGATGAATCGCTTGCTGTGCCTAGAAAGCATCAATCCGCCCGAGGTCGCGCTCGACAAGGGCTTCCGGCTCAAAGACCTATACGACATTATTATTTCGGAACGGGCGCGCTCGACGATTTCTGGCGCGAATGAAGCCTCATTACAGACCATCTTGCGCGAAAATGACCGCACCACCAACGCGCTAGCGCGTATGGGGCGTTATGCCAATCGCCTGATCCTCGTAAAGGCCAGCCCTGCCGTCACCACCCTGCGCGCCATCCGCGAAATGACCGCGCGCTTGGTCGATGCCACAGGCGGCAACGTGACCGTTTTTGTCGATTATCTGCAAAAAGTAGCCATCCACCCCGAAAAAGCAGCCGACGAAGCCGAAAAAGTTACCATTGTGGTGGAAGGGCTGAAGGATATGGCCCTGGCGCTAGGCGTGCCGGTACTCTCGATTGTGGCTGCCGACCGCGATGGCTTGCAATCTAATCGCATTCATCTCTATCATATGCGCGGGAGTTCTGCGCTAGATTACGAATGCGATATCGCCATCATCATGAACAATAAATACTCAATCCTGGCTAAGGATGTCGTGACCTTTAACCCCTACGAGGCCAAGCAATGGCGCGAATGGGTGGTCTTCACCATAGAGAAAAACCGCGCCGGGCGCGCCATGCAAGACATGGAGTTCCCGCTACATGCGCCCTATTTCGCCTTTGATACGCGCGGCCAGCGTGTGCGCCAGCAATTGATCGACGATAAAATCATCGAGAACTAACGTCGGTAGGCCGCCAGCACTTTTTCCAGCGCGGCCAAGACATCATCCTGGTCAGCCTCGGTCATATCCGGGAAGATGGGCAACGATAGCAAGCGCATATACGCATCTTCGGCCACCGGGCACGCGCCGCGTTCGTAGCCTTGTGCTACGTAGTACGGATGCCAATACACCGGGATATAATGCACATTCACGCCGATGCCTTCCGCACGCAGCGCCTCGAATACCTGGCGCCGATCCACCCGTAACATTTCCATATTCAACAGCACCGGATACAAATGATAGGCATGTGCGACGCCCTCGCGCACTGTGGGGAGGGTGAGCGCGGGCATCTGCGCTAACGCGGCATCATACCGCGCGGCTAGGGC
>DAOTVD010000199.1:0-5102 GCA_034437075.1 Anaerolineae bacterium
GTACGAAAGTGTTCAAGATGAACTCGCGCAGGTAGAGCAGATCATCCGCGATGCCGCCGTCATGAACCATAAACATCTAGACCGCGCCGTAGAGCAAATTATCCGCGCGGGGGGTAAGCGCATGCGGCCCATCCTGGCGCTCTTAACCGGGCAATTGCTCAAAGCCCCCCAAGCGCCGCTACGCTCGGTTGCGGCTTCTATCGAACTGCTACACACCGCCACCCTGGTGCACGATGATCTGATCGACGGCGCGCCCGAACGCCGAGGCGCCCCGACCCTGCACAGCCAGCTTCCCCTGGGGATTACGGTGCTCACCGGCGATTTCCTATTCTCCAAAGCCGCCGCGCTGGCCGCCCAGGCCGAGAGCGTGCGCGTGGTGCAAATCTTCTCCGATACACTGGTCAGCATTTGCCAGGGGGAGATTTTACAGGCGCAAATGCGCTACAAAGTGCCAACCCAGGTTCAGTATGAAGAGCGTATTTACGGCAAAACAGCCTCTCTGTTTGAAGCGGCCAGTTTGGCGGCTGGGGTTGTGGCCACGACACCAGAGGAAACCTTGCAAACGGTCGCGCGATTTGGCCGGCAACTCGGCATGGCTTTCCAGATTGTGGATGATGCGCTTGATTTCGTGGCGACAAGCCACCAATTGGGCAAACCAGCAGGCAGCGATATGCGAAACGGAGTGATTACCTTACCCGCTATTTATTTCGTCCGGGAGGGGCATATCACCGAAACTGCCTTACTGGAACATCTCTCTAATGAGGATGAACAGGCCATCAATCATTTATTGGTTGCCATGCGTGACAGCGGTGTTGTGGAGCAAGCCTTGCAAACCGCGCGAGACTATGTCCACGATGCAACACAGATGCTCAACAAACTGCCCGCAAGCCATCCGCGCGATATGCTAAGCAGCTTGGCCGCGTACACGCTATCCCGAACCTACTAACCGCGAACCAGAACACCCCTCAGAGGCGGTTGCGCGCAACCGCCTCACTCCACATCGCAGCTATCCGGTACATCCAATACATCGGAGGCAACCCACCCCTGCGAAGTATCAGACTGAATGAGCCAATAGCCGCTCGTTTCACCGACGACTTCCACCGCTTCGCCATCGCCAAACGCAATATTGGCTACTTGTTGCGCATTCGGCTCGGCACGTGCGAAAATTTCATCTTCCAGCCGGACAACACAAGCGTTGGTTTGCTCGATCGCAGGCGTATCATTACTCCCAGCGGTACTAAACAAAAAAGCGCCCAGAGCCAGCAGCGCAATGATGGCCACTGCCCCTGCCCCGATGAGTAGGCTCGTGCGGCTTGGGGCGGTGGCCAGCGTATCCGTGAAGTGCGTACCCGTAGCCGTTAGCGGCGACGCCGTGCGAAAGTCAGCGGGCGTGGGCGTAGAATCAATCCCCGTTTGAAAAACATCTTCCGAGGGAATCTTAGCGATCAGCGTCCGGCTACGGCCTACCACGGCTGCCGCTGCATCCAGATTTTCCAGGTGGGCGAGTAGATCATCCATGGAATGGTAACGATCATCCGGGTCTTTGGCCATACAACGCAAGATAATTGATTCGATGCCAACAGGCAACGCCGGGTTAACAGCGGTTGGCGCAGGCGGCACCTCTTTGAGATGCTTTAGAATCGTCGAAATCGGTGAGTCACCCTCATACGGTAATTTGCCCGTGGCCATCTGGTAAAAGACAATGCCCAACGAATAGATGTCCGAGCGATAATCACCGGGGTAGCCGCTCGCTTGCTCGGGCGACATATACGCGGGTGTGCCCACCATCGCGCCACTCGCGGTTAACTGACTGCCCCCTTCACGCAAGAGTTTGGCAATCCCAAAATCCGTCAGCACCGTGCGCTCGCCTTTGTCTAGCATGATGTTCGCTGGCTTGATGTCGCGGTGCTGCATCCCTTCTTGATGGGCATACCCCAACGCACGGGCCACATCGCCAATAATCCGCACCGTTTCTGCCAAGGGCACAGGCGCGCTAGCCTGACGCATGACGCCACCTAGGGTTGGGCCGTCAACATATTCGATAATCATGAAATACTGCGATAGCTCGCTATCCAGATCGAAGTCATACACCTGGATAATATGCGGATGCTTGAGCCGGGCAATGGCTTGGGCTTCGCGCTCAAAACGCGCTTGAAATTGCTCATCTCGCGAGAGGTGTCGGTGCATCAACTTTGCCGCCACAATCCGATCGAGCTTCGGATGGTACGCTTCATAAACTTCTGCCATCCCACCTTCGCCAATAAGACGGCGGATCTCGTAGCGGTCGCCCAGTTTTCTGCCAACTAATGATTGTGCCATAACGTTGCTCGTTGCTCCTTGGTCAGCGCAAGTATAACGAATGCCTCCTGGATTTTACAGTAGCTCCTGATAGGCAACTTTGATACAGCGATCCATCACAATCGGAAGCTGAGCAGCCTCGGCCCAGCGGGCGGCTTCGGGATGGGTGACGCCCAACTGCGCCCATACAGCCCCCGCATCGCGCGCAATCGCATCTTGCACCACCGCCGGTAAATGCTCAGCCGCACGAAAGACACTCACGATGTCGATAGAACCGGGCACATCTGCGAGCGCGGGGTAACTCACATGGCCATCAATCGTGCGCACAAGCGGATTCACCGGATGGACGGTGTAACCCCAGCCGCGTAGCTTTTGCGCAATCTGATAACTTATGCGGTTGGGCTTATCCGAATGCCCGACCATAGCAATTACGCGCGCCGTCTGTAAGAGTTGTCGTTGTTCATCTCGGGTCATCATGCGCTATTAGTCCTATAAAGCCGGTTGTAATGTTGTTGGGCGGCGTGCGCCAGCGCACTGAGATCGGGCTGAACGTCATCAGCGGCAGGGGGCAGGAGATCGGGCCGTTGCGCTTGCACTTGGGCGAAGAGATGCCGCGCGCGCACAGCCGCAATCGAATACGTTATAACCCCCTGCGAGCGCACCAACGGCAAGAGAAGCGGCAACGCCGCCTCATAATCCTCTCGCGCGATCAATAGCCCGGCCATTGCGCTCACCACAAAACCTACCATCCTCGGATGCCGAATATGTTCTAGGCTTTCCACACCATGAAAAATACTCTCCTCCGCTTTGGCAATATCCCCTTTATCCAACCAGTAAAAGCCCATGAGCGCATCATGCCAGACTAACGGCCATTCAAGATTAGTACGCCTGACCATTTCGACCAAGCCTTGCATCGTCGTTTCGATGTTGTCCAGTTGACCTTCTTGCAAGTCAATCGTGGTCAAATTAGCCTGGATGAATCCAGCCTCTAACAAACTATCGGGCGCTGTGGTGCGCTCAAGTGCAGTTTGCAGGTAATCTCGCGCCGCTTGGTAATCTTCGCGATACATGGCGTTTTCGCCCAAGCTGGTTAAGACGGAAACTTCACGCTGAGGATCGCCCATCTGGCGGCGCACGACCAGAGCTTGCTCTAGCAAAACGTCAGCGTCATCATATTCTTGCAAATAAAACTTGGTCCGCCCCAGGTCTTCGAGTGAGTCCCCAATCCCACGCAGGTCGTTTAGTTCTCGTCGTAGGGCCAAGCTCTTAGAAAAATAGCCTTCAGCGGTGCTGGGATCACCCGTAAATAGGGCAATCGACCCCAGCGCACTCAGTGAATGACCAATCCCGATGCGGTCACCCACTTCGGTATGCAAGCGATAGCTGCGATTGTAGAGCTTTCGGGCTTCGTCATAGCGCCCCATGGTTTGCAATAACCCGCCAAGATTGTTCGCTACGAATGCCATCCCCCGACGGTAATTGATCTGTTCGAACATGGCATAACTTTCTTCGAACAAAGCTCGCGCGGCCCGCACATCCCCTAAACTGCGCAGGATTTCGCCATGGTTGTTGCGTAAGTACGCAATCGTGAACGGATGGTTACGTTGCATCGACATAGCCACAGCTTGGGCGCTCATGTCGCGCGCGGCTTCCAATTCGCCGCGCAAAAACAAGATATAGCTCAGATTACTCATAACTGAACCGCGCATCCAGTTCGGCGTTGCGGGTGTATTTTGCAATTCATAAGCCTCGCGCGCATAGGCTTCAGCTTTGTCATAATCACCCAGGGCAATTTCAGCATAAGCGAGCCAATTCATCGCCCAACTTCGGGCAACTTGCCGTTCGGGCTGGTTGCACAGCGCCACAGCCTCTAGCAAACGGTCACGCGCCTCTTGGAACTGCCCCATACGCAAGCGCGCCATGGCTTCATTGGTGCGCGCAACAATATACAGCGCGATGTAGGCCGGATCATCTGCAAAAGCATCGCCTATGTGAGCATAAATCGCTTGCGCTTCATCGTAAAAACTGCGGATTTCTTTGTACATATAGAGCGTATACTGCACTTTTTCCAACAAATCGCCACGCTTATGACGGGTTGCCCATTCTACTGCACAGCGCACGTTGTCCAGTTCCATATCAATTATGGCCATGGTCGCGGGGGCTTCGTCGCTGAAAAAACGCTCTTCATCATCCAGCAACACCATATAATATTGACAATGTCGCGCTAGCGTCTCATCCCGAATATCGGGTTGGGCGTCCAATGCGCTAGCAGCATACTGGCGCAAAAGTTCGTGGATTTCATAGCGCCCGCTGGGCAACCTGCGCACCAACGATTTATTGGCCAAACCGGTCAGGGCGCGCAAATTCGCATCCGCGATTTCCTTGGCCGCTTCGCGTGTAAAGCCACCCCGAAAGACGGACAGCCGCGCAAAGGTCGCGCGCTCGGCGTCGCTCAGCAAGTGCCAAGAATAGTCAAACACCGCGCGGATGCTACGATGCCGTTCGGGGACATCGCGCATATCCGTTTCCAAAAAATCTAGGCTGGCTTCGACTTCAGCCAGAATCTCCTCAACAGACAACACCTCCACCCAGCCCGCTGCCAGTTCAATCCCGAGAGGGACACCATAAACCCGCTGGCAAATCGCCACCACCGCATCGCGATTATCATTGGTAAGTTGAAAATTCGGGTTCGCGCGTTGGGCACTCTGGATGAACAGTTGCACGGCTCCAAAGGTTTGCAGTTCTTCCGGCGAGAGATAATCTGGGGTTTTCAGCCCTTCGAGCATCAAAATGGACTCGCCGCG
>DAOTVD010000200.1:0-8922 GCA_034437075.1 Anaerolineae bacterium
AAGTTCTCCCCCCGAATTCGGGGAGGGGCTGGGGAGGGGTAATTATTTTTCTGGAAAAGCCTAAGCGTCGAGTTTGCGCGCGATCATCACCAAGGACGAGCCGAAAGGCATATCCAGGCGGCGCAGGGCGTGCCGTTCTAGGTTCGTGAGGCCATACAGCAAACTATTGACGGGCGCGGGCAAGGCTTGTAATTCGGATTTAACCGGCACAGCCCCGCGCCGCTCGCGCAGGCGATGCGCCAAGCGCACCCCGCCAATGATCGGAAAGAGCGCCGCGAAGGCATGCGTCAGGCGATCCACGCGCACGGGTTGGCCTGCCGCCAGAGCGCGCGCCGTCCCACGATTGTAACGGCGCACCGCATGCACCGCCTGATGATGACCCGCCGTCATCATCCACCGATAGGCCGGAATCACGAGCACGACCAGCCCGCCGGGTTGCGTCACGCGGACGAGTTCGCCATAGGCGCGCGCATCGTCCACGCCATCGACTTCCAGAATATCGACGCTGACTGTCGCGGCGAAGCGGTTATCGGCAAAGGGAATTTCGTTGATCGACCCCAAACAGGCCGTGCCAACCACACCGCGCCGGGGCCAGAAGCGCGCCGCATCCGCCGAGAGATCGAAGCCCACCGCCGCGTAACCGCGCGCGGCCAACCGCCCCAGCAGCCCGCCTGTCCCGCAGCCAGCATCCAGCACCCGCGCGCCTGGCGCTACTGAGGTCGCCAGCGCATCCAGGATGATGTCGTGCAGATTACGAAACCACCAATAGTCGGTTTCCAGGTTATACAGGGTATGATATTCGGCGGTTTCCATGAGTCTTCAGTTAGTGAAGGCACATAAAACAAACCGTAGGGGCGAGGCTGGCCTCGCCCACCACATTATGGCTATTGTTTTCGGGCAAGGCCCCGCAAGCGGGATGCAAGCACAGCCTTGCCCCTACAAAATTTGATGCTGCCATTTTCAGGCGAGCAGCAACAGCGCACACCGCCTTACTCGTCCTCGTCCAGGTCGAATGTGCCGTTGCGGAATTCGGGCAAGATGTCGGCCAGCAGGTCGTTGTAATCCGGGCTGGCTGGGATGAAATCTTGCCAACCTTCGCGGCGTTCGATGTCAGCAGTGATGGTGCGTTCACTCAGCCATTCGTTGTATTCGGTCTGGCGGCGTTGGTTCAGTTGGCTCTGGGTGAGCGGCTCTTGCTCGCGGCCCATCACCTGAATGATGTGATAGCCGAACTGCGAGCGCACGGGGTCGCTGATGGCCCCGATGGGCAAGGTCTCGGTGGCTTCGGCAAAGGCTTCGTCATATTGGCTAGTGCTGGCCCAGCCGAGCGCGCCGCCCTGTTGGGCGCTGGTCGTGTCGTCGGACTGCGCCAGCGCCAGCGGCGCGAAGGGTTCCCCGGCGCGCAAGGCTTCTGCGATGCGCTGGGCTTCTTGGAAGAATTCGTTTTCTTCGTCGTCCGGCGGCGGCGGGGCATCTTCGGGGAAGCCGACCAATATATGCCGCGCATCCACACGAATATCATCCGGCGGGACGTAGTATTCGGGGAATTGTTCGGGGTCGCTGGTCAGGAAGTCGCGCACGGCGTCGGTCAGCGCGCGATAGTAGAAGGTCTGGCGCACGGCGTCTTCATTCAAGCCGCTGATGTCGGTGCTTTCCTCGAAGAATTCTTCTTCGAAGGCGCTGATGGTGGCCCGTTGTTGCTCAATTGGCAAATCGGTGGATGTGGCGGTAGGCGTCTGGGTTTCGGTGGGCGTGGGCGTGATGGTGTTGGTGGGCACGGGCGTTGTGGTGGCGCAGTCGTCGTCATCCTCGGCGCAACCTTCCACGGTGGGCAGGGGTGTCTCGCTGGGCGCGGGCGTTTCGGTGGGTGTGCTGCTGGGCGTGGGGCTGACGATGGGCGTGCGCGTGAGCGTCGGGCTAGGGCTGGGGGTGGCCGTGGGCGTTTCGGCGGCTACCGCGCCCGTGAAGTTGGACATGAGTTCGGCCACTTCGGCGTCGATGGTTTCTTCGTCCACCTCAATACCCTGCGCTTCGGCGAATTGATCTAGCACCCGCTCTTGCTCCATGGTGGTCAGAATTTCTTGCGCCAGGAATTCCTCATTGATGAGCAGGTCGATAGTGCCGGGCTGGCCCGTTTCCTGGTTGCCGCTGAAGACCGCGAAGGTCTGGTTGCGGGCTTCTTCTGCGCTCAGGCCGCCTTCTTCGCGCGCGCTGTTGTAAAAGGTGCGGATTTGCTCGGCCAGGCGAAAGCGCTCGTACTGGATGCGGTCACGAAATTCGGCCACGGTGACGTCTTCGCCATTCACCGTCGTGAGTTCTTGGTCGGGCACGAAAAACGCATCGTAAATCAGCGCGCCGATAACAAGCAGCGTGATGAAAATAGCGATCACCCCGATGGTGATCGTGGCTATGCGCTGGAGCCGCCGGTCGCGTTCGGCGCGCGAGATGTATGTATCGCGGCGTAGCAGGTTATCTTGGCTGGGGCGGCGCTTGCTCGGGCCGCCGGTGGTCTGGCGTTTCGCCATAAGTCAATCCTCTGCTGGCGTGAACTAATCGCGGTAGTTGAGTTGGCCAGAATACGGCAGCAAGGCCAGGTGCCGGGCGCGCTTGATGGCGATGGCCAGTTCGCGTTGGCATTTGCTGCATACGTTGGTCTGGCGACGCGGGCGGATTTTGCCTTCTTCGGTCACATAGCGGCGCAGGGTGTCGGCATCTTTATAGTCAATATCGCATTTGCCATCGCGTAAGAAGGGGCAATTACGATTCCCCCCGCGCGAGACGAATCCTCGGCGGCTGCTGCTACCCCGGCGGCTACTACCGCCGCCGCGCCGACCGCCACCGCGTTCACCTCGGTCGCCCCGGTCGCCCCGGTTGCCCCGGTCGCCATTATCGTCGTTATTGAAGTCCAGATTAGCTTGGTCTGACATAGGTCTTTCTCTAGGGTTGATAGATTGCTTTGCACTTAAAAGTCGTAATCATCGTCGGGCAGGTTTGCCCCATCGCCCGGTTGGAGTGCATCCAGGGCCAGGACTCTTTGCGCGACGATTTCGGTTCGAAAGTAACGTTTGCCGTCGTCGTCTTCCCAACTGCGGGTTTTGAGCCGGCCTTCTACATACACGGGGCTGCCTCGGTCGAGCTCGGCATGGCAACTGCGCGCTAGTTCGGCCCAGGCCACAACGTTAAACCATTCGGTTTCCTCGTGCACCACCCCTTCGGAGGAGAGCCAACTATGGACGGTGGCCACGCTGAAACTGGTCACGGCTCGGCCATTGGGCGTAAAGCGCATTTCCGGCGCGCGTTCTAATCGCCCGATGATGGTTACTTTATTCAAGCCACGACTCAACACGGTCCCCTCGCCTTCTCGCCCGCTAGTGATCGATGCGCACGACCAGATGCCGGATGATCGGATCGTAAAGGCGAATACGGCGTTCGATGTCTTTGATGCTGTCGGGGTTGGTCTTCATCTCAAAGAGGATATAGTACCCTTCTTTGTAGTTCTGGATGGGATACGCTAGGCGGCGCCGGCCCCAGTGGCTATTCTTGGTGATTTCGCCCTCGTGAGAGCTAATCCACCCGGTAACGGTTTCTTCGACTTCGCTGATTTCATCTTCGGCCAGGGTGGGCGGCATGATGAAAATTAACTCGTAATCACGAGTTTCCATGAGGTATCTCCTTTCCTCGGGATATGCCCCGTTCATGTCGGGGCGGAAGGATTTAGAACAGCGCGATATGTTAGCCTAAAATGGCCCGAAACGCAACGCCGAATTGACTCTAGGCGGCGGGCGCCAGGCGCGCCGCGCGGTACATCGCCGCCCCGAAGACCACCATCCCCAGCAGCATATTGGCCCCCAAGGCCCACATCATGGTATCCACGCCAAAGCGCTCGATGAGCAAGCCGATCAGCGAGGGCAACAGCATGCCGCCCACCCCCGCGCCAAAGAAAAAGTAACTCGTCACGCGGCCCGTAACGCGCATCCGCTTTTCGGCAAAGTTCAAAACCGTTGGGAACAAAGTCGCCATCGAAAAACCCACCAGGATGACGCCCAGCCACACCGCCCAGGTTTCGCGCACCAGGCCCAGCCACAGCAGCCCCAGCAAAATGCCGATTAAATCGACCAACAGGATGACCCAAGGCCGCACGCGGGCCGTCACGGGGATGGAGAGCAAGCGCCCCAGCGTCAGCGCGCCCCAAAATGCTGAGGTTAAATAGGCCGCGTCGCGCTCGTTGAGCAAATCGCCCTGCACCGCATAGGTGAAAATCCAGCCGCCCATGCCGACCTCCGCGCCGACGTACAGCGCCAGCAAGAGCGCCAACAGAAACACCAGGGGCACATCCGGCGCGGGGCGGCCAGCGGTGGCGGCTTCATCGTCGGGGTCGCGCGGGGTCGGGCTTGGCAGCCGCCCCAGCCACAGCATACAGCCCCAGAAGACCAGCGCCAGCGCGGCATAGGCCCCGGTGATGTCATCCGTCCAAACGAGCACCTGCGCGATAATCAGGGGCGAAAGGAACGCCCCCGCGCCGAAGGCAAAATGCAGCCCATTCATAAACGGCTCTACGCGGTCGCCATGCTGCCATAGGATCAAGGTATTGCCGCCGACATCCACGCCCGCGTCCGTCAGGCCCCACATAAAGACGACCACCACCAGCAAGGCCAACCACGGGATAAACGGCACGGCCAACAACGCGAACCCCATCCCCGCCAGGGTCAAAGCCATCAACGTATGGCCGCGCATCTGGTCGTATAAGCGGCCCATGGCCAGCGTGCCGACGATATACCCCAGCGCATTGACCGTAAACAGTAGCCCGATTTGCCCTATCGTGACGCCGACCTGAGCCGCCAAACCCGGCAGGGTTGGCCCTAAGACCGCCGAGGCCATCCCCAGGCCCACGAAAGCAGCATAATAGCCAATCGTTTTAGAACGATGCCAAGGCGTAGGCGGCATCCTGAGCATAGAAGAACGCATACAATCTGTCCTTAAATGATTACCACCCCGCGTGGGGTGGCAAATGAACGGGCAGTCGTTTGATTATGAACATCGCGCGGCACCCTGGCAAGGCCGCGCCTCATCAGGGCGATGGCCTCAAATTGTATCTGCTCATCTAACCGCGCCATATATGCCAAACAAGGGGCTTAAGCCCCTTGCTAGTTGGGCCAGGCGCGACGCAGGGCCAGCTTCGCTGGCTACAGTCGGCTACGCCGACCCCCTTGAGTCGTCGCCGTTACCCTACGCGCGACTATAGGTTAGGTAGTAGGCGGATTATTCGCTCGCGACGTCTTCTACCTCGAACGTGTCCAGCATTTCATCCACGGTGCCTTCAAAATCGCCATAGCTATTGCTGATGGCCAGCACCAGCACGTAGTTCTCGCCATATTGGCCGATGACGATCTCGCCATCCAGCCCGCCGGAGACATCCGCACTAGCGGCGTCATCCGCGCCGGACATGGCCGCTTCGCTGGGTTCGCCAAAGCTTAGTTCGAAGCCGGGCGGGCCTGCGCCAGCTTCACCCAAGAAGCCGATCAATTCACCGGGGGCGCCTTCGCCAGGGGCCCCCGCACCAGGCAAGGCCGCCACCTGAATCGCGATAGCATTCTCGGGCAGATCATCGGTGGTCACGGCTTGTTGGCCCACCAGGTTAAGCGCATCTTGGCTATTGGCCACCGCGACGCTGCCATCGGGGGCTTGGGCGGCGAACCAATCTTCGGGATAGTCGAAGCTGATCGTTAGGCCGTTGCCTTCGGGCGTGAAGCTAAACGATTCGCCCAGTCCGCCGTTATCCCCATTATCATCGCCATTATCGTCTTCATCTTCGCCACAGGCGGCCATGAGCATACTCAGGGCAATCACCAAGGCGACGATCATCATATAGCGGGGCTGTTTCATATGCGTGTTCTCCTAAATACTGTCTATCTGTTGCGGGGGTTTGTCTTTGAGACACTTCATATTAAAAGACATCAAACACCAAGCACCACGCCCCGTTGGCCCATATTGAAGTGGCCATATAGCACAACAGGGCACCCCAGCGGATGCCCTGCGCGCGTTAATTGTTCTAACTGGTAACTGCTCAGGCTATGCCAATTCTTCCCCCTCACCCCCTTAATCCCCCTCTCCCAAACGCCGCTTTGCGGCTGGTAGCGGGGGAAAACGACCCGAAACCGACACTTTTTGCCCCTCTCCCAGGGCTGAAAGCCCGTTTGGGAGAGGGGTTGGGGTGAGGGCTGAGTAGTTACGCTGCAACGTTCTTGCAACGTCCGTGCAACGGGCTGTCCTCGGCCCGCGCAAAACCGGACATTACACAGACACCAAGAAATGTTATCATAGGTCTAACAACCATAAGTGAGCGAGTTGAGCATGGCACAGCAAGGTTTTGAAGATACCCCTCTGTTGACGCTGGAAGAAATTCGCACGCACCATCGGCAAAATCAGCGCGACACCCTGCGCTTGATAAATACCTTTCTGGCCCACTACCCAGACGACCGCGTCGCGCAACTGCTGAAGGTCGAAATCTGCCTAGCGCAGAAGGTCAGCGCCGCCTACCCCTTTGTGACCCGCACGTTAGCCCAACATTTTGACGACGACGACGACCTGCACACCTGGGCCGACAAACTCCGCCGCCAACGCGAGCGCCTGGTGCGCAAAAGTATGAAAAATGGCCGCGAATACGCCGGGCAAAAAAACCTGGATGATGCCATCGCCGCCTTTGAGGATGCTATCGCCCTGCAACCTGAAGACCCCGGCTTATATTTCGCGGCGGGCCACGCACTACTAAGCACCTTTCCCGAAGCCGCCGAGGGCGAAAACCGCGATAGCTTCTTCGCGGGGTTGTTCCGCCGCGAACGCCTGCGCGAGAGCAGCCTGCAACGCTGGCACGAAAGCGTCGTCGCCTATCTGGAGGGCGCCTTGCGCTATGCCGAAGCCGAAGATGGCTTATACCAGGATGCGTTCGCCGCGCTGGCGCGCTATTGCAAAGCCTGGAACCGCGTGCCCGCCGGATTCATCGCCTATTGGCCGGAGCAGGCCGACCCCGCGCTGCACGACTTGCGCCAGTTGATGGTCGACCATGCGCTGGACATGGCCGCCACGCTCTTACGCCTGCACAAGCCGCGCGAGGCCAGCCGCCTGCTGAACCTGGCGCGCAAGGTCTTGCCGCGCCATCCGGCTTTGCGCCTGTTGTTGGCCGAAAAACATCGCCAAAACGAGCGGCTCGACAAGGCCGCCATAGAATTAGGCCGCGCCGGCGGGGCCAGCGACGCACCGCCCGATCTAGACACCGAGGCGCTGAGCCGCCTGGCCGCACAACTGGACAAACAGCAAGCGCCCTGCCCGCAATGCCGCAAGCGCTCGCCCCTGTTCGATTTCACGTTCAAGGCCCCGCAGCGTATCCACACCCATTGCCCCATCTGCGGGGCGGCCCTGCGCGTGGGCGATCTGTGGGCCGATGCGTATGACCTGACCCTGGCGGACATGCCCGCCGCCGCCTATGTCGCGCGCGCCGAACTGGCCTTGCATCAGGATGACATCGAGGCCGCCTTGCCGCACCTGGACGACGCCGAGGCCGCCTTGCCGCCCAACCACAAAGGGCATCTCAACATTCGTATGACGCGCCACAACATCACCCAACCCCAAAGCGGCCACACGCGCCAAGAGCGCCTGAACGCGGCCATCGACCGGGGTGTGGTGGACGATAGCCTGCTCTATTTCATCACGCAAATGAATCGCCAAATGCCGGAAGGCTGGGCCGACATCCCCCCCCAACGGCGGCTGAAATTGTGCCGCATGTTGCTGAAGGGCGGCCACTACCTGGCTTTGCAAAAATTATTCCCGCTGGCCTTTGCGGATAACCCCGCGCGCAAGTCCGTGACGCAGTTCGCCGCGCAGATGGACAACACCATCACGACCTATGTGCAGGCCCAGCGCGAACCCGCCCAAAAGGCCCTGCGCGCTAGCCGCCCCGAAGAAGCCGCGCGCCTGATGACCACCGTCATCGAACTGATGCCACGCTTGCCCGAACTGTACTTGATTCGCGGCGAGGCCCATTTGCAACTCCAACAAGACGCGCCCGCCCTGGATGACTTTCATCATGTGTTGGAATACGCCGACGACATCACCCTGCGCGACCGCGCCATCAAAAATATCGCAGTTTTGCTAGAACAACGCTGGGACCTGGACGGCGCGCAAAAGATGCTGGGCCGCGTCAGCACCCAAGATGACGAAACCGCGCAGCTATACGAACGCATCGAGCGCCGCCGCGCGGCCATGCCCTACATCCGGGTGAAGCCCGCCGACGTGACGCTCGCGCAAGATTCCGTAATTGCCACAGCGGGGCCGCCCAGCCATCACGCGCTGTTTGCGGTGGCCGTGCGCGAAGTCAGCGCGCTGCACAGCCCAGAGGCCATGAATGCGGTGCTGTCGGCCAGCTTCGAATTCATCCAAAGCCTGGGCAACTTTCGCGACGTGATGCACGATGTCGTCTTCGCGTTGCGCTTCATCGGCTGGCCCTACCCCGAAATCCCCGAACGCGGCACGATCCGCGTCGCCTTGCTGGTGCGCGTCACGGATGGCGATGCCGAAGTCGCCCAACGCCGCGCGCGGCGCGTCTATCGGGATTTACTGCCTAGTTTGCCGCTTTCGCAGGATAATATCTACGTCTTCGAGCCCGTGGTAGACGAGGCCGAACTGGATAGCTTGCTGATGCCCTTCCAAAGCGACGACATCAGCCAGATTGTCCGCCGCGAGAGCACGCCCGAGCAAGACGGCATCTATGCCGTGGCGCCCTTCCGCGTGGGCACGCGCGACCTACACGCCCTGATGTGGACACTCCTGCGCCAGAGCGCGCCCGCCATGGTGAGCTTGCACCTGAAGCCGACCCATTTTTATGCCTGGGAACGCCAAACGCACGTCAGCCTGCCGGAGCTCCCCCTC
>DAOTVD010000201.1:0-6659 GCA_034437075.1 Anaerolineae bacterium
AGTGCGTAGGCTTCATCGAGTTCATCCAGGCTGAGTTCGCGCCAGTCGTCGAGCGGGCGGTAGGCGACTTCCTCTATATGCATGTCAGTCATCGAGGCGGCTCCTGTCGATGCTGCCGGTGATGCGGACTTCGGTCGGCATAGCGGCGGTTAGATTGAGGAATTGGCCGACGCGCCCCTCGGCCTCGGAGGCGCGCGCGCCGGTGTTGGACTGCACGGTTTCGACCAGGCGCGCGCGAGTGTCGGGCTGCACGGATCGGCCATCCGGCGCGGCGGCTTGCTCCTGGACGACCTGCATAATCGCGCCGCCGTTTAGACCCAAGCGCAGGGCTTGGTCGCCGACCGCGTTAAAGCGCGCGGCATCGGTGATGGGGTTATCGCCGGGCTGGACGCCGACTGCCTGCGCCATGCGCCCGCTGAAGGTTTCGCCCGCGCCCGCCAGCATCGGATGTCCAGCCCCCGCCCGATATTCCCGTTCCATATCGACCGCATCGGCCACGACCGAACCGACCTGATACGGCCCGGCGACGTCCATGTGACCCATGACGCGATCCATTTGGGCCTGACGCGCGTTGGCTTGCATCGTCTGAGCAACCGCGCTGAGTTCGCGTCCGGCGCGTTCCAGGCCGGATGTATCGAGACGCTGCTCGGTGAGGGCGTCGCGCATGGCGGCATCGTCTCGCACGTTATCCGCATTGAGCCGAGCTTGAGCGACGGACTCATCGCGGCGGCTATCGTTTTCGAGGGCCGTGAATTGGGCACCGATGCGCGCGGTTCGCGCTCCTGCGATGCTATTCGGCGATCCCGCGCGCGGATCATAAGCGGAGATGGCCACGGATGGCGGCGGCTGTATCGGTTCGGGCGGTGGCGCGGCTGGTGCAGAAAATGTTGCAGTTTGGGGTCGCGCGCTGGGGGCATTCATGCGCCGTGCGCCGGAGGTACGCGCCATGCGCCCGGCCATCATGAGTTGACTACCCGCCATGCTGGATGCCGGGCCGCCGATGCCCGCCGCACCCATTCCGACCATTGCCGCCCCGGTTAATGCGAGCGCCCCGCCGCCGGTCGCGACCGCCGCTGCCGCACTGACCCCGCCAACCGTCGCGCCGATGATGGCCTCTTGCGGGGTCATGACCGCGCCGCCGGTGGCCTGACTCACTGCGCCGAAGATGCGCGTCAGTGAGTTCCAGACGAGTTTAGCGGCGCTCAAGACCAGGATGGCCATCAGTGCGGAACACAACAGCCCGACGCCAATCGAGGCCAGCGGATTTTGGGTCGCGGCGGCGGCCAGGGCTAGCGACACGATCAGGGATTGGGCCAGCGCGATGACCACACTGGTGATGATGATCTCGATCCACAAATCAACCACCGAGCGCGCGATGGGTTCCGTGCGTTTGAAGAAGGCGAAAATGGCCGCCGCTGCGAAGGTCACGAAGCTGAGACCCTGCGCGAGCGTGACCAGCAGAAAGACGATTTTCTCGAAGAGGCCGAGTGTCAGCAATGGCCACGCGCCGATCAGGCGATACTGGGCAGCAGCGGCCATGTCGAGCGCCCGTTCGCGGTCATCGGCGGGGATGAAATCCCATGTCGGGGGCGAAACGGTGCGGTCAAAATAGCCATCCGTGTGATACCACTCGAACGGCAGATCGGGCGGATAAGTCCCAGGGTTGGCGGTGGTGCAGTTGCCGAGGGTCGGTGGCGGCTGGCCCAGCACATCGCGCGAAGTGGCGAGTAGATAGGCCATCGCGATGTCGAGGCCATCGACGCCTTGCCCCGCTTGGGGCGTGGTCGATCCGCCCAGCCAGCCGAAGTTATCGCAGGGCGGCAGCATGGGGGTGCCATCGTTCGCCAGGTTATTGCTCAGCGGCGCGAGGGGCGATCCGCTAGCGCTGATCGTTTGCAGCGATCCGGCGTAAAAAAAGCTGTTGATGTCTGCGCGCAGGCCATTCAGACCGAGGTAGAGTTCCGGGCCGAGTTGGAAGAAGAGGCCGACCAGGGCGTACCACACCAGCGCGCTACGTAAATCGACCACCTGTAGCCGGATGAAATGCGCGATCATATAACTCAGGCCGAGCACGAACATGGCGATGGTGAAGCTCATGGTCACGGCGACGCCGAACTGACCTTGACTGCTGACGATGAGCGGCGCGAAGGCTTGCTCGGCGATGAAGTCCGTCACGAGTTAGACGATAATCCCGGCGATGACGAGGACGGGCATGAGGAACCATTGGATGGCGGCCAGCAGGTGCAGCACGTCGTACCATAGCCCATCGACCATGAATTCGATGTCCTGCGTCAGGTCATCGACCCAATCGCCGGGGGCAGGGACTTGGGCGGACGCGGTCGCGGGGAAGGCGAGTAGCAATCCCACGATTAGCACAATATAGATGAAGCGAGGGTGTTTCAAAAATCGGTTCATGGGATCAATCCTGGTTGGTTGCCGGGCGAGAGAAGCAGCGTGAAGGTCTCGGCCTCGCGGTTGCCGACGGGCCAAGTCTCGCCGAAATAGGGGACGACGATCTGCACGGGCGCGTTCGTGGCCGCTTCGAGTTGGACAAAGCCGCCCGTATCCGTGAAGGCATGCGCCACGACGCGATTTGTGCCGCGCTCCACGAGCCGGACGGAGATGCCGCGCACCCCTTCGGCGACGTCGATGCTCCCGTTAGCGTTTTCGTCGTAGGCGATGACCACCGAGGCGCGGACGGTTTGCAGCGGCACATCGGTGGCGGTGGGTTGGGGCGAAGGCGGCGCGCCGATTAGCTCGACCTCGGCGGGGATTAGGGTCGCGGTCGGTTGCGGGCTGGGCAGCGTGCTGATATGCACATCCGGCTCAGAGTGATACACGTCGATGGCATCCAGCGCGAGCATGTTGCCCGTGCTGAGGTCGCTCGCGCTCGCTGTGTTGTGCAATTCGAGGGTGTGCGTCCCCGGCTCGGTGATGTAGACAGCCGTGGCCGTGAACATCCCACTTGGCGCGTAGCTGTCGATGACATCGACCACCAAGCCATTCAGGAGCACATGCCAGATGCCGCCATTCGTGAACCCCACATAGCGCACACGAACAGCTTGACCCGTAAACGTGAAGGCCGCGCGGGCGTCGCGTTGCTCAGTGTAATGATATTGGCCTCGACTGGCGGACTGCGAGCCGATGGGCGTCCAGTCGCCGCGCGGATAGCTCACCGCTAGATGATCGCTCTCGAAGGTGATCCAGCCGGAGAAATCCTCGTAGGGCGCGGGGATCAGCGTCGCGTTGGGGAGGCTATCGGCGGGCGCGGGCGGCTCCTCCAGGATGCGCAAATCGGCAGGGATGGGTGTCGGGCTGGGCGGTAGCGTCACGTCTGGCATGAGAATCGTCGCGCGCGTGACCCGCTCGGCGAGGGTGGCCGTGGCGGTCGGGGAGGGTGTGCTGCTGGGTGTGACGGTTGCGGATGCGGTTGGCGTTAGCGTAGGCGGCGGCGGGATACTCGGCGAGGCGGTCGGGCTAACCTCCGCGATGATGGGCGGCGGGGGATTATCTGCGTGTAGGAGGTAGGCGGCAAGCCCGGCGACGATGAGCGCCAGGACGAGTAAAGCGATTCCGATGATGAGCGCGCGCGGCATGCGACGACCTCCACTGGGGATGCGAGGAGGCTAGCATAGCCGGGTGTTGTTCGGGCGGTGTTCGAGAAGTTGACATAACTCCCTCATCTGTCGCATTTTCGCTATAAGTCTATCGACAACCCTAATACCTTCGGGTTGAGACCCTAACGATAGTGGGTCTCAACTATCCTTCGACATGGCACAGTATAACTACCGTATCTGAGCTATGGATTGAAGGAGAAAACGATGCCAAAGCTCAATGTTCCAAATGTGAGTTGTTGGTTGTTGGGGTTCGTGATGCCGCTCATGGTGAGTGTGAGCTGTTGGGCGGCGACTATTGCAATTGCCGTGAATGCGTAGGGGGTGCGAGATGACTGATTTCCATGCAATTGATGTAGAGTCCTTGCTAGATCATATTCGCGAGAGCAAGAACGGCCAGCGAGAAGAAACGCCGTTTGCATTCAACTCGGGGATGAGCCAGGGGCGTATCGCCATTGTCGGATTAGCGGATTGTGGCAAACGCACCCTCTACAACAGCCTGTGGGGCTGGGATGTGCTGGCGGGTAAATATGGCGATAAGCCCATTTTGAACCTGGGAGTGTTTTCGCTGGTGGATTTACCGGACAACCCGCATGAGGCCGATGGTCTGAGCTTCTACCCAGAAGACTTTGACCTCATCGTCTATATGATCGATGCATCGGCGGGGCTGCGTGCCGAAGACTTCCAATGGATCACGCGCTTTCGGGCCAGTGACACAGCGCTACTATTGATTCTCAACAAGATCGACCGACTCGCGCTGGATGTAGCGGATGTGATGATCGCAGATGTCGAGCAGAAATTGGCCGCTAAGGTGTTATGCCTGAACAGCGTGCAGAGCGCATTTGTTCATGACCAGTTTTTGCCTGCGGTACTGGAAGCTGCGCCCCAGCTCGGGCGCGCGTTGGCCTGCGAAATCGTGTCGCTACGGGCGCATGTCGTGCGCTACTACATTCGGGACGCGGTGATGCAAACGGGTAACTTGTTCGTGGATGGTCTGGCAGAACTGCGGTTGGAGGAATTGCTTGACATTCAACGTGGTCTGGTGAGGCGCATTGCTGAGATGTATGGCTACAAGAATCGCCAAGGCGATACGTACCCACTGATGCTGGCTCACCTGGGTTTGCGCCATGCCCAACGCATCTTTAAGCCGGACAAGGCCGATGCCAATATGCTGATCTGGAGTGCCGTTGGCGCGGGATTAACCTGGTTGGTGGGCGTGGCTGCGCTGTATCAATTCGCGCCGGATCGGTTCCTGGCGCGTTGGAAGAAGGCTGTCTAATGTCGCGCGCACCTTCTGCCCCCGCGCCGGAGGTGTTGTACTCCCCGGATGCGCTGCGCCGTGCCTGGCGTATGGTGCGGCGCAATGGGGACTCTCCGGGCACGGATGGCGTATCGGTCGATGCATTCGCCCAGGATGTAGAACGCCAACTCCAACGCTTGCGCGATCAAATCCTGGCGGGTAGCTACCGTCCATTCCCCGTTCAGCGCTACTACGTCAAGAAAGCATCGGGCAAGAACCGTCCGATTTCCGTTTGGGCCGTGCGCGACCGTGTGGCTCAGCGGGTTGTTCACGAATATCTTACGCCTCATTTGGAAAATATCTTCCTGGATTGCAGCTATGGCTTTCGTCCAAACCGCTCGGTGGAAGACGCCATTAACGCGATCGTGGATGCGCGCCGCCGCAACCTGCGCTGGGTGCTGGATGCCGACATCACCGAATGTTTCGATAGCATCCCCATTCACCTGATGTTATCGCAGGCAGAGAGCGTGATTCGCTCCGAGTTGGTGCTGCATCTCATCAAGCTATGGCTGAACACTCGCGTTGCACGGCATCAGGGCGAACGCGCGGGCATTTCGCAGGGGAGCGTGATCTCGCCGCAATTGGCAAACCTCTATCTGCACCGCTTCGACCAGATGATCGCCGCCGCGCTGCCGGGCTCCGAGATGGTGCGCTTTGCCGACGATTTCGTCATCCTCTCGCGCAGTCGTCAGGATGCCGATTGGAGCATGCGCGTCGCTAAACGCAGCCTCAGCAACTTACGCTTGCGCATGAATATGCAAAAGAGTGGCGTGGTGCATTTTGAGGAGGGCTTTTCCTTTTTAGGCGTAGCGTTCAAAGGCAAGCGATATAAACCCATAGAAAGGGAAAACTGATGGCCGTTGTCTATGTACGCGAACACGGTGCTACCATCCGCAAGGATGGCGAGCAACTGCGCGTGACCCAAAAACAGCAGGAATTGTTCACGATCCCGCTGGCGAACCTGGAACAACTCATCTTGATGGGCAATGTTCAGATCACTACCCCCGCTGCAACCTTCTTGATGCGGCGTGATGTGGATGTCGTCTTCATGAATTCGCACGGCAGTTACCAAGGGCATCTGGCGCGACGAGGCTCCAAGCATGCCCAGTTGCGCCACCAGCAACTGCGCCTGTGCGATGATGAAAAACGCTCGTTAGAGATCGCTCGGCAGGTTGTGGTGGGCAAGATCAATAACCAGCGCGTGATTTTGCAGCGCCGCGACGGACGCGATAGCGTGCTGGATGCCGCTTTAAGTGGTATGGCGGATATGCTGCGCCGGGCCGAAAATGCCACCGACGTTGAGCAGTTACGTGGTTTCGAAGGCAAGGCTGCTGCCTGGTATTTTGAAGGGATTCGTCCTTGGTTTCCACCGGAATGGGGCTTCAGCAAGCGCGAATACTACCCGCCGCCCGACCCCGTCAACGCACTGCTGAGCTTCGCGTATACGCTGTTGCGCAAAGACATCGAATCCAAAATCCATGTGGTGGGCCTCGATCCGTATCTTGGCTTCTTCCATGCTCTAGGCTATAACCGTCCGGCGCTGGCGCTCGATCTGATGGAGGAATTCCGGCCCAGCGTGGCGGATGTGGTGGTGCTGACGCTGGTGACCAATGGCGACATCATCTCTGATGACTTCGTGATGACGAACAAGCCCGAAGCGCCCATCCGCATGACGCGCGAAGCGGTTGCCGCGCTGGTGATGGCCTATGAAGCACGCCTGGATGAAGAAATCTACCATCCACTCG
>DAOTVD010000202.1:0-11771 GCA_034437075.1 Anaerolineae bacterium
GATGTCTTTTTCGAGTCGATATAATAGATTTGGGGTCATGTTTCTTGTCTTCACTTTTAAGCAAAAATCAAGAATACATGACCTCCTTCTCAAAAGTGTACCCCTATCAGCTGAATTCGGGGGGAGCTAGAGGGGGGTAAAATCAAGACGGTATCCTTTTCGACAAAAGCAAGCGGCATAGTTAAATACTTGGAAAAGCCTTAATACGGCAACGCGCAGCGCACCCCGCCCGTCTGGCTGACGCCATAGGGGTATAGCCAGCGGCGCGCGGTCGCCTGAAGGCCCTCGGGGCTATGCTGTATACTGCCGCCGCGCAAGACACGCACGCCCTCCCCGGCGGGGTCTTCGCGCCCATCGTCGGCTTCATAGGGATAGGCCGCGTAGGCACTGCCGACCCATTCCTGCGCGTTGCCGCTCATGTCGCGCGCGCCCACCCAAGAGGCATTCTCCGCCAGGCTGCCCACCGGGGCCAACCCGGGCGCTAGATTCGCCGCCGCGAATTCATCCCCCCAGGGATAGCGTTGGCCATCCGGCCCGCGCGCGGCGTATTCCCATTCGGGTTCGGTGGGCAGGCGTGCCCCGCGCCAGGCACAATACGCCCCGGCTTGGTACCAAGTGAGGCCGGTGATAGGCTCATCGGGGTCTTCGCTGGTGGGCAACGCGCGGCATGCCTCCGCCGCCACACATTCCGCGTACATGGCCTGGCTGACCTCGGTTTCATCCAACCAGAAGGGCGCGTCGAAGCATTGTTCGTGCACTGGGCCTTCGTCATGGGCGCCTGCGTCGGTGCCCATCATGAAACAACCCGCCGGAACGAGCGCCATCGGTACGCCTTCGATGTCTTCGATGATAGACGCCCATTGTGCGTTGGCCGTCACAGGATTATCAGCATTGCGGCCCAGGCCATCTTCAAAGAAGGCGCCTTCGCGCGGCGTCTCGGCGGTGGTGTCTTGCGACATGACTTCCGGGCCAGCGGCGGGTGCCTCCGGGCCGATTTCATCTTGCAAGCCGGATTGCACCGCGACTTCGCCGGTCATGGGCGCGTTAATCTGCACGCTGGGCAACACGCGCAAGAGCACATTCCGCCCGCTGGCCAGGTTATCCGGCGCGGTGACGGCCAACCCCGCGATGACGGCCCGGCCTTGTTGGCGCACGCCCAGCACCGCGCCGCCATCCCCCACGCTGCCCTGAGCCACGACGAGTTCGCCCCCGTTGGGCGCCGTCACGCGCGTGAAGTCGCCTAGCGGGCTAGGTCCATCAAAAAGTTGGGCCGCGAACTGATTCGCCACGTCTAACAAAACGTCTTCGGCGGGCGCGCCGCTGGTTAACGAGACGCCCAATTGATCTTGGGGCAACATCCATAGCGTGACGACGTATTCGCCGGGGCCAGGTTGTTGTTGCACGGCGGAATTACTCTGCGAGGCTAGCAGCCAGGCTTCCCAGTTGGAGAGTTGCACCAGGCGTAAGGTGCCGCTTTCCTCGTAGCGCACTTCCCACCCGGTCGGATGTTGCAAGATCACCTCGCCCGCCGCGAGTTCGGCGGTTTCGTAGGTGAAATCCTCTTGGGCGAGGGCTGGGCGGGCACCGCCCACGGCCAAAAAGAGAATCAAGAGGGGGTAAATGCGGGCCATGGCTTATCCTTGCGCTGTGTTTGTGATATGCTTTCAACTTACCAGGGGGGCGCGCTGGGGTCAATGTCCACCCGCCGCGTTGCCCGCCCGTCCGACAAGCAAAACGAGGAATCATCACTCATGACCTGTCTGCGTTATCTATACCGGCTGCTTATTGTGGGGTTGCTCGTCAGTGGTCTGGGGTTGGCCCCGGCGCCCGTCGTGGCTCAGCAAGACACCGAACAAGATACCGAAGAAGAAGCCCTGCGCGAAGCATTCACGGTAGCCTTTAACACCCTGCTACGCGAAGAGTATGATGCATTGCCCCTGGCGCGGCATCCGGCCCTGGACGAACTAGCCCAGGACATCGCCATCGAGGTCGGGTGCGCGGATGAAGAAGTCCAGTTCGATATTCCCGAAGATGTGGTCGCTTTGGGCTACACGCCCTACGCCGACGAAGCGCGTGCGCGCACCACGCGCGTGCCCTTGTTGCCCATCGTCAACCAGCGCAGCATCGCTTCAATCGTGGAACTGTACGCGCCGAGCATCTACGAGAGCAATATCAACCAACCCGGGCGCTTTTACCGCGAAATGGGCGTCGGCATTTCCATATGTAGCGAAAGCGCGTACAGCATTTTTGTGATCTTGGGCGCTCAGCCGGATGTCATCCCGGTGGTGATCGACAATGGCGCGGCGCAATTAATGGTCGAGACTGTGCCGCATGAGGTTCGATTATTCGTTCATCAGGAAAACAGCCGCCCGCTAGATGGCATTTTTGGCACCACCGAGCAAATGCGCCTGTCCAACGAACCGCTCACCGTGCGCGACTTCGCCCAGCGTTACCGCGAGTCGCTCACCTGGACGCTGGACACCTGTGGCGAGAATACGGTGTATTACGAACTGATCGACGCGGATGAGCAGCGCGTCAGCGGAGAAACCCGCGTCGAATTGATTTGCGAGAACCCGCCCGCAGAAGACGAGACAGACGAATAATGCGCTAGCAGTTGGGGTCGTCGCGCTCGGCCAAGAGGGCCGTCAGGCACGCCGCGAGCGGTTCTTGGCGCGGCCAATGATCGGCCACGACCGCCGCAGGTAGAGCGGCAGCATCCAGCGTGCGCGCCATCCGGCGGGCATCCTGGGCCAGGGCGCGTTGCGCGGCGTAGCCCTCGGGCAGATAATCCATGCCCGCCAGCACCCGCTCGGCCCGCGTGCGCAAGTCCGCGCGCGTATCGGCGGGCAAGCGCTCATCATCGGCGGCAGCCCGCGCCAGGTGCAGCAGATCGGGCAGGGCTTCTACGGCGTCCACATCCGCGCTGATGCTACAATCCATTACCCATTCGCCCAAGCGCGCGCGGAAGCCATCCAGCCAGGTATCCCAGGTGCTCATAAGCGCCCCCCGAGGCCATCCAGATAATTGTGCAAGCGTTCGAGCAATTCGTTTACATCATCCGAGCCCGGCCAATTATTGATAATCGCGGCTTGGTGACGCGGCCCGAGTTCGAACACCAAGCGCACAGCCCGCGCTGCGTCATCCGTCAGGCCTGGCACGCCCAATTCGGCCTCGGGGATGCGGTCAACCTCGTTGAACACATATTTTACGGCGTCGATCAGCTTGGGCACATCGTCACTCGTGTTAAAGCGCGGGTCTTTGAGCATATTGACCATCAATTGCAGCATGAGCGGCAAGCATTCGATCATCAAAGCGAAGGTTTCATCTTCGTGACGATGCACCGCCGCCCAACGCGCGATGGCGGGTTCCCAGCGCGCCTTCCAACCGTGCAGTTCCTGGGTAAATTGGATTAAGGTATCTTCATCCATGGCCATTTAGGATTCCGGCTCGCGCGCTTGGGGGATCGAACGGGGGGCGGATTGGGTGCTGTTGGGGGGCTCGGGCAGGCGCAACAAAGCGCGGATACCCCGCCCCAGAGGCGAATCCATGAGTTCGCTGCTGTTATCCACGATTTCGCTTAAGATCGTCACGATGTCGCCCTCGCCGGGCCAGTGTTCTTGCAAGAGCGCGGGGTCTAGGTCGTGGCGGGCGTTATACAGAATGCGCATCAACATCACCGACATAATGAGTGCGTCATCGGCCAGGCCCGCCGCGCCGAACAGCGCTTCGGGGATGATGTCCACAGGTAGCAGGACATACAGGCTGACGAGCAACAATTGCGCGCGCAGCATCAATGGCGTGCGGCCATCCCACATCAGGCGCACCACCAGCGCCAACATATCCGGCACAAGGAAAATCGCATCGGCGAGTTCGTCCCGGCTACGTTTGGCCAGCCAGCCATGCACACGCTGGCGCCAACGGGCATAGATACCGGGTAATTCTGGTTTGGTTTCGGGTGGTGTGGTCTCTGTGGTTGGGGTTTGGGTTGCGTCGCTCACGCGACCACCTCCATCGCTAGGGTTGGTTTACGTTCATTATAGCGAATCCGCTCCAAATATCGAATAGCCCTGTGGTGTGGCAGCAAGGCAACCGTTCTGAAAGGGCCAACGGGTAACTTGAAAACTTACTCCATGTGTGTTAATTTAACGTTCGGTAAAGATATTGAGTAAACAAAATCGCGATGTATCCTAGCTTATGGACAGTTCAAAACAAACACAAATGTTTTTTCTGCCAAAACCGAGGGCTTAAGCCCTCGGTTTTATACGGATTTGTTTTGCGTTCTCCATTACTATCAGCTTTGCAGTGCCCCCTTTCAGGTACAGGTTTACGTTTGCATGTCTTACAAGCCAAAAGCGAATATGCTATTGAGACTGGCCTGTTGCAAAGCACGGAACATCCCCAAATTCTGTATCCCATCATCAAAATGACCAAGCAGCATTAAGCGCTATATGCGAATCCTTGCCTTAATGCGCTTAACCCCCATTAAAGTGCGCGACCATCTTTCGCCGTTGATAGATCACCCTGGGCTTGAAGCCCTGATCTTGGTGCGGTATGACGAAGCCTCCACCTTGCAATCTCCTAAGGTTACCCAGGTCACGCAGCGGCGCGCCGTGCCAGATGGCCCGGTGGATGATCGGTTTCCGCAAAATCTCTTGCGAAGTTTGCGCGTCTTTTGGATGGGGTTCCAAGCCACCCGGCGCTATCGCCCCGAGGCCATTTATGCGATTCATCTGGTGCCCTATGGCTTATTCGCCTGGGTTTTGGCACGGCTCTTTCGTCGTAAGCTGATCATCACCTTGATCGGGGGCGACTTCAACAAAGATTTGCAAGAGTATCGCACCCGGGGTTTTTGGCGCTGGTTGCTGCGCCAAGCAGACGCCGTGACCACCTTCGACGAAGGCTCGCGACAGACCATCATCGGTTTTGGTTGCGCGCCAGAGCGGGTGTTTGTGCTGCCGCATGCCGTGGAGATGGCGCGCTTCGTGCCCGGCCCAGCCGAGGATAAGGACATCACCGTTATCTACACCGGGCATCTGTGGGCCCTTAAGGAGAACTGGCGCTTGCTAAACGCCTGGCCGCTGGTGTTGGCCGCGCATCCGGGCAGTCGGTTGGCAATCGTGGGCGATGGGCCCGAGCGCGCCAACCTGGAAGCCCAAGCGGCGGAATTAGGTATTCGCGACGCGGTGCAGTTCGTGGGCTGGGCGAGCGATGTCGCCCCTTGGTTACAGCGCGCGCGGGTCTTCGTCAATGTCTCCAATCAAGAAGGCGTGCCCATGGCAATGCTAGAGGCCATGGCTTGTGGTTTGGTGCCCGTGGTAACCGATGTGGGCGGTGTGGGCAGCATTATCCAGGATGGCGAAAATGGCCTGTTGTTGCCCAGCCCTGCCGACCCCGCGCAGATCGCCGCGCGCATTAATGCCTTGCTGGCCGACCCGGCCAAGTGGGCGCGCATGAGCGCGGCTGCCGAAGCGGTACGCGCCCAGTTCGACTATCCCGCTGTTTCTGCCACTTGGAGCCCCATATTGCAACATCTGACCGAGGACAGCGCGCCCAGGTCGAGAGCCTAAGGCTTTTCCAAGATTTATGGACAGTTCAAAACAAACACAAATGTTTTTTCTGCCAAAACCGAGGGCTTAAGCCCTCGGTTTTATACGGATTTGTTTTGCGTTCTCCATTAGATTATGTCGATTGCTATTGCCAAAATGGGTACATTCTTGATTTTACCCCCCTCTCCGCTCCCCCCGAATTCAGAGGGAGGACTTACTCGTGTGCATAGTAGCCCCTCCCCGGATTCGGAGAGGGGCTGGGGAGGGGTCATTATTTTTCTGGAAAAGCCTTAGGGCACTGACTTGCACGCCGCGCAAACGCCAAAAAACGCCATGTGTTCGATGCGCGGCTGAAAGCCAAAATCGGCCTGTAAGCGCTCGCGCAGGGCTTGCAGATAATCATCATCAATGTCGATGAGATGCCCACAGCCTAAACACACCAAATGATGATGCGGCGGCTCGGAGAGGATTTCGTAGGTGATGCCGCTCTGCCCCAGGTCGGTCTGAGCGACGACCGCGCAATCTTTCAGCCACTGCAAGACACGGTAAATCGTCGGTTCGGCCAGTTCGACGCCTTGCGCGGCCAGGTGCGCCTGAATGCTGCCCGTGGTCTGATGCCCACCTAGGCTCAGCAAGGCATCAAGCACCGCGCGGCGCGGCAGGGTGATCCGCTCACCCGCCGCTTGCAAATCTTGAATGATGTGTTGCGCGTCCATCATCGTTCACATATCGCCGTAAATCGCTGGTCGTTATCGTTTATCATGATCTCAGTATAGCGCATTCGCCCGAGTTGCTCGCGCAGGCTGGCGGCGTCTGGCAAGAGATCGTGCGCCACCGCGCCGCCCACCCGCGCATGGATCGCGTTAACGGCCTCGCGCGACTGATTATGCAAGATCAAGAGCCGCCCGCCAGGGCGCAACACCCGCCGAATTTCCCCAAGAGCGCTATCAGCATCCCGAAAATGGGGAAAACTGTTATGGCAAAGCACCAAATCGGCGGTGGCGGCGGGCAAGGGCAAGCGATGGGCATCCCCACATATGAACGTCGCCGCGAGGCCCTTCCCGCGCGCGAGGCGCAGCATGGGCCAAGCCAAATCAAACGCCAATAGCGCCGCCGTGGGATTGAGGGCGCGCAGAGGCGCGACGAGCGCCCCGGTTCCGGTGCCGATTTCGATCATCCGCCCCGCCGAGGCGATGCCCCCCGCAAAGGGGGCGAGCATCTCGGCTAATTGATTTGGCAAATCGGGCGGCATCATGGCGTCCCATTCGGGCGCGCGCCCGGCGAAGAAGGCAAGTCGCGGGTCTGGCATGGTCTATTCCCGAATCTCTAAACCGGTCGGGTGGCCCACAATGAACTGATGCTTGTTATAGGGCATGGGGATGCCCCCGCCCCAACCGCCGGGCGTGTAATACCAGTTATCAAAGACGGAAGCGTTGAAGACCACCGCGCGCGCCGGATAGTAGAGCGGCAAAACGGGCAAATCTTGCGCGAGGATGCGTTGCATGTCTGCGATAGCTGCTCCCCGTTCGGCGGGGTCGGTCAGGCTCAGTTGGGCCGCCGCTAAGGCATCAAAGTCAGGATTTTCATAACCCAACGCGCGCGAAAAGCCGCGTCCGGGGCTGGTGCTGGCAAAGTTGCGGCGCAGTTGGTCGGGGTCGGCGCCCAGCCCGCCAAAGCCGACAATCATCATCTGGTATGCGCCTTCTTGCGCGGCGGCATCCAGGGCGGCTTGGTCCATCACACGCTGCTCTAACGGGATGCCGATTTCATCCAGGCCATTTTCGATGATCTCCACGACGCGCGGCGAGGCCATAATCCAATCGGTGGAGTAGCTCAATTCGAGCGGGGTGCCGTCATAGCCTGCGTCTTCGAGCAAAGCGCGCGCGGCGGCGGGATCATAAGCATAATCGGGCAAATCGTCAGCATAGAAAGGATTCGCGGGGGGCAAAAAGCCCATGCTGCCGACCTCGCCGAAGTCGAACAGAACCCGTTCGCGCATCGCTTCGCGATCCACGGCATGGGCGATGGCTTGGCGCACGCGAGCATCGTTCAAAGGCGAGTCGTCAGCCAGATTAAAATACAAAAACATGCCCCATTCACCCGGCGCGGTGCGCACCGCATAGGGTTCGGCCTGGAAAGGCGCGAGCATCTCATCCGTCAGGCCGCCGAACTGGTCGAAGGCGGCGATGTCGCCATTGGCCAGGGCCAAAAAGTTATCGCTGGTCGGCACAAATTCGATCCGCCCCACATAGGGCGCGCCCAGGAAAAAGTCGTCGCGCGCTTCGAACAGATACGCCCCTTCGGCCTGGCTGTAGTCCAGCAGGCGATAGGCCCCCGTGCCAATGAAGGCGTCCGGTTCGGTGTAGGCGCGCGGGTCATCTACGCCTTGCCAGATGTGACGCGGGACAATCAGCAAGCCCTCGGCGGTGGTGCTGAGGAAGGGCGCGAACGGCTGGCGGAGCGTAATTTCTACAGTATAGTCATCCGGCGCGCGGGCCGACTCGATTTGATCGACCTGGGCCATAAACCAGGCCGTGCCGGGGTTCGCCAGGTAATATTCAATCGAGAAGACGACATCCGCCGCTGTGAAGGCTTCGCCATCGCTCCAGGTGACGCCTTCGCGCAGGGTGAACGTCCAAGTCAGGCCATCGTCGGAGGATTGCCAATCGGTGGCCAACCAGGGGATGGTTTCGCCGCTGGCATCTCGCCAAACCAGCGTATCGAACAGCAGCGAGGCCCGCAGATAGCCGGGGCCACGATTAAAACCGAAGGGCGACGGATGCCCCCAATAGCCCCCGCCGGGCACGCGCAACACCTCTACCCGTTCGGCAGGCGGGGCGGCATAGGTCAGCGGGACGAGGCCCAAGAGCAGGGCCAACAAGACAAGTATGAGCTTACGCATGGGGTTGTTTCTCCATTTTAGGTTTAGGTGATGTGTTTTCGAACCAATCGAATGCCGGGGCTGCCGCGACAAGATCGCGCGTGTAGGCATGTTCCGGCTGGGTGATGATGTGGCTGCTTCGGCCACCTTCGATGATTTTTCCGTTTTGCAAAACCAGAATCCGATCCGCGAGCTTGCGCACCAGCGCGAGATCATGCGAGATGAACAGTAAGCCCATGCCGCGCTCGTTACTCAATTGACGCAAGGTCAGCACGAGTTTGGCGGCTTCGCTGGGGTCGAGCATGGAAACGGGTTCATCCGCGATGAGCAGTTTCGGCGCGAGGGTCAGCGCACGGGCGATGACCACGCGCTGAAGCCCGCCGCCGCTCATTTGCCCCGGCTTACGATCCAGCACGGCGCGCGGCAAGCCTACCGCGTCGAGTGCGTCTAGCAGGGTCTGGTTTTTATCCGGGTCCGGCGTGCGGGCGATGTCGAGCGGTTCGCGGATGATGCGCGCCACTGTCCAGCGGGGATTCACATGCTCAAACGGGTCTTGGGGGATGAGTTGCATCTCCGTGCGTTCGCCCGCGAATGTCATCGCGCCGCTATCGGATTGCAGCAAGCCCGCGATCAGATGCGCCAGGGTGCTTTTGCCGCTGCCCGTTTCCCCTACTAGCCCGACGACCTCGCCTTGCAGAACGTAGAACGAGACAGCGTTCACCGCTTGAACGCGACGGCCATTCACGCCAAAAGACTTCGCCAAGCCGCGCACGTCTAGCAAAGTCGCCACCCCGCCTAGGTGACACGCCACCCGCCGCCCGTCATGATTTTCCAGCGCGGGATTCGCCTGGCGGCATTGCTCAACCGCCTGCGTACAGCGTGGATGAAAGCGGCAGCCGCTCGGCAATTCGGCGGGGTCGGGCATTGCTCCGCGCAAGCCGCCCAGGTCGCGCGCGGTGCTCATATTCGGGTAGGCGTTCAGCAAGCCCCAGGTATAGGGGTGGCGGGGATCATCCAATACCTGACGGGTCGCGCCCATCTCGGCGAATTGGCCCGCGTAAAGCACCGCGACGCGCTCGGTCAGCGCGGCCACGGCGGCGAGATCGTGCGAGATGAGGATCAGCGCGAAGCCCATTTCCGCGCGCAGATGGGCCACGGTCGCCAGCAGGCGCGCCCGCGCGCGCATATCCTGTCCGCCGGTTGGCTCGTCCAAAATCAGGATGTCCGGCGCGCAACTCAGCGCCATGACGAGCAGCGCGCGCTGTTTTTCGCCCCCGCTCAGTTGATGCGGATAGGCGTTCAGGTGGCGCGCGTTCAAATCCAGCGTATCGGCTAGCGCGCGGAGGCGTTGCTCGGCCTCGCCTTGGGGGATTTTTTCATGCTGGCGCAGGGGTTCGGTCAGTTGGTCAATAACGCGATGCGCGGGATTGAGCGCGGTTCCGGCATTTTGCACCGCCAGCGCGATCCGTCGCCAGCGCAGCGCGCGCCATGCGCGTTCGCCCAACGCGCTCAGATTGTCGCCCTGAAAATGGATTTCTCCGCGCACGGCATCTGAGGGGTGCAGGCCCAGCAAGGCCCGCGCCAGGGTCGTTTTGCCGCTGCCCGTCTCGCCGATGATGCCCAGCGCGCCGCCCGCGTCCAGGTCAAACGAGACACCATCTAGCGGGCGCACATCTGGCGGAAACATAACCTGCAAATCACGCACGCGCAGCATGTTTTTCCTCCCAACTGAGGCCAATAAAAGTCAATGATAGGACCAACAGGGTGATGCAGACCCCCGGCGGCACCAGCCACCATTGCCAGCGATCCGTCAGGAACAAGCCCGGCAGATTGAGCGCATAGCGCATCATCAGCCCCCAACTTTTGGCGGTGGGGTCGCCCAGGCCGAAGAAGGCCAAGCCCGCTTCTAGCGCGATGGCACGTCCGGCGGTGGTCACGAAGGCGAACACGGCCAGCGGATACAGCGCGGGCAGGATATGCCGCCGCAAAGCGTAAAACGGCCCCGCGCCGAACTGAGCGGTCAGGCGCACATAGCCACGCTCGCGCAAACCCAGCACCCCGGCCCGGATGACGCGCGCGGGCTGCGCCCAAAACAATAGCGCGATGCTGGCGGTCATCGTGACGAGGCTCGCGCCCAGCAGGGCCGTCAGCAAGATCAGCAGGGGTAAACGCGGGATGGCCAGCAGTAAATCCGTCACGCGCATGAGCAGCCAATCCGGCGCGCCGCCCAGCGCCCCCGCCATCCCGCCGACCAAAAGTGCCAGCGCCAGCGCGCCTAGCCCCGCGCCGACCCCCAACGCGGTTGAAATCCGCGCGCCGTAAATCAACTCGCTGAGGATGTCTTGCCCGGCGTCGTTCGTGCCCAGGCGATGCGCCGCGCTGGGCCGTTCTAGCGGACGCCCGACAAAATCGCCGGGATCATAGGGCGCGAGCAGCGGCGCGAAAATTGCCATGGTCAGTATGCCCCCCAGCAAGATCAACCCCAGCGCGCGCGTCATGCGGCGGCTTTCAGGCGCGGGTCAAGCCGCGCGCTCAGCCCGTCCGCCAATAGATTGGCGACCAACACGCAGACACTGACCACCACGAATACGCCTTGAATCGCGGGATAATCTCGCGCGCTGACAGACTCGAAAATCAGTTTGCCCATGCCGGGGTAATTGAATAAGGTTTCGATGAACAACGCCCCCGTGAAAGCAAAACTCGCTTGCGCGGCCCAATGATGCACGATGGGCAACAATGCATTTCGTAGCCCATGATGCCACTTTTGGCGCGGGATGCTCAGGCCCTTGGCGCGGGCCACCAGCATATAATCTTCGCCCAGGACGCCTAACATGCTGTTGCGCACCAGCAAAAATTGCCCGCCCAGCAACGCCAGCGTCAGCGTCAGCGCGGGCAGGGCCAAATGCGCGGCATAATCGCGGATTTCCGCGCCAAGACTATCGTAGGTCGCGAAGGCGGTGCGCCCCCCCGCCAGAGGAAACCAGCCCAGCGTCACCCCAAACAGCAACAAGAATAACATCCCCGTGACGAAAACCGGCGCGTTCCCGGCCAACACACTCCCCGCGACGAGCGCCCGGTCAACGAGATGATTCTGCCGCCAGGCGGCTTCGCTGCCGAACAGCAAACCAAAAATGCTCGCCAGCGTGAGCGCTGTCAGGGTCAGCAATAGTGTCCAAGGCAGATGCTCGCGGATGAGGTCGGCAACCGGTTGGCGGAGTCGGATGGAGTAGCCCAAATCGCCGCCCAAGATGCCCGCCAGATAATCGGTATACTGAGCACTCAGGGGGTGGTCAAGGCCGTAATAGGCTTCGAGTTCGGCGCGCGTGGCGGGGTCGAACACATAC
>DAOTVD010000203.1:0-3928 GCA_034437075.1 Anaerolineae bacterium
GAGTTCGGCGCGCGTGGCGGGGTCGAACACATACGCCGAACTCGATGAGTCCAGCAGGGCCGCGAGCGGGTCGCCGGGCAGCCAGCGCGGCAACAGAAAATTGACGGTCAGCACGACCCATAAGCTGATGAAAAAACCAAGTAGGCGCATAGTGCCCCTGTATGTGGTACTTATTGTAAGATTTTACAACAGTAATTTATTTAGCTTTTTAACGGGTGACATTTGTCATGCACTTTTGGGCGGGATGGTAGAGGGGATAATGATTTTTTCTGGAAAAGCCGTAACTACTCATGGAGAACGCAAAACAAATCCGTATAAAACCGAGGGCTTAAGCCCTCGGTTTTGGCAGAAAAAACATTTGTGTTTGTTTTGAACTGTCCATCAGCCCTCACCCCAACCCTTCTCCCAAACGGGCTTTCAGCCCTGGGAGAGGGGCAAAAAGGGTCGGTTTCGGGTCGTTTTCCCCCTCTACCAGCCGCAAAGCGGCGTTTGGGAGAGGGGGATTAAGGGGGTGAGGGGGAAGAATTGGCATAGCCTGAGCAGTTACAAATGATGCTCCAAGAAACGTGTACCCCTATCAGCCCGAATTCGGGGGGGGGAGGACTTAGGCTTTTCCAAGTATTTAACTATGCCGCTTGCTTTTGTCGAAAAGGATACCGTCTTGATTTTACCCCCCTCTAGCTCCCCCCGAATTCAGGGGGAGAACTTACTCGTGCGCATAATAGCCCCTCCCTGAATTCGGGGAGGGGGATGGGGAGGGGTAATTATTTTTCTGGAAAAGCCTTACTCGTGCGGCTTGCGCTTACGACAACTGCTTGCCCAGCCACACGACATGCGCCAGACCCTTCAGCTTTTGCCAGCCATTTTCGTATAGGCTCTCGGTTAGGGCATCCAGGCGCGGGATGTTCAAGCGAACGCGCATCCGGTCGTAGGCGTTTTGGCGGACGTGCTGCTCTAGCCCGTTTTGCAGGTCGGCGGCCAGGTCTTTGGACATATGCTCGAAGTGCATGCCGATGACCTCGACCATAAAGGTATTATCGACCCATTCGGCGCCCATATGTTTGGTGACGGTCTTCACGATGGTTGGGTTATGGGTGGGCGTGCCATATCCCCAAGCAAAACCGATCACCTCGTCGTCGGCGTCCACGGCCACTACACCAATAAAGTCAGTGCGCTCGGTTTGGTCGGCGATGATATCGCGGCTGGTTTCGAAAGCGCCATGGTTTTCGTAAGGCTGCACGGCGTAGACTTGCTGGTAAAGCCGCGCGGCGGAGTCCAGATAACGGGGTGTATACGCGGTAATGGTGTGGGACATGGGAATGATCCTTATGTTGATGGCAATTCAAAGCGGACGCTTATTATAGCGCAGCGCTCATCAGAGCGGCGTCAGAAGTGCGTCTGGGCTGCATTAACGCTTCTTCTCGATGACCGTGTACCAGGCCGCGCCCAGCCCATACACCCCGTCGGCTTGCCAGGCCGCCGCCAGATCATCCGGCACGGGCTGCACGGTGGTATGGCCATCCGCGCCGCGCGCCACGATACGCACTTCGTCCGGTGCGAACAGATTCAAAAAGCTGGGGTTGTGCGTCGTCAGGAAAATCTGACGCGGGCCGCCTTCGGGGTTGGTGACGTGGGCGCGCAGGCGTTCGACTAGGCGCTGGTGCAATTGTGGATGAATGGCGGTGTTGGGTTCTTCCACAAAGAGCAGGCCCGGCAAGCGTTCGTCGCGCACATCCAGCAGATGCATAGCCGCCAGAATGGCCAGCGTGCGCCCTGTGCCCGCCGAGACGGTCGGCGCGTCTGGCAGGTGTTTTTCGTTCACGATGATGCGCGTCTCGTAATCGTTAGCATACGTCTCTACGCTGTCGATATGGTCGTGCAAAGCGCGCAAATCGGCCAGCAGGGCGCGGTAGGTGTGCGGCTTATAGCTGCGCAGGTAATCCAGAATAACGGGCAAGTTGCGGCCATCGAGTTCCATGCGTTGCAAGGGCATAATCTGCTGGCGGGTGATAGCCGTCGCGGGGTTGAAGCCTTCGGCCAGCAATTGCCAACGTCGCAGAAACTCGCCCCAATAGGGTTTGGGCGCCAGCGGATTAGCGCCATTGTCGGGGGCCAGGCGCGCGTGCAGGGGCCCATGCAGGCCATGCTCGGCACGGCCCGTCAATGTCATTATGATCGGCTCATCAGCATCCCGCGTGCGCAGGTTGTCGTAGCGGCCCCAACGAAACGCGGTTTCGCTCAGCGCGCCTTCGTCCTCGATGACGCCTTCGCGCAGAAAATGCAGCGCATCGAAAATATTGCTCTTGCCAGAGGCGTTCGCGCCGATGAACACCGTCAGCGGGCCCAGGTTTTCGATGCGCACCGCGCGCAGGCTCCGCCAGTTCTGAAACTGTAGCGAGGTAATCATGCCTCCCCGCCATCATCCAACCATTGTTGGGTTGCATGCGGCAGATGGTTGACCGAGCCACGTTGTAGGGTGACATCCGGCAGACTATCCACAAAGAGCTTGCCATAGCGCTTAGAGATCACGCGCTTGTCGAAAATGACCACCACGCCCCGGTCGGTCGCGCGGCGGATGAGCCGCCCGAAGCCCTGCCGAAAGCGCAGAATCGCATCCGGCATGTTGTATTCCATGAAGGACTGGTCGCCATAGGTTTCGGCGCGCGCGGCGAATACCGGGTCGCTGGGCACCGCGAAGGGTAATTTGGTGATGAAGACCACGCTCAAATCATCGCCGGGGATGTCCACGCCTTCCCAAAATGAGCGCGTGCCCATCAGAATGGCTTTGTCGCTCTGCTTGAAGTTATCCAGCAAATTTTGGCGGCTGCTGCCGCTGGCCTGGTCGTAGACCACAACGCCGGCCTGGGCCAGCGCGGGCGTTACAGCCTGGGCGGTTTGCAGCAAATGCGCGCGACTGGTGAACAGGACCAGCATACGCCCTTGGGTGACTGTGCCGACCTTGATGATGGCTTCTTCCAAAGCGGGTTGGTACTCGGCGCGTTGCTTGGGTTCGGGGATGTCGTTGGGCAGGTATACCAGCGTCGAGGAAGCATAATCAAAGGGTGACGCGACCAGCACATGCTCGGCGTCGTAGGCGTTTAGGCGGTCGTCGATGTATTCGAAGGTGTTGTTCGTGCGCAGCGTGGCGCTCGCCAGGGTGATACTGCGCTTTTGTTCCCATAGATAGTCACTCATGAGAATGCCCACATGCAAGGGCGCAGCGTGCAGTACGATATGGTCGTATTCCGTTTTGCGGAAAAGCTCGGCCCAATAGATGGTATTGCTTTGGGGTTCCACCGTAAAAGCGTGCAAGAAACTATGCAAGCCCTGGAAGTAATCCGCCGCCGCTTGCAGGCTGGCGAACAACACTTCGTGATCTTCAATCTCGTCATGGTAGGGCGACAGGGTCACCAGGCCGGTGTACAGTTTGCTCATGGCCAGGGCCAGTGTTTCGGTAAAGCCGGAGAGCTTGCCCCAGCGGTTGCTGACCTGCGCCCATTCGCGGCGCCCGCGCACCTGGGGCGTCACGCGGATTTCGGTGCTGTAATCGACATAGCCTTCGGATTGATCTTCCAAGACTTGCATCAAATCCGCGAAATAGGCGCGCACGTAGCGCGTCATCGCGTCGGAGGTTTCCTCGATGAGCTTGACGTATTCGGCCAGCTTATTAAAGTGCTTGCGCGGGATGGCCGAGTGTACGCTGCGCAAGACATCCCCCAGCAGGCCGCTTTCGGTGCCGCCGATGTCGTTCAGGCGCCGCGCAATGCTAAAGCGGTCGGCTTGTTCTTCCAGGCTGCGCGTGATGGCCTCTTCTAAATGGTGTGCTTCGTCCACAACCAGATACTCATACGCGGGCATGACCCGGTTACCGACGACCACATCCGAGAGCAGCAAGGCATGGTTCACGACCAGCAAATGCGCTTCGTTA
>DAOTVD010000204.1:0-1506 GCA_034437075.1 Anaerolineae bacterium
TCGCCTGGGCCAGCGCGCTACACGATTGGGATTTGGCGGAAACGGGCAAGGTCGATGTTCGGGTGATGAATAGCTTGGGCAATGTCTATCATGAACGTGGGGAATACCAGGCCGCGTTAGGCATCTACACGCACATGGCGCAGGCTATCGCGCATGACCCGAGCAAACGCCGCACCCTGGCGCGCGTCTATAACAATCTGGGGCTGGTTTATAAGCGGCTGGAACAGCTAGACGACGCCGCCGACTATCTGACGCAAGCCATCCAGTTGGAGGAAATGCACGGCGACGCGCATCGCGTGCCCGCCCAACTGATGAATCTGGCACAAATCCGAGGGCGGCAGGATCGGCACGACGAGAGCGCCGAACTCACGCGGCAGGCTATCGGGCTGGCGGAAGTCACCGGGCAGCATCTGCTGCGCGCGCAGTTCACCGGCATGTTGGCCAAGCATCTGATGATGTTGCGCGACTTCGACGCCGCCGAACCACTGTATCAACAGGCGCTGGCCCGCCTGGCGGACATCCACGACGAGGCCGGGGTCGCGGCGACGCAGTTCAATTACGCGCTGTTGTGTTATATGACGCGCCAAGGCGAGAAAGCCCATCGCCTGATCGTGGAATGCATCGCGACCTTCGAGCGCTTGGGTCACCCCGAAACGCCCTCGGCCTATGATTTGCTAGAGAAGATCAAAGCCCTTTACCCTGACATCCGCGCCCTATACGAGGCGTGATTCTCACCATTTTGGACAACTGCATAGCCCATAGACTATATGCTAATGCCTTCAGTGAGGTGTAGAGGGGTGCTATTCAGCAAGCGAAACGGGCCCGAAGGCCCATTTCGTCCTCAGATGAGGTAATGCGATTGGCGTCTATCCAAACGGGCAACGCCCAACAGACGAATGCGATCCACATCGGCACGGTTCAGCGGATACACCCGGATGTGGTCTTCCGTCTCGTCGATGAGCCGGTTCAGTTCGCGTTCTAGGCGGTCGAGCTGTTCCTTAGATAGCTCGCATTCAAAGACGCTATACTGCACGCGCCTGCCGTAGCCTTCCATCTTTTTCATCACCTTACGGCGGCGCTTATCGTCCACAATGTCGTAACACATCACCCAGAACACCGTTCAACGCTCCACGCGCCAGGCGCGCCCGTGGGCGGCATCGGCGGCGATGGCGTCGGCCAGCTTGTTGGCCGCGCGCGGGATGTGTTTATAGCGCAGTTTGCGAAAGCTCAGGGCGGCCTGGCAGGCCACGCGATGCAGGTTTTTCAGGTGCGGGCTGTTGACCGAAAAGTAGCCACGCATCTGGTTAACCACGATCTCGCTATCCAGGCGGATTTCCAAGGGCGCGTCCGCATACGGGGCGGCGAGCTCCAGCGCCAGCAACAAGCCATGATATTCGGCTTCGTTGTTGGTCATGGCGGGCAGGGTGCGGTTTGCCAGGGCCAGTATCGCGCCATCCGGCCCATGTACTACCGCTCCGGCCCCAGCGTGCTGGGTCGCCAATCCGC
>DAOTVD010000205.1:0-7722 GCA_034437075.1 Anaerolineae bacterium
TATTCGCGAGGCTATAGAGATCGATTTACAATCATTGCCTATATCTACAATATGTACAGAAAAGTGCTGCGGCTATCCCTCGAAAGAGGGAGTTTTGGAGAAACAGCGGATGAAAACGGCACCCACATTGACACCCCGCGAGACAGAACTTCTGCAACTTGTGGCCGAAGGCATGACTAATCAGGCGATAGCAGACGCTCTGCATCTATCGATCTATACCGTGAAAGATCATCTCAAAAGCATCTCACTTAAGCTGGGCACAGCGAACCGGGGACAGGCTGTGGCAGTAGCGCGCCAATTACAGCTTATGCCCTCCAACGCACCACAAGATATCCGCCACAATTTACCCTATATGCCCCTCCCGCTTATGGGGCGCGAGCGCGAACGGGCCGACCTCATGAATGCGTTGGCTTCGCCCGACCACCGTCTCATTACGCTGCACGGTATCGGAGGCGTGGGCAAAACCCATCTGGCGGTCGAGGCTGCACGGGGCGCGCTCGCGCTTTTCCCGGATGGTGTGCTGTTTGTGCCCCTCTCTGAGTTGGAATCAATACATCATTTGCAGGTGCACATTGCCAACTGGTTTGCGCTTGAACCAGACGAATTCTTCAACGACCTGGGGCAGGCCCTGCTTATCTTCGATAACTTTGAACATTTGGAAGATAGCAAAGCCTATATGCAACAGCTTTTGCGCGCTACAGCGCATACAAAAGTTATCGTAACCTCGCGCACGCACCTGAACGTACTTGGCGAAACAGTCTATCCAGTTATGGGCTTGGACGAACAAACGACGGCTGTTGAGCTTTTTATCGAAAATGCCCAACGGCAACAATTTAATTTTCAGCCCGATGACCGACCGACTATCCAGCAAATTTGCCAGGCGTTACAGGGCATGCCGTTAGCGATACTTCTGGCTTCGGGGTGGGTCACCCATTGCAATCCTAAAGAAATACTATCCGACATTACACAGGGAAAACTGATACAACCCACGGGCGGCAAACTGTACGACGTATTTGAAACCTCTTGGCGCTTGTTGGCGCCCCAGTTGCAAGAAACGCTTAAAGCGCTGTCTATCTTTGGGGGAAGCATCACCCATGAAGCAACATTAACAGTGGGGGATACAAGCAACGCTTCAATCCGCTTGCTGGTCAGTAAATCGATGTTGCAATACGACCAGCATTATTCCATGCACGAACTGCTAAAACAGTTCATTTCTGACAAATTGCATGATGATATAAATGAGATCATGCAAAAACATTTTCAGTTTTTCTATGGTTGTGCTCAGGCAAACGATACCCATACCCTGGAGATTCACTATAGTGATTTGCGCCGGGTCATCGAATGGGCTGCGGGCTTCGAACAACCGGATATCGTTGCTGAGTTCTGTGTGCGCGCTACACACCTCTTGTGGGATCGAAAGCCGTATTATGCAGACTTTATCGAATGGTATGACACCATACTCCACCATGCCGATATGCTGGGGGCCGTAACCCAAGCACAACTCATCGCAGAGCAAGGGGCGGTATATCGGCACCTGGGCCGGTTAGATGAGGCTGAAGCAAAATTGAACACGGCCTTGCGAGTGTATCAACAGGAAGATGCTACAACCGAACAAACCGATGTCTACATCACTTTGGGGTATATTGCCATGAATCGCGGCCAATATTCCGTGGCTATTGAGCACTATCAAGCGGCGCTCAGCATTGCTGAACGGCGCCAAGATGCAACACAAGCCACAGTAGCGCTCAATGGAATGGGGTTGGCTGCATGCGAGTGCAAAGAATATGAGTTTGCGCGGCAACATTTTCTGCGCGCCAGAGATCACTTACATGGTGTGAATGACAAACCCAAGCACATCGCACTCATGACAAATATCGGTACAACGTACCTTAAACAAGGCGATTATGCAGATGCTCATGCATATTATCGCGAAGCGCTCCGCATGGCAGAAGCCGATAACTACCCCATTGGGCGTCTGATCGCGTTAGCGAACCTTGGCGAGGTCGCTTTCAAAGAGGGGAAATGGTCAGAAGCGTATGGGTATCATCTGCAAAGCTTGCTGCTTGCCGACGAAAACGACTATTTAGAAGCTATCGTTCATCAAATCGAGGGTTTTGCGATGCTAGCTAGCGCCCAAAGTGACGCCCCAACTGCCGTTCGTTTTTTCAGTGTAGCGGCAGAAACACGCCGCAAATCCGGTTTAGCTGTTCCGCCACGCGATCAAGAAGACCACCAAGAAGCCTTCGACCATGCACGCCGCCACCTGTCCGAGGCACATTTTGATATTTTATGGCAACAAGGTATCCAGACACCGTTGGCTGACATCATCGAGGAAATCAAGCGCAGCTCATAATCTGGGGTCATCGCATCAATATCTAGTGCGACAATATCATATTGCCAAAATATTCTACAAACAATTTGCCTGGTTGTAACTACTCAGCCCTCACCCCAACCCCTCTCCCAAACGGGCTTTCAGCCCTGGGAGAGGGGCAAAAAGTGTCGGTTTCGGGTCGTTTTCCCCCTCTACCAGCCGCAAAGCGGCGTTTGGGAGAGGGGGATTAAGGGGGTGAGGGGGAAGAATTGGCATAGCCTGAGCAGTTACGCCTAGTTAAAGATGGCTAAGCAAAGCTTTCTGGCTTTTCCAGAAAAATAATTACCCCTCCCCAGCCCCTCCCCGAATTCAGGGAGGGGCTATTATGCGCACGAGTAAGTTCCCCCCTCGAATTCGGAGGGGGATCAAAGAGGGGAGATCAAAAATGGCGACTCGTCAAATTTGTAACTCTGTCAACCCACAGTTTGAGGCAATCGCCCTAGCCTAGCGGCCAATATATTGAAGGAAAGGCCCCATATGCGCTACAATACGGCGCTGTGGATTTATTAGACCAAGATGAGATGCTCATGCAACCATCATTCATCATGCGAGTCGGGGTTTTGTTGGGGGCGCTGTTGATGTTGGCCGCCTGCGGGCAGGGCATCAGCGAAGACGACGCCGAAGATGCCCTGCGCGCCGCCTTCGAAGGAGATGTCGAAACCGCCAATCCGTTTTTCTGCGAGGGCGAACAGATCACCGAAGACGAGGTTTTAGCCCAGGGGGCCGTGCTGCACGAGGTCGCATGCGATAAGCGCGGCTTGGCGGTCATGCGCTGTACGCTGGCCTTTGAATCTGCCGAAGACGCCGAGATCACCTTGCCCGCCCAAGATTTAGAAGTCGAATTCCGCATCATAGAGGATGATTTGCTGTGCGACGCGCGCGTGTCATCCGCCGAGACGGAATCCGAAGAATAACTTTGCTCAAACCGCTTAGGCCCCGGCTTCTGGCCTGGCCCGTACTTTTTGTTACAATAGGCGATAACATCATGCCAGACATCATAAAGGTTGGTCTCTCATGACAGAACTGGACGTTCGTGAACTGCATGACCCTTCTATCCCGATTCCCGAAGGGTTGCAAGATAATGTCGCGGTCACCAGCATTAGCTCCATTTACAATTGGAGCCGCCGCTCATCCACCTGGCCATTATTGTTCGGCCTGGCGTGCTGCGCGATTGAAATGATCGCGACGGCGACCTCGCGTTATGATATCTCGCGCTTCGGCATGGAGGTCTTCCGCGCCAGCCCGCGCCAAGCAGACCTGATGATCGTATCCGGCACGGTCACCAAAAAGATGGTGGTACCGATTGTGCGCATTTTTAATCAGATGGCCGAGCCCAAATACGCGCTGGCCATGGGGGCTTGTGCCTCCGGTGGCGGACCTTTTAAGGAAGGCTATAACGTCGTCAGCGGTATCGACAAGTTCTTGCCCGTGGATGTCTACGTGCCCGGTTGCCCGCCCACCCCGCAAGCGCTGCTATATGGGCTGATTACCTTGCAGCGCAAGATGGACGGCCAACGCCTGGGCCAATTCAATAGCGTGCCGTGGTATAGCCAAGGGCCAATTGATGACATCCCCATGCCCAAACTCGGGCCGGACATCATCGACCCGCGCCAGGCGCATATCTTCCGCCGCGAAGCCGAAGCCTATGCCGCCGCGTTGCAAAACCCCGCCCCCACCGAAACCGAAGAAAGCGCGGGCTAGCGCCCCACACGATCACGAGAAGGAGCAAGCATGACGGACAAAGTCGTTGATGAAAAACGTCGCCTGGGCACTGGCCCACAGGATAAGGTGCTGCACGCCCTGCAAGCCCGCTTTGGCGAGGCGGCCATCCAGCGCGATGACCGCGACGGCTTCGGCGGCATCGTCGTAGACCGCGACCAACTGGTGGACGTGGCCCACGCCTTGCGCGACGAGATGGGCTACAATTATCTTTCTAGCGCCACGGCGGTCGATAACCTGGGTTGGGAAGATAACCTAGAAATGGTCTATCACCTATATAACATTCAGGAGGGCATCAACGGCCCCAGCGAGCCGGTGGTGCTGAAGGCGCGCACCCCGCGCGATGTGGCGACCATCCCCAGCCTGATAAATATCTACCCCGGCGCGGATTTTCAAGAGCGCGAAGCCTATGACCTGTACGGCATTCACTTTAACGGGCACCCCAACCTGAAGCGTATCTTGCTCTGGGAAGGCTTCGAGGGCTACCCCATGCGCAAAGATTGGGAAGAAGCCTACTACGAAGAAGACCATAAACCTTTCGCGAGCCGCTGGCCGGGCGGGCATGTGTGGCGCAGCGAGGAAAAAATCCCCTATGGCAAAAACGTAAAATATCCGCTGGGCTTCCGGCCCGAGGGCTATCAGGATGTCTCCGAGACGGCCAACTATGCTGGGCTGGGCCTGGGTGTGGAGGTCGAAGGCGGGCTGGGCATGCAAACCGATACGTTAGTCGTCAACATGGGGCCGCACCACCCCAGCACGCATGGCGTGTTCCGCATGGTGGTGGAGGTCAACGGCGAGACGGTCGAATATCTGGAACCCGTGATGGGCTATTTGCATCGCAATCACGAAAAGATTGGCGAGCGCAACACCTGGATTATGAACATGCCCTACACCGACCGCCTCGATTACCTGAGCAGCATGAGCAACAACCTCGGCTATGCGCTGGCCGTCGAGCAACTCATGTCGCTGGGCGGCATGAAGGGGTATACCGGGCCAACCCGCCGCGCCGAACTCATCCGCGTGCTGACCGTGGAACTGACGCGCATCGTCAACCATGTATGGGCCACGGGCTTCTTTTTGAATGACCTGGGCGCGTTCCAAACGCCGATGCTGTATCTGGTGAAAGAGCGCGAACTCATCCTGGATTTCTTCGAGGCCATCGCCGGTAGCCGCCTGATGTGTAATTACATGCGTTTTGGCGGTGTCGCGGGGGATATTCCCGATATATTGCACGCGCCCGCTGTGAAGGTCGGCGACCGCATGCGCCAGATCGAAACCTGGGAATTCCTGAACGATTTGGTCTTCGAGCGCCTGCCGCGTTCCACGGATACGATGTACGAATATTTGACCAAAAACGAAATCGTGACCTCGCGCACGCAAGGCGTGGGCATTCTGCCGCCCGAAATGGCGATTGGCTATAGCGCTGCCGGGCCGGTGTTGCGCGCCAGCGGCGTTCCGTATGACATCCGCCGCGCGGAGCCATATAGCCTCTATGACGAACTCGCTTTCGATGTGGCCGTGCGCTATAACGGCGACTGCTACGACCGCATGATGGTGCGCTTCGATGAAATTTACCAGAGCATCCGTATCTGCCAGCAGGTGTTGCCCATGCTCGAAGAAGTCGGGGATATGCCCGTATATGGCGTAGAAGCCTACAACCCGCGCATGCCCCAGGGCGAAGCCTATGGCCGCGTAGAAAACCCCAAAGGCGAACTGGGTTACTACACCATCGCGCGCGGGGGCAAAGAGCACGACCAAAACCCCTGGCGCTATCACGTGCGTTCGCCCAGCTTCATCAACCTGACGGCCCTGGGCGAGATGTGCACCGGGCACAAGATCGCGGATGTGGTCGTGATCCTGGGCAGTATTGACATTGTGCTGGGCGAAGTGGATCGGTAGGCGTTAGCGAAAGGTTGTAGGGGCGAGGCCCGCCTCGCCCGCGATGCGTTTGATAGACTAGCGGCATGGAATAGGAGAGACGCGAGAACATGTATGGAGTAGGATTGTTAAAAGGGCTGGGCGTGACGCTCCGCCACTTTGTAGACACCTGGACGAGCGATCTGCAATGGCTCGGTAAGCGCTACACCACCGAGACCTTCGCGGTGCGCCAGGGCAGCAACGCCAAAGGCATTTTCACGGTGGAATACCCCGAAGAAAAGATCGCCGTGCCCGAGCGCTTTCGGTTTGTGCCCTTTTTGGTGGTCAATGAACCGGATGACCCCTACGCGCCCGGCGATGACTGGTGCACGTCCTGCGGTATCTGCGCGAAAGTCTGCCCCACCCAATGTATTTGGATCGTGCGCGGCACCGACCCCGAAACAGGCCGCCCCAAACCCCAGCCAGAAGCCTTCTACATCGACATCGACATCTGCATGAACTGCGGCTATTGCGCCGAGTATTGCCCGTTTGATGCCATCAAGATGGATCACGATTATGAAATGGCGGTACTCGACCGCACCACGCATAATATTCATGATAAAGAAAAGCTCAGCAAGCCCGTGAGCTACTGGCAACACATCGCGCCCACGCGCTTCTGGGAAGAAGCCCAACGGCGCGGCCACTGGGAGCATAAAGACGTCGAAAAACTGGCCAAGAAAGCGGGCATCACGCTGCCAGAACCCACCGAAGACAACATGGAACGTATCACGACCGTGTTGGTGGAAGAAGCCCACGCCGCGCAGGCCGCCCCGCAAGCCGCCGCGCAGCTTGTCGCGCCCGCCACCGAACAAGTCGCGCAGCAGGTAACCGTGCCCGCCGATCCGCTGGTGGCCATGGAGGACGAAAGCCTGCCGCTCGAAATCCGCGCCGCCGCGACGCTAGAAGTCAAGAACAAAGGCACTGCGAAGGAGATCAAGCTGAGTTCGGCCAACCGTAAGACCATCTCGGCAGTGCAGAAAGACGCCAAAGCCGCCGGGACGACTATCGAAGAACTCAGCGAGAAGATCGGCGGCTGGGAAGGCGCCAAAGGCGGCACCGTCCAGGCGACCGCCCCCGCCGCATCCCCGGCCCCGGCAGCCGCGCAAGCCTCAACCGTTGCCGCCGCACCGCCCGCCGTCCCTGGCCTGGATGCTAACGCGATACTCGCCGCTAAGGAACTCGAACGGCATGGCCAAGCCAAAGAGATCAAGCTGACGGGCGACATGCGCAAGCAGATTTCCGCCGCCAAGAAGGCTGCCGCCGAAGCCGGGCTAGATTGGCAAAATCTGGATGAAAACGCGCTGCAAAACGCCGCGCCACCCGCCGAGGTGCCACCCCAGGCCCAAGCCACCACGCCGCAGCCCATCGCGGCGAAGACGCCCCCGCCCGCCGAAGCCGTCCCCACGAATGGGAACGTCGGCGAGGAGATCAAAGCGGCCAAAGAACTCGAACGCCAAGGCCGGGCCAAAGAGATCAAGCTGACGGGCGAAGACCGCAAGCGCATCAGCGCCGCCAAAAAAGCCGCCCAAGAACAAGGCGTCAACTGGGACGAGTTGTAAGCCCAGGCGACGGCTTCTTGAGCCGTCCGCCTTCAAGCGGATAACCACATGTTTTCCTAACAAGGGGCTTTTGGTTATTCCGTATTAAATTCGATAACGGCACGTTTTTCTAACAAGGGGCTTAAGCTCCTTGTTAGTTTTCGAGCGAGGCGGGTC
>DAOTVD010000206.1:0-24360 GCA_034437075.1 Anaerolineae bacterium
TGGGGGCGGGCTCGCGGATGCGTTGGTGTTATTCAAGCCCATGCCATTTAGCCAATCATCGTATTGCTGTTCGCTGGGCATCTCTACATTTTGGCCGCTGCCATGCACCGAGGGGCCTGTGCGCTCCCAATCGACACTACTCCCAGAACCTGTATCGGCTGGGCTAAAGGGGTTAGCCTCAAACCCCGTGCCCGCCAAAGGATTGCTCTGAGCCGGAGCGGATGCGCCCGATTTGCCTAGCTTCTGGTTGATGACCGCCAAGCCCTTCTGGGCGCGTTCATTGTTGGGGTTGATAGACAGCACATTTTCCAGGCAGATTTGCTGTTCTTCTAGCGAGTCTACAACCGCGCTCATCCACATCCAGGCTTGTTCGTTGTGCTCGTCCATGTCCACGGCCTTGAGCAAAAGCTCTTTCGCGGTGGCTTTTTGATTGGCCTTATAAGCTTGGACAGCCTGTTTTACGAGACCTTTGGCATCTGGCATGCTTCGTCACTCCTCGGTATGGTCTGGGTGGGGGGGGCCTACAGCGGACTGCGCGTTTGCTCAATAAACCAGTTCTGGCTATCGAAAGGTTGCGCACCAGGGGCCGGTTGGCGCCGGATGTACGTGCCATCGGGCTGGAGCACCCGCGCCTTAACGGTGTCTTCTAGCTGCTTTTGCAGCAAGACATCCCGAATTTCGATTTTCAACGCATTGGATTCTACCGGAAAGACCGTTTCCACTCGGCGATCCAGATTACGCGGCATCAGGTCTGCACTGCCCATGTAGATTTCTTCTTGGCCGCCATTGCAGAAATAAAAAATGCGCGCATGTTCCAAGAAACGGCCCACAATGCTGATGACCTCAATATTTTCGCTGATGCGCGGCAAGCCAGGCCGTAAGCAACACATCCCCCGTATGATGAGCTTGATCTCTACGCCAGCCATTGAGGCTTCGTATAACTTGCGGATCATTTTGGCGTCCACCAGCGAATTCATTTTGAATATCAGTTTAGCTTTACGCCCGGCCCGGGCGTGGTCCATTTCGCGCATGATGAGGTCGCTAATCGCGCCGCGCAGATGTTCGGGCGCTACAAGCAGCTTATCGTATTGTGTCGCTGGGCCGAATCCGGTCAGGCGATTGAAGAGTTGGCTAGCGTCGTCGGCCAGGTCTTCGCGGCAGGTGAGCATGGCCGTGTCGGTATAGATGCGCGTGGTCGTCACATTGTAATTGCCCGTGCTCAGGTGAATATAGCGCCGTAAGCCGTCGCTTTCGCGCCGTACAATGAGCGCGACTTTCGAATGCGTCTTCAACCCCTGAAACCCGTAAATGACATGCAAGCCTTCGGCTTCTAGCGCGCGCGCCCAGCCGATGTTGTTTTCTTCGTCAAAGCGTGCTTTGAGTTCCACCAAAGCCGCGACTTGCTTGCCATTGGCCCGTGCTTCTAGCAAAGCGTCAATAATGGGCGAATTGCTGCCCATGCGATAGAGCGTAATTTTGATGGCCAACACTTGGGGATCGTGTGCGGCGGCCTCGATGAACTCCACTACAGGTTGAAACGAGTCATACGGATGGTAAAACAGAACGTCGTGGTTACGTACCACGGCGAAATAATCCATCCCCTGGGTGAATTGGCGAGGCCGCCTAGGGACAAAAGGGGCGTATTTCAAGCCTGGCGCGTCAGCTTGGGCATAAAAGCCAAAAAGGTCGCTCATCCCCAAAGGTGATTGGATTTCGTAGACGGAGGCTTTCGAAATCTTCAGATGCTCGACCAATTGATGGCGCAGTCTGTCGGGCATAGCGCTATCGACCGTCAGGCGCGTAACGCTGCCGAAACGGCGCATTTGGATACCGGACTCAATCGTTTCGAGTAAGTCGGAGGCTTCTTCCTCTGCAATGTCGATGTCTGCATCGCGCGTGACCCGAAACGGATAGCTTTCCATGATGGCCATGCCGGGAAAGAGCAATTCAAGATTGGCAGCGATGATGTCTTCCAGATACAAGAATGTGTTTTCGACGCCGGTAAAGTCGCGGTCGAAGTGTTCCATAATGGTGCGCAAGGTGACGACACGCGGCAAGACGCCGGTGGGCACTTTGACGCGCGCAAAGCGTTCTTCGCCTTCAGCGGTAGCAAGCAACACGGCCAGATTCAAGCTGAGGTTAGAGATAAACGGAAATGGCCGCCCGGGGTCTACGCCCAGGGGCGTTAGCACCGGAAAAATCTGTTGCAAAAAGTATTTGTTCACGGCGCGGCGTTGCTTGGCGCTCAGGTCGGCCACCGTCACGATGCGTATGCCATGTTGTTCAAGCTGGGGCAACAATTCTTCAACGTAGCATTGGCGTTGCTGGCGCAGCATGCCCAGCGCCATTTCGCGCACAGCGTCAAGCTGTTCTTGGGGGGTCATACCATCTGGTGTGGCGTCAAAAACACCCGCCTGAAGCTGTTTCCACAGCCCCGCGACACGGGTCATGAACACTTCATCCAGGTTATTGGACACAATAGCCAGGAATTTCACCCGCTCTAAAAGCGGCACGTTGGGGTCTAGGGCTTCTTCCAGAACCCGCCCATGAAAACGCAACAAGCTGATTTCGCGGTTGATGTAATACTGCGCTTGGCTCAGGTCTAGCGCTTGTGTATCAGGCTGTGTTGTTTTTAGGGCCGCTGTTGTCTCTGTTGCATCGGCCATGGGCTTCTCCTTTGAGTGCGTTCATATGATGCCCCCTATTCTACAATAGCTTCACAATCAAAAAATAACAATAGACCCTGATGCTTTAGCCTAGCCCTTAAACGTGATACACTGAGCATGTTCAGGAGAGACATGAATGCCAAACAAGGGTCATAAACTCGAATGGTTAGAAGAATTCGAACGGCTTGCCGAAGAAGTTCTCGGCCAACAGGAAACCTCCGCCTATGATCAGATTTACCCCATAATCAAAGCCTGGTACGAAGAAACCCTGAATACAGACTTCCCTGATTCGCGTGAAGCGGTGATGGAGGCTGTGGCGTGCTTAACGTCGGAGGTTTTTGCCGATATGCCCGATAGCATATTTGATGCACTTGCCGATACTGCCGATGAAGAAGAAGTGGCCATCTGGCTGTTCGAAGTCCTGATGTTGGGACGCGCTTTCGAACAAGCTTTGCGCAATGGCCGCCTGGATGATCTTTAATCCACTAGAGATCAGGCCAGTAAAAATCCCGCTACAACGCGGGATTTTTTGCGTTTCATTTTGATAGAGCCGGCCTGCCAAGCGAGCTAATCAAGTTCGCGCACGGGCTGGGGTTGGATGTCCTCGGGTTTCACGCGGCTCTCGAACAGGGCGTGTAAAAACAAAAATGCATAGGTGCCAAATGAAAAGAGCAACCCCGTCGCGACGATGCGCGGGAAGGTCAACCGCGCTAACAAGGCGATAATCACCAAGGGGATGACTGCCGAAATTCCGGAAGCCCCCAAAAAATGAAACAGGTGCGCAAACGGGCCACCATACACCGGTTGGCGCTTTAATGATTCGCGCGTCATGAATATCCCAAAGAACATCCCCACGGCAAAGCCGATCAGGATTACCCATATCCAACGTTCGTCTTGAGACAAATCAGTTAACATGCACTTGATCCCTTGTAGTGGGCGAGGGCTGGCCAGCCCCCGCCACGCGCGAAAAGATGTTTAGAACAGGGTATAAATCATGGGGCCAGCCGGGCCAGCGCTCGCGACGACGATAATTGCGGCAAAAAGCAATAGCGCGATCACCATCGGAATGAGCCACCACATTTTGGCTCGCCACAGAAACATGAGTAATTCGCCAGCTACGCCCAAACGCGAGACGAAGTCGCTGGTTTTTTGGGCGATAAACCCCGGTTGTTTCTCCTGGGGGGTGTCTTGAGATGCCATTTTTGGCGCTCCTTTGCGTGTTATTCCTTCTCCACAAGATACGGGCCGATAGCCAGCGCGTCAATACCGCTTTCGCTGAAGGTGTTCCAGGCGTTTTCGGGTGTCGTGACCATCGGTTCGCCACGCAGATTAAACGAGGTGTTTAAGGTAATCGGGACACCCGTTTTTTCGCCAAAGCGCCGGACGATCTCGTAATAGCGATAATTCGCTTCTGCGGTGATGGTCTGTAAGCGCCCTGTGCCGCCTTCGTGGGTCGTGGCGGGGGCAACATCTAGCTTGTCTTCGCGTACGGGTGTGACCATCAGCATAAAACGTGGCGGATATAAATCCGATATATCGGGCAAGTGGAAGTATTCTGCCGCATGTTCGGCCAAAACAACAGGGGCAAAAGGTCGGAAGGGTTCACGGAATTTGATCTTGACGTTAACAACCTCTTTCATTTCTTCGCGGCGCGGGTCGGCCATGATACTACGATTGCCCAGGGCGCGCGGCCCCCACTCGAAACGCCCCTGGTAAAAGCCGATCACCTTACCCTGGGTCATCAAATCTGCGATGCGGTCGAGCATATCATCGTCATTTTTGAAGGTCTGGTAGGCAATGCTTTTGCGCTCCAAAAACGTGCGAATGTCGTCTGGGCCATATTCCTTACCATAATACGTATGGGTCATCACGTAGCGGCGCGGTTGTTTGAGCACCATATGGTGCATCCATAGGGCCGCCCCCAGCGCGCCGCCATCGTCCCCCGCCGCTGGTTGGATATACAGATTCTCGAACGGGGTTTCGGTTAGCAAGCGATAATTGGCCACGCTGTTCAGCGCCACACCGCCCGCCATCACCAGATTTTTGTGCCCGGTGCGCGCGTGCAAATTGGTAGCGATCTTCAGCAGTGTATCTTCGGTAAAGCGCTGGATACTGGCCGCAATGTCCGCGTAATATTGGTTTTTTTCCATGTCGGCCTGGCTGGTGGCGCGTTCGGGGTTGGCCTTGGCCGTAAAGAATTCGCTTTCGGGCACGCGCGGCTCGCCAAAAATCTCCTCGAATTTGTCGTTAAAGGTGCGTGTGGGCGAATAATGAAACGAAAAGTATTCCATATTCAATAAGAAGCTACCATCCGAACGCACCGTGACGACTTTTTCAATCAAGTCTAAATATTTGGGCTCGCCATAAGGCGACATGCCCATGACTTTGTATTCACCATTGTTGACCTTGAAGCCCAAAAAGGCGGTAAATGCGGAATACAACAGCCCTAAAGAATGCGGATAGCGTTGCTCGGCAAAGAGGGTAATGTTGTTCTGATTGCCATCCTCGAAGCTGCCGCGTGCTTCGCCCAAGGTGGTGGTTGACCATTCACCCACGCCATCAATGGTTAGGATGGCGGCTTGGTCAAATGGCGAGGCAAAAAATGCGCTGGCGGCATGGGCCATATGATGATTACAGAAGACGATTTTATTGGGCTGGATACCGACGCGATTCTGAATATGTGTCTTGATCCAGAGCTTGTCGTTCATCCAACCGATCATGGCTTCGCGCCAAACGCCCGCACTACGCGGATAGGTGCCCAAGGCGTTAAGCAAAATACGCCCGAATTTATGTAAGGGCTTTTCGTAAAACACCACATAATCCAGGTCAGCGGCTTTCAGGTTGCCAGCCTCCAGACAATATTGAATGGCGCCATATGGAAAACCACTATCGTGCTTTTTACGAGAAAAGCGTTCTTCCATAGCCGCAGCAATTAACTCACCATCTTGTAAAAGCACGGCGGCGGAATCATGGTAGTAACAAGATAGACCAAGGATGTTCATTAACCTTGCCTCCGTGCATCTTCCAAAGAGTCGCTAAGCGGTTCGTGTTCTAACCAGCTTTGGGGCGGTTGTTTAAGCTGCAAGGGGTCTCCGAATAAGCGCGTCCCCACACCGAACGGCACCATAATGGTAAAGTAGAACAGCAGTGTGAAGGCTCGGCCCTGGAAATCTCCCAAGATGTTGCCCAACACTTTGTAGCGTTCCCAGGCAATTTTGAATAGCATAGCAACTCCGCGTATATGAACGGCTCGATTATACTGCCCAACTTAGCGTGGTCAAGGAAAAGTTAACGGTCTTCTGATGCTTGCCCCTATCGGGGGTTAAAGATATTTTGCTATAATGAGGTTCATTCAGGGGGGTGACACGGTTTCGACGGGGATGTCAGGCCGTAAGTGGCAAGCCGAGGTGCTCTTCCCTCGTAAATCCAGAGCACACAAATAGTTGCCAACGGTAACAACAACTACGCTTTCGCAGCTGCTGCGTAACCCAGCAAGCGGAAAGTAGGTTAGCCTAAAGCGCTAACCCGTCCGTCCTCACCCTGCCCGGTGGGGGAGCCAGACGGGCGACACCAAAGCCGGGCTAGGCCCTCTGACGCCGATACAGAGCCGCCGAAATCGCATCGGCTAGTCGCAGGTCGTACCCAGTCTGTCGGGGCTTCTGCGGCGAACGTGAAATAGACAGACTAAGCTTGTAGAGGCTTATAGGTCGGCGTCTTCGGACGCGGGTTCGACTCCCGCCACCTCCACTTTTGCCGTTTGTCCTCCTCGAATAGTCGTGCAGGCTTCGGGCTTGCCAGGCGCAATTGCTCTCGCTACACTGAACAAAGCTAGCCCCCGTAGCTCAGGGGATAGAGCGTCGGTTTCCTAAACCGAGCGTCGGGAGTTCGAGTCTCTCCGGGGGCAACCACCTATCCCTTTTTCTCTTTTTGTATAAATCTCATTGCAATAGCATAATAGAACATCGTGGTGACGATGCACTACAGCAGGCGTATCTAAGCGTCATGCTTGGCAGATAGCAATGGAGATGAGGAATGGATAAAACGGTTTTCGTGGTCACATGGCCAGACGGCCATCAGGAGCGGTACCCGTTTCAAGGGGACCGACTACGGATTGGTCGTTCGAATGCCAATGACATCGCAGCGCCTAACTTCGCGACTATTTCAGAAAACCATGCAGAGATTAAGCGTGTGGGCGATAAGCTGGTTATCGCCGACCTGGGGAGCACCAATGGAACATTTGTTAACGATCAGCAAATCGAAGATCAATTCACCCTCAGACCTGGGCAACGTATCTCCGTGGGGAGCCTGCGGGCCAACCAACAAATTACTATTCTGGTGGAAGTACAAGCAGCGGAAAATGCCACCAAAGAGCAATTCACGGGGACACGCCGCGCGTTGTCACAGCCCAATAATGAGGCCATTCCTTACCTGGTGGTGCGCTATCCCTCTGGCGAAACGACGCGCTTTTATGTGCAAGATGCGCAGGTCATTGTCGGGCGTGACCCTCGGGTAGATATTGTACTGCCGGATGAGCAGGCGTATGTCTCGGGCCGTCACTTCGAAATCCGGCGCGAAGGCGAAGGCTATACGCTGGCCGACCTGGGCAGTACGAATGGTACGCGCGTCAATAATACCCCGCTCGTGCCCAACCAACCGACCCCCATTCGTGATAACGACATCATTCGTATCGGCAAAGATGAATACGGCGTCTCCATCAGCTTTACTTTCCATGTCCCCACCGAGGCCAAGGCACCGGTGGAGGGCTTCGGCGGTGCCACGCAGATGCTCCAAATTCATCAGGAAGTGATCCGCATCGGGCGCGACTCAAACTGCGATATTATTCTGGACTCACCCAAAGTAGCCCGCCTGCATGCGATGATCGAGCGGATTGGCGATAGTAACCATTTGTTGAAGGTTGTCGATCAATCGGTGGGTGTTTTGGTCAATGGCGCGTTCGTCACGCGCCAGGCGGCGCTCAAACCGGGCGATCTGGTCGAAATCGGCCCGCACCTGCTTACCTACGACGGCCAAACCTTGCAACGTTACGATAGCCAAGGGTACCGCCTGGATGTGGTCGATGTGTTCAAAGAAGTTAATACGCCCAACGGCAAACTCCGCATTTTGGATGACATCACGTTTACGATCATGCCGCGCGAATTTGTGGCGCTGGTCGGCGGGAGTGGTGCTGGTAAAAGTACCTTGCTAGACGCGCTGAATGGTTTCCGCCCTGCGCAGGGGCAGATTGTCGTTAATCAGCGCGACTTTTATAAAGATTACGACGACTTTCGCACCCAGTTGGGCTATGTGCCGCAATATGACATCTTGCCGAATGCTTTGCGTGTGGAAGAAGCGCTCGAATTTGCGGCACGCTTGCGCTTACCACCCGATGTCAGCGCTCAGGAACGCGCCGACATCATCACCCGCTCGTTGGATACAGTCGGCATGAATACCGAAAAAGTGCGTAATACGCGCATTCGCGAGCTTTCGGGCGGGCAACGCAAGCGGGTGAGTATCGCGGCGGAGTTGTTGGCCGACCCCAAACTCTTCTTTCTGGATGAACCAACCTCGGGGTTAGACCCCGGCCTAGAGAAAAAGATGATGTATACCCTGCGCAATATGGCCGACGAAGGCCGCACCATCATCTTGATTACCCATGCTACGTCGAATATTGTGCAGGTCGATCATGTCGCGTTTTTGTCCCAGGGTAAGCTGGTATTTTTCGGCCCGCCGGCCAAAACTCAGAACTACTTTGAAGTGAACGATTTTGCGGATATTTACGAGAAAATCGAGCGGCATGGGGAAGCCTGGCGCCAGACCTTCACCCAGGATAAGCGCGAATATTATGAAGAATTCGTCTTACAACGCTCACAAGCTGGGGCCGGGCAGCCCGCCATTCCAGATAAGACTCAGGCGCCAAAATTTACCGCCGAAGACAACCTTCGGCAGCTACAAGTCCTGGCCGAGCGGATGTTCCGTTTGACCTTGCGCGATCCGATTTCATTGTTTGTTTCGCTCGTGGTCATGCCCCTGGTGGCGATTTTCCTAATCACGGTCGCCAGCCCCGATATTATCGTGGGCGATCCAGACATCATCGGCGAGTATATGCCGGGGGACATCGTCGAGGAATACGATACGAACTATCTACCGGCCTCCAATTCGCATACCATCCTATTTTTGGTTTCATTGCTGGCTGTTTTGGTGGGCGCGTTTGGCGGTTCGAATGAGTTAATCAAAGAGCGTTCGATCTATTTGCGCGAGCGGATGGTTAACCTCAAACTCATCCCTTATATCGGCAGTAAATTTATCGTTTTTACGGGGTTTGCGCTGGTGCAAAGCGCTCTATTCCTTTTCATTTTGGCCTTGCGCATGCGCTTTCCTGACGAAGGGGCCTTGCTCCCCTTGCCCGGCATCATCGAAATCTATATCACGCTTGTGCTGACCACGGTCGTCGGCGTGGCCATTGGTTTGTTCGTATCGTCTGTTTCCGTCTCGAACAATATGGCGCTCTATATCGTGCTGACGATCATCTTTTTCCAGTTTATTTTCGCAGGGGCCTTTTTTAACATTCGCGGGGAACCCACCGAAGTTGTCTCGACGATTGCGGCGGCGCGCTGGTCAACCATTGCGCTAGGGACAACCGTCGATGTCAACGAACTCACCGAGTCGTCTGTGCTCTGTGCGGAAGTACCCTCACCGCAAGGTACCGAAACGGTCTGCCAGTTGACCCCCGTGGATGATGAGACGTTGCTTTTGCCTTATGGCGACAGCGCCGGATACTTGCTGCTGAATTGGGGCTTGCTGATCGGTTTAGGGGCCATCTTTACCGCGCTGGCGTTTTTCTTTACACGGCGTTTGGATTATATCGAGGTACGTTTGGCGTAAGGGTTAGCGTTTGGGCCTGGGGGATGGTAGCGGCACCATTCCCTGGGGCTAGTTTGCCCCGAAGGCGTGCAAGGCTGCGGCACGGGTCGCGAAAATCTGAAAAGCGCGATCTAACCGCGTGAGTTCAAAAATGGTGTACACGCTCGGCTGTAACGCGACCAGATGAACATCGCCACCACCCGCGCGGCAGGCTTTCATAGCGCGGATCAATACCGCCAGCGCGCGCGAATCCACAAAGAAAACTTCCGCCATGTTGATGACCAATTGCGGCGTCAGGCGAATCGGGTCGCCCAAGGCTGTTTCTATGTCATCGGCGTATTGGGCATCAAACCGCCCGCTCAATTCCACGATGCACACCTGGTTGTCGTACTGAACAGAGATATCCATAACGGTTTTTCCAACCTGTATAGCGTCATATCACTATACCGAATCAGGAATATAAAACGCATGAAAAACCAGATTTCTGATGTCAAATTAATGCTAATTTAAGCCTAGGCACTGGCGGGGTGGATCGTGTTACACTACCCATATCGCATGACACATTCAGACAGGGGTCGGAAAATGCAGCGTATATCCCTTGCCTTCTTGTGGGGATTGTTCGGTCTGTTGTTGGTGGCTTTTGTGCCCTGGTCGGATGCCTGCACGGAGGATTGCCCGCCACCGCCAGAACGCCCCCCAGACACCCAGCCTAACCCCGCCATCGGTTGGACGGTGACAGACACAGGCACGCCGGATAATCTGCTGGCGGCATTTGGGCGACGCCCCTTGGATGAGCCTTGGATTATCCCGTTTGGCGGTGACTACCAAGACCCCGACCGGGGCAGGCCGCATTATGGCATAGACTACACCTTCCCCGAATTGTTTTATCAACGCACCCCGCAGCCCGTGTATCCGATCGGGCCGGGGGTCGTAACGGCCTTACACGCTTGCCCGTCCTGTTGGGCTTTTTCCACTGACCCCGAATGGGCCGATTGGGGTCGGCTGCGCACCGGCGCCCTAAATGCGGATAATCTCTATGGGTTTGGTGCCATAGTTGTTTTGGAACACCCCTATAACGAAGCGGTGTCGTTTTATACACTCTACGCCCATTTGCGAGATATTCGGGTTTGGCGTGGGCAGATCGTCACCAGCGAACAACCTCTGGGGTTGATGGGTGCCAGCGGCGATGTCGCCGCGCCGCATGTTCATCTCGAAGTGCGCATCGGCGCGCCGGGGTTGTTTTGGGGCGCGGACTTCAGCCAACCGGGCGTCATACGGCGCTGGACGGAACTGCGCCATATCACCCCGGTGTATTTGCTATTCGAGCATCATCATATCCCGTTTACGCGCGAGCTTGAGTTATGGACCGCTACGCAAGCGCAAGACTGAACCCACCGTGGTTGGCCTGACGATACCATCATGCCCCTAACAGGGGTGCATATGTGGGAGACATGTTACAATAGAACAACGTAAAAATGCATACTACATCATTTATCGAGGAGGTTATCGAGGGGCATTATGTCTCACAAAACACGTCCCCCTATCGAACCCTTACGGATTTATTCTCGCGAAGAAGCTGCCGAAGTTTTGACCGTCAGCCTGAGCACCATCAAACGTTTAATTAAATCGGGGCAGCTTCGTGTCAGCCAACCCGCAGGGATGCGGCGGGTCTTCATTACCGGACAAGCCATGCTCGACTTTTTGGAGTCAGCAGAAGTCCAAGTCGGGCAAGATAACGCCTGAGTAGGTATGGCCGCATCACCTTTGCCCGAGTCACTACCTGAAGCTATGAGGCAAGCACATTTTGCCTACGGTCTATCCCCCCATCAACGCCTTGTTCCATATCGTAGTATCGGGCACCTAATTCAATGCCGGGCTCAAGAAAGCCCGGACGCTCTTTTTTTGATTGATTATGACGCGCAGCATCAGCGCACAGCGCTGACTATGGCGCAATTTGTAGCGCAGGTAAACCGCATCGCGAATTTTTTGGCCGCACGCGGCGTAAAACCCGGTGATCGCATTGCGACCCTGGCCCATAATCATCGCGATACGGTGCTGTTATATTTTGCGTGTTGGGCCTTGGGGGCCACCGTCGCGCCGCAAAATATCGCCGAGGATGACCAGCGTATCGCGTTTATCTTGCGCAATAGCGCGGCTGTCCTGGTGTTTGCCCAACCCGAGTACCTCGCCCGTGTTGCGCACATTATTCGACCCCAACCAGATAGCCCCCAGCAATTGGGCGCGCCGAATGTGCGCGAGATCATCCAACTGGGAGGGCAGGCTGAGCCCGGTTATGTGAATCTGCATGCTGAACTGGATAAATTCTCGACGCATTTTCAGCCTGCTCCCCCCCCGACCCTAGAGAGCGCAGCGTTGCTAGTCTACACCAGCGGCACCACGGGCGCGCCCAAGGGCGTTGTGCTGACCCAATATAATTTGCTAGTTGATGCGCATGGTATCGCGGCCTGGCAAGGCATCACAGGCAAACAACGCCTGATGTGCGTGCTGCCCATCCATCATGTTAACGGCATCGTGGTTACGCTCATCACGCCCCTGTACGCTGGCGCAAGTACAGTTTTGAACCGCTCTTTCAGCCCGCGCTATTTTTGGCAACGCCTCGCGCAAGAACATGTCCATATCGTGAGCGTCGTGCCGACCCTATTGCAATTCGCCTGCGAATATGCCGACCAACAAGCCATTGCCGGAAAAAGTATCTATGGCGATGGGGTTCAGCATGACGACCTGACCCACTTCCGGCATATCATTTGCGGCGCTGGGACGCTCTCGGTTGCGCTGGCGCGCCGCTTTGAAAACCAATTCGGGATGCGCATTTTGCACGGCTATGGCCTCAGCGATACGACCTGCTATAGCTGTTTTATGCCCATCGACCTGGATTGGCAAACTCACCAGCATTGGCTGCAATCCTATGGCTATCCCAGCATTGGTAGCCCAATACTCACCAACGAAATGGCCATTTTCGACGCCGCAGGGGAAGGGCAACGTCTAGCAGCGGGCCAGCGTGGCGAAATCTGCATTCGGGGCCATAACGTCATGGCGGGTTATTTTCAGCGCGAAGACGCCAACGCGGCGGCATTTCCCTTCGGCTGGTTCCGCAGTGGGGATGAGGGCTTTTACGAACTGGACGAACAAGGGCGGCCCTTTTTCTTCATCACGGGGCGCATTAAAGAACTCATCAACCGAGGCGGGGTGAAATTCAGCCCCTTTGATATTGAAGAAATACTTTTAGCGTATCCTGGCGTGAATATTGGGCTAGCAATCGCGTTTCACAATACCTATTACGGCGAGGAAGTCGGCGCGTATATCGTCCCCGAAACGGGCGCCGAAGTCGATGCGGCGGCGTTACTCACGTTCTGCCGAGAACGCTTAACGTTTGAAAAAAGCCCGAAGGTGGTCATCTTTGGCGACGACATCCCGGTGACCTCCACGGGTAAGTACCAGCGCTTAAAATTGCGCGATCAATTCGCGCCCTGGCGGGATGTTCAGTTCCGCGCGGATCAGGAGTAACCATGGATTTTGCATTAAACGACGAACAACGCATGTATCATGCCGCCGTGCGCGACTTTTGCCAGAAAGAACTGGCACCCTACGCTGCCGAAGTCGATCGTACAGGCGAAATGCGCTGGGATGCCATCCGCCAAATGCCCGCCCTGGGCCTAACTGGCATGTTCGTCCCCGAAGCTTACGGCGGCGCGGCGCTCGATACGCTGTCGGCGGCGTTGGCTATCGAGGAACTAGGCCGCGCGTGCGGATCGACGGCGCTCTCCATCGCGGCGCATAATGGCTTATGCGCGGGGCCAATCGCGCGCTGGGGCACCGACGCGCAGAAATCAGCCTATCTGCCGCGCCTGACGAGCGGCGAAGCCCTGGGCGCGTTAGCGCTCACCGAACCGGACGCGGGCTCCGATCTGCTCGGCGGCCTGAAAACCACCGCCATCCGCCAAGGCGACGAGTGGGTTATCAATGGCCACAAAGCCTGGATCACCAACCCGAAATTCGCGCCTGTGATCATCGTCTTGGGTCGCACGGATGCGCAAGCTGGGTCGCGCGGCTTGAATCTCATCCTAGTGCCGGCGGATACACCCGGTATGACCATCCACATACCCGAGCACAAAATGGGCCTGCATGGCTCGCCTACCCAGCAAATCACGTTCGAGGATGTGCGCGTCCCGGCGGATCATTTGCTAGGCGAAGACGGGCGCGGCTTCCCGCAGACCATGCAAATCCTCGACGGGGGGCGCATCACGATTGCCGCGCTGAGTGTGGGCCTGGCCCAGGCCGCCCTCGAGGCCGCGCTTGTCTATGCGCAACAACGGCAAGCCTTTGGGCGCCCTATTGCGGATTTTCAAGCCATCCAGTGGATGATCGCCGATGCCGAAGTCGAGATCGAAGCGGCGCGCTTGCTGACCCAAAAAGCCGCCTGGCTGCGCGATACCGGCGCGGACTTCACCAAAGCCGCTGCCATTGCCAAACTCAAAGCCTCCGAAGTGGCCGAAAAGGTCGCCTTCGCTGCCATTCAGATTCACGGCTCGTATGGCTATAGCGCGGAATTTCCGGTGGAGCGCATCTATCGCGACCAGCGGCTAATGACCATTGGCGAAGGCACCAGCGAGATTCAGCGCTTGGTGATCGCGCGGCGCGTTTTGCAAGAAAACGGGCTTTAGCCACAAATTTGAACCGCGCTTCCGCATGTAACGTACTATACAGTACGAAAGGAGGCGAAGGCTTTGCACGATCCAACCGAGACTGCGTTGCTGTGTGCCGCTCAAGAAGGCGATATGGACGCCTTTGAGGATTTACAACAACGCCTAGAAGGGCCACTCACGCGCTTTGTGCGTCGCCTAACGGGGGCGGGCAACGTGGAAGACGACATCGTGCAAGATGTGTTCATCACGCTCTATCTGAAATTGGGTGAAATTGATCCGCCGGAGAAGTTACGCCCGTATTTGTTTCGGGTCGCGCGCAATCGCTGCTACGATGAACTGCGGCGCCGCCAGCGGCGCGAATGGCTGTCGTTGGACGACGAACCGACGCAATTGTGGGTGTCTTTCCAGCAAGCGCATGGCCGCGCGCCCGAAGACGCCACGCATTGGATGCTGTTGCTCATCGAGGTACAAGAAGCCATGGACGATTTGCCCGCTTTGCAACGCGACGCGCTGATCCTGTATGCCGAAGAGGGCTTTAGCTATGCTGAAATCGCCGAAGTGATGAACACCAGCCTGGGGACGATCAAATCCCGCATTTACCATGCTAAACAAGGCTTACGGCGGCGCTTATCGCCCCAGACTTTGGCCATCCTGACCGAGGATTTATGAAAGGGTTAACCGATGAACGACACACCAAACATGACCGATGATAACAATTTGAAGGAATTGACACGCTTACGGCATGCTGTGCGCGCACTTTCCGACTCGGCCAGCAAAGCACTCATGATGGAAACGTCCGAAGGCGTCGGCGCTATGCTGGCCCGCAACTATACGCGCTTGCACCAACGCGCCACGGAATTGCTGCCAGAAGATTACTTCATCGAGACGTTTACGCTAGAAATTGATGACGATCTACCCGATGCGCAGAAGGTCGCACAAGTGCAACTCATGGCCGATCAAATGGCCGGATACGTCAAGAATCTGATCCGGGAAGAACGCACCGCCTCATCCGACATCGAAGATTTACGCAGTATTGGCACCGAACTACGCGACCAAGTTGTGCGTATGACCAAAACCACCCTCAAACGCGCTATCTCGAACATGGAATGGAGCGAATATGACGACACCACCGAGGGTGACAACACCGCGCCACGCAACCGCACAGTAAAAGTGCGCGTGAATTTGGATGATGACACCATCACCCCATCGGATACAGACCGCGATACCACATCCCCCCGGACTATCTAATCTATGATGGGCAGACCTGAAAGCCTGCCCATCGGATTTCCGTATCAGTTCAGGTTGTTTCGGTGGCGTGGGCCTGCCGCGCGCGGACGTTTTCGATTTGCAAACCGATCTCGGCGCGCAACGCATGCAAGGCATGGCGTTCTTCGGGCAGATGCACCACCATAAACCAGAAACGCAACCAGACCAGCGGCCATATGACAATCGACGCGATGCGTGTTGGGGGGCGCCCAAGCAAGAGTAACGCGATAATTGACGCCGTGAGCCCCGCGCGTAGCGCTTGGCGCTGTTGTTTTTGCGCTTCGTAAAGCTCAATGGACAAGAGACTATGCACCGAGGCTAGATGCTGGAGCGCTTTGCTGATGTCTGCGCGCTGAGCGTCTTGTGTCGGCTCGGGCGTAAGCTGCACCACGCTCAACACGCCATAATGGTCGGAGTATGGTTTGCCGCAGGCGCGGCGTTGTAACACGATGTCGCTACTTTCGGGGTGTAAGCTGCTATTTGACGTACCGCGCAGGCAGATATAATCCAGACGAGCGGTCTTTTCGCTGGATTTCGTGTACAGGTTCTCACTCGTAATGGTGTATCCCGGTGAGTCTGGGTGCACTTGCGCGTAACTATCCTGCAAGCCGGTCAAGCGCAGCAGCATATGATAAGCGGGTTGGTAGGGCTGGATGTTGTAATCACCCATCAAAACGACTGGGTGACTGTGTGAATGGGCATTCATAAACCCTGCCGCCTCATACACACTGGTCATGCGATGCGTGAGATTATAATCTGCAAAGTCGGGCTTGTACTGCGCCACCAGATGCATGTTGTAAACATCCAACTCCCCAGCGGGTGTTTGGACGCGCGCCAGGCCAATCCCTTTCCCGGCGAAGTAATCGCCTTGTACAAAATGTTGCGGATAGCCATTCAGGCGAAAACGCCAAAAGCGCGTTTCGATAATGGGATAGCGCGAAAGCAAGAGTAAGCCCGTGCCCACTATACCGGCCTGGTAGTGCACATAGTAGGCTAAGCCGGCCTTTTGGGCATTGGCGATAAGGGTTTGGCGGTCGGTCGCCATCCAGGCTTCTTGCACGGCGATCACATCAGGGGCCAGGCTGGGTAGAACGTGGCTCAAATCGCGGAAGCGGGCCGGGCGGTCTTTGGCCAGGCCGTATCCCAAGCCCCACATGTTAATGGTCAGAAGGCGTAGTGTCGTGTTCACGGGTCTCTCCGGTCACAAGTTCTGCTTGTCGGTTCACGAGCGCAGCAATTGCGCTAAGAAAAAGTTCTGCGTCCGTTCGCGGCCTACTGTGGTGGTTGGGCCATGGCCGCTTAGTAGTTTGAAATGATCCGGTAAGGGCAAAATTTCGGTGAGCAAGCTCTGCTTCAGGGTCTCTAAATCGCCGCCTTCTAGGTCGGTACGCCCGACACTATCGTAAAAGACGCAGTCCCCCGCAAAAACAGTGGCTTCATCACGCAGGATGAAAATCAGATGGCCGGGCGCATGGCCCGGTGTATAGCGCGCTTCCAGGATATACCCCGCAGCCATGATCTGTTCACCGTGCTGGATAAAGCTGGTGGCTGTGATAGGCGGTGAATCAAGCTGGACGCCAAAGCGCGCGGCGTGCTCATTCAAGGCGGCCAATTGGGGCGCGGCTTCGGCATGTAACCGAAACGGAATGCCGGTCGCTTGCTGCACGGCCTGCGCGGCGGAGACATGATCGAAGTGCGCGTGCGTCGCCAGGATGAGTTCTAGGCGATACGCTTCTTTTTCGAGCAAACTCAGGATGGTTTCGGGCTCGGCGGCGGGGTCAATGATGACGGCGGATTTGGTCACGGGGTTGGCGATGATATAGCAATTCGTTTGCAGCATTCCAAGCGGGAGTTGGTGTATCTTGCTAGGCATAATCAGTGCGCTCATCAGATAATTGAAACAATGGTTAATGAAAATGATGCAGGTTAGTGCCCAGCGGCGGGAAGAAATCCGCCGCTGCGATGCGTAAACCGGGTAATAAGCTCTCCATGGGGATAATGTCTTCATCCGCATAGGTATAAGCGGTGCCGTTTAGGTCAAGCATGGTCACGAGTTGGGGCGCGGGGTCAATAATCCAGACGATTTGGCTGCCTGCCTGCAAAAATATTTCGGCTTTGTGTTCGATCTCTTGTGAGGTATAACGCGACGATACCACCTCGACCATCAGATCGGGTGCAAACGGCAGAAACGACTCCGGGTCTTGCAGTGATTGCAGGCGCGCGTGGCTCACATAAGCCGCATCCGCTGCTCGTAACTCGTAGGGCGATAGCGCAAAACGCGCCCCATTGCCCAACACAGAGCCCAGGTACTGGTTTTCGACGAAGACATCCAAAAGCATCAAAACCCGGCTGGTGATTACCTCATGGACGTATTCTTTGCGCGGTATACGCACGGCCTGCCCATTGATGAGTTCATACGGGTGGCCAGCATATTCCGCCCAATATTTTTCGATGGTTAACGGTATGCTTGCGGGCATCGCATCTCTTAACCCAGACTTATCTTCTACAAGCATACCGTCCGCTGTTCGCCAGCGCCAATAGTTCCCTGGTCAAGCCAGGGGGATTGCATCAAACTGGAGACTTGGCAGACTTTTTGGGGCTTTGGAGTTGTTTCACGCAGAGATAGTTTGTATAGGAGCGGGACCCGGGGCCGGCTTTGCTGGGTACAGTCAGCTATGCCGACCTCCTTAGACGCGCCCCAAGCTATTCGCAACTAGATCGGCATCGCAGAAGCCAAACAGCTGGGGCGTGCGCTCGGGTATGGGGCGCTCTTAGGTATCGCTTTCATCCTGCGACGGCGGGTTAGCCATGTCCAGGTCGATAGACGCGATGACGGCCTCGGCGGTGGCCAAGATTTCATCGTTTAACGCATCCAGCGCGGCGCCAATGATAAAGATCATGATGCGCTGGTCGGGCAGTTTGACCATGTAATATATTTGCTCGCCCATGGCATTCGAAACACGCTGCCGGGCCACGGGCAAGTCGCCAATTTCCAGGCTATAGAGCGGGCCAACGGCGGTTTGAATATCGATTTCGACAAAAAGCTGAACGTATTGATATAGCAATTGCGAGACATCCGCTTCGGGGCCGAGTTGTAAAGCCTGGCTGTAGTCATTGGGCAACAACGGCGGAATCAGCACCATTTGGACAGCCCCTTCGGCCAGATTGCCGTCCTCATCCACGGCATCTTCCATGTTGACAATGCTCACGAGCGAGGCGGTTTCAGCCGCGACCCAGTCTTCGGGAGGGCGCAGGCTCAGCCCAAAATTGTCTGAGACATACGGATCAGCCAGCGTTAGCGCTTCTGCGTCCAGTTCAGGTGCCGGTTCGGGTTCGGGGATGGTAGCGGTCGTCGTGGTATACGACAGGCTATCGGCGATGCGCACAAACACGGGCATGAAGGTTTCTAGGGCTTCGGCAGAGGCCAACCCAATCGAAAACGCCATATAATTGTTCTCGGGCAAGGCGACCACCAACACCGCGCTAGCACCATTGGGTGTGTCAAAATACTGTTGCAACATAGCCCGTTCGGCATCTTCCGGCGTGGTGGGCTCGCCCAAGACCACCGCGTTGCCGCTCAGCAAGTCCTGCGTAAAGAGCCCGAGCACCGTTTCTAAGGCGTTATCCACATTCGCGCCCGTTTCTACCTGGGCTGTGATGGCATCCGGTAAATATAAAAACGCACCGACTTCGCCCTCAGGGATTTGATTGGTAGACAAAATGTCTTGGTTGCTCACAATCGCGACCAGGCTAGGACGTTGGGCAATTGTCCAACCCGTGGGATAATCAAAGCTTAAGGCGGTGGTAGCGCTCGTGTAAGTCTCATTCAGAGCGAGGGCATCTTCGTCTTCCTGAGCATAGACAGTGCCTGCGAGCATGAGCGTAACGAGTAGACAGTTTATTATAATGAAGCGTGGCATGGTGTGTTCTCCTTAATTTGCCAATAGACACAACACCCCCAAGTTGGGGGTATGTAGGCATAGCATGCGGTGACGCTGGATGATTCAATCGACGTCGGGTTTGTCCATGTAGCGACCCGAGGAGATATAATCATCCTCGACACTAGGGCCTGATCCCGACAACATGAGTTTAACCCGAGCGAGCATGTCGGGGCCATTGAAGGGCTTCACGACATAATCATCAGCACCGGCGTCTGTGCCTTCCCATTGATCTTCCAGGGCTTCTTGGCCCGTCAGCATCATGAAGGGGATGGCTTTCCATCGGGCGTCCGCTTTGGCCTTTCGGCAGAAATCATAGCCGTTCATTTCGCCCATCACCACATCCGAAAGGATCAAATCGGGCATCAGGCCATCTTCAAGGGCCTGCAAAGCATCTTCGGCTGATTCATGGTGAATCACCTGATAACCGGCTTCGCTCAGATGATGAATCGCAAGCTTGGCCTGTACGGGGCTGTCTTCCGCAAATAAGATCGTCGCCATCAGTCCATTACTCCTGTCAAACACCAAGACGGTTAAAACTGTACCATAAAGCAGGGCGTAGCAAAAGCTAGATGTTCGGATGAAATTCGCGCAAAAAATCCACCGCGTCGGCTTGTGAATGATACCATCGCAGGCGCGCGCCATACTGTTGGGCCAGAGCAGATGTCATAAACCGGACAAATGTATTATCTGCTTCTGAAACGTATACAATCCAGCCCAGACGAGGGTGTTGATAAAAATCCGCCGCTTCTTCGCGCTGGCTCATTTCGGAAAGCGACGGCGCAATGCCCGTCACAGTCTGCATGTCGAACAAGAAATGCACCGTCTGCGCGCTGTTGTCTAGCACGGGGACGACGGCTTTACGCACAGCCACGGCAGCCTCAAGCGTAATCTGACCATCATAAGCGACGTAATAGACGTAAGGTTCTTGCAGCCATCGCGTGATATAACTCATCTTGCTTCATTCGATATGTTTTAAGCTGATTTACATGCTTAAAGTATAACGACAGGATGACCCCCCAGGCAAAAGGTATTTCGGGGCTTGTTATAATGCACATCAATCAAAATAGAACACTATGGCAAATTGAGGAGTTTAATATGTTTGCACACGGTGGCGAGATCATCGCGCGAGCGTTGAAAGCCCAAGGCGTTTCCACGATTTACACCCTATGCGGCGGTCATGTGGCGCCGATTTACGATGGGTGCCTTAATCACAATATTCAGATTATCGATATGCGGCACGAGCAAGCTGCCGCACACGCTGCCGACGCGCACGCGCGCCTGACACACAATATCGGGGTGGCGGTCGTCACGGCGGGGCCGGGGGTCACAGATGCCGTCACGGGGGTCGCGAATGCCTACCAGGCGCGTAGCCCGATGATTTTGTTTGGCGGGGCCGCGCCACTCAAGACCAAGGGCATGGGCGCCTTACAAGAAGTGCCCCAGGTGAATATGTTTCAGGATTTCACCAAAGCCAGCTTTACGGTTGAAAAAACGGAAGATTTACCCGACCTCTTGCAAGGTGCTTTTCACACGGCATTAAGCGGGCGGCCTGGCCCCGTGTTCATCGAGCTACCATTTGATGTGTTGTTCAACGCGATTGAAGCGCCTTCGGTAGAGCAACTCTCGCGGGTCACGGTCGAGCCCCTGGCGCCGGAAGTCGGCGATATTCAGCGTATGTTCGACATCCTGCGCGCGGCGGAAAAACCGCTGATTATCGCGGGGACACAAGTCTATTGGGATAACGCCCACGAGGCGCTACAGGCGCTAACTGACCAGACTGCGATGCCCGTTTTTACCAATGGCGCGGGGCGCGGTACGCTCGCGATGACGCATCCGCATCTCTTTAAGGCCGCGCGGAGTGCCGCCCTGAAGCAAGCCGACGCCGTTCTGCTCATTGGCACGCCATTAGACTTTCGCTTGAAATATGGCAAAGAAGGCTGGAACCCGGAGGCCAAGCTCATCCAGATTGAAAATGATCCCGCAGAATTGAATCGCAATCGCCCGGCAGAGGTGGCCATGGTCGCCGATGCGCGGCTGGTCTTGGAAGCTCTGGCTGAAGGCTTACAAGGGTTACGGTACGATACCTGGCTGCAAACAGTCGCCGACCTAGAAGCCCCCAAGCGCGACCAACTCGCAGAATGGATGGCGCTGGATGATGTGCCGGTGAATCATTTTCGGTTCGCCGCTGCGCTAGAAGATTTCATTGATGAAAACACGGTTGTTGTGGCGGACGGCGGCGATATTGTCAGCGCGTGCGCGAAGGTCATCAACCTGACGCAGCCCGGCCAATGGCTCGACCCCGGCCCGTTAGGCTGTTTGGGGGTCGGAGCGCCCTTTGCCATCGCCGCCCAGCATTTGATGCCGGATAAGCGCGTGCTCATCATCAGCGGAGATGGCTCTTTCGGCCTGAATGGTTTTGATTTTGACACGGCCTTGCGCTTTGGCTTGCCGATTGTCGCCATCGTGGGCAACGACGCGGGTTGGGGCCAAATTCGCGGGCCGCAGATCAATATGGTGGGCGAAGAGCGCGCCGTGGCCACATCCCTGGCGCCGACACGCTACGACAAGATCGTCGAAGCCATGGGCGGTTATGGCGAACATATCGAGCAGGCGGACGACATTCGCCCGGCGCTCGAACGTGCCTTTGCGAGCGGCAAGGCGGCTTGCATTAACGTTGCGATTGATCCGCGTGGGATGGCCAAAACCGGCGCTTCTACGCCCTACATCGTGTAGTTACTCCTCGCCCAGGGTTTCTGCGGTGGCTTCGGGTAACGGTGCCTGTGTTGTATCAGGGCTTGGCTCCTCGGTCGGCTCGCTGATCGGTTCCTCGGTAGCGGGCGCCTCGGTGGCGGCCTCGGTCGGCTCGGTAACGGGTTCTTCGGTCGCCTCCGGGGTGGGTTGGGCGGTTGCCGCGCTTGGCGGCACACGCAAGGGCTGCCCGACATAGATAAAGTTAGCATCTGCCAGGCAGTTGGCCTGGGTCAAGGCGGCGACGGTGGTGGAGTTGGCTTGCGCGATGCTACCCAGTGTATCCACGGCCTGGATGGTGTAGGCTACCCAATCGGCGCGGGGTGTGCAATTGACGAGGGTTGGCACGCGCGTGGCGTTGCGGGCTGGTTGGGCAGTTGGGGCGGGCTCTTGGGTGGCGGTGGGCGTGGGCGTGTTGGGTTCGGGTGTCGCGGTAATCACAAAAGGTGTTTGAGTGGGGGCGGGCGTAGGTGTCGCGGCGTCCTCGGTCGTCAAGGAACACGCTGCCAACAGCAGGACTAAGCAACTGATATAGATGAGTTTGTGACGCATACGATCTCCGACGCTGGATACATGCAAATATACAACCTTATCATACGCTGAAAACGCCTGGAAAAAAAAAGCCGCCCCGGGGGGCGGCTCTGTTCTAAAAGCCTAATCGTCGTCTTGGGTACTATCCGAAGGGGGCGGAGAGGTTGCCGCCGAAGCATTGGGTGCCTCGGTGCGGGTATTCATCAGGTTTTCAAGATCGAAGATGAAGGGGCTGGTGGCGGGTAGCCCCAACACTTGCACCTGATCGCTAAGGTTCTGTACATATTCGTATTCGATCAGGCTCGGGTTTTCCTCCAGCACGGCGGCAATAAGACGCAGCGCATCGGCTTCGGCAGCCGCTTGAATACGCCGGGCTTCGGCTTCACCGCGCGCGCGGGCTTCTACCTGTTCGGCTTCTTGGGCCACAGCGGCCACGCGGAATTGCTGTTCACGGATTTCGACTTCGGCGATCTGGGCAGCTTCAATGGCAGTTGCATATTCGGGCGTAAAGGTGATATTGCGCACCAACACATCTTCTACAGTAAAGCCTTCTGTTTCTAGCGCCGGAATAACGGCTTCGGTGATCTGGTTATCGATGGTTGCGCGTTCTTGGTAAACACTTTCGACATCAAACAAACTCACCGCATCGCGCACCACACTGCGCATGAGCGGGCGAATGAGTTCGGTGCGATAGCGTTCATTGGGCCAATTACGATGTATGTCGTTCACACGCTCCGGGTTGATACGATAAATCACGGTCAAATCCAGAAACACTTCCTGGCCGCCGGACGTCCGTGCCGCAATCGCGTCATCGCCTTCTAGCGCGCCTTCGGCGATCTGCGAACTCATGGTGTAGGTCTGGCGCGAGACATCGTATTTTTGCCATTCGGTCGTCAGAGGGTTCACCACAGAGATACCGGGCTGGCGCGGTTCGCTGAGTTCGCCAGTGAGGCGATTAAACACAACGAGACGCTCGTTTGGTGCCACCGAGACTAATGAAAAGCCAAGGATGATGACAATGAGCCCCGCAACGCCAGCCACCGTCCCACCCGCAATGAGGGCTCTGCTGCGTGTTTGTAGGGTCGCGGCCAACAGCCCACCCGCGCTGACCAGCAAAAATAGCCCAAAGACGATGAGTAACGTATTCATAAAGGTTCCTTAAGCATAATCTCAACCTGTTGTTGTTCTTTGATTCTAACCTACCCATGTAAGGCTACAATTAGAAACCCGTAGGAGAAACGGTTGGCTAAACGCGGCCCTTTCATGTACCATCGGCCCTCGGAGGAATGATTATGCAAAAACAATCACTGCTTATTGTATTGGTTATCAGCCTGTTGGTGGTGGGTATCTGGCCAGCCCACGCCGCCCAACAGCCCGAGACGGCTCACTCGGAGCGCCCGCAACAATCCGATGGCCAGATTGTGGTCATCACAAACACCGAGTTACGGGTGCGGGCTCAGCCCATGCGCAATTCACCCACGCTACAAATTGCTGACCAGGACACCAGTATTGTGGCCATTGGGCGTACGGCGGATACGGCCTGGATACAGGTCGAATTCAATGGTGCTGTTGGGTGGATGAGCCGCTTTTTCCTGAGCAGCTTTGATGACCTGAGCCAACTGCCCGTGACGGACGGTGGGCCACAGTCTGTGGAACCCCGCCCGCAAGAACGCACCACGGCCC
>DAOTVD010000207.1:0-2797 GCA_034437075.1 Anaerolineae bacterium
CCCAGGGGGATTTGATGCACGGGCAAGCCCGGCGCACGGCGGGCCAGGGCGCGCGCGTCCGCCGGATTAATGACGATGGCCGCGTCACTGCCGCGCGCCAAGCGCGTCACGATCCAGGGGCGCAACGGGCCCGCTTTGGGGAATAGATACGGAAAGCGCAAATCGTGAAAGGTTGTCACGAATGGGGCGCGCAAGCGCGCGGGCAGAAAATGCACCAGCCCAGCCATGCCATACGCCGCCGTTTGATATTGCAAATTCACCACATCGGGCGCTTCTTGGGCAACCCAGCGCCCCACAGCGCGCCCAAATGCCCGATTCCAGTTGTGTATATCTGCCTGGACGCCAGCCCCAGGGGGCCGCGCCGCCGCGCTCGTTAGGATGCTGACGGTATGCCCTGCCGCGCGAAACTCCCGCGCCAGGATGGCCGTATAATCCGCGATGCCGCCCGCCATGGGCGGGTATTCCCCACTGATGAGCCCAATGTGCATCAGGCCCGGCTCGCGATGAGGTCACGCGCTAGCGCGACGAGGGGCGGCGGCCAGCCGAGTTCCGCGCCGACCCAGTCGGCGTCCGCGAATTGCTCGTTGCGGGCTTCCAACCCGGCCCAGATGCGCGCGGCCTCGTCGGTTTGGCCCAGTCGGTGCAAGCAAATCGCCTGCCCGGCTAGCGCGTAACGATAGCCCGCTTTGAGGTCGTGCGCGGCGCGGAAATCCGCCAAAGCCGCCTTGTAATCGCCTTGCAAGCAGTGCAATTCGCCCCGGTTCACGAGCGCATGGCTTAGGCCGGGGTTCAAACGCAACGCGGCGGCATAATCGGCCAGCGCGGCGGGGTAGTCGCCCAGGTGTTGCGCGGCAATCGCGCGATTCACCAATGCCTCGGCGAAGTCCGGCTGGGCGTGCAGGGCGGCGTCGAAGTCGGCGCGCGCGGCGGCATAATCGCCCGCGCTGAGGTAACAGATACCCCGGTTAAAATGCGCCGGGCCAAAGCCGGGGCGGTGCGCTAGCACGGTGGTGTAATCCCCGGCTGCGGCGCCAAAATTGCCCAGGCGGATGAAATTATTGCCGCGCTCGAACAAGGCATCTAATTGTTTGGCGGTGGGTTGTGGCGAGTCGCTCATCGGGCGTACGTCCCCTGGTTGAGTTTAGGCTCAGCATCAAAAAAAAGATATACGTCTGAGATATTACCGAAGCGCGCGCCATCTGGCAACCTGCATACAACATTTTTATCGGCTTTTTTGGGTAAGTCCGCGCTTTGCATTACAATCTAAGGGCATAGGAGAGAAGGATAAGGTTATGCGTGATGACCACAAATTGCGCGGCATTGTTTTGCTGCGTGATGACCCCGATATGATGGCCATGAGTTCGCTATTGTTTGCCTCGGCAAAACGCTACGCCCACCCCGAATACCACAACCAACCGAGTGATATTCCGCTGAATGCACCCATCGATTTTGTCTTGACTCACGATCTGCGCGCGTTGGATGACATCGCGGCGCACTACCAACGCGCCGGGGCCCACCTGCCCGCCGTCGTGCTGCTGGCCCATCCAGATATCATCGAAAATACGGACTTCGCGGCGGCTTACCCGACCATGCCGGTATTGCCCGTCCCGCAAGCCAATCTTGATACGCTGGATGTGACGCTCAACTTTGAGCTATTTCTGAAAGTGCTGAAACAGTTGATCGAAAAACGGCCCAATTGACATTTTGTCGCAGCGGCTCTATTGTTTGGAAAAGGGCTATTGATGGATGCACGCCTGTTATGTTCGAAGACGATACCATTTATGATAATGCGTTTGGTTTTTTGGGCGGCCAGCCGCTTCAGTCCGAAGAAATCGAACAGCTTCACCTGCCGCCGGATACCATCCGCCGTTTGCGCTATTTGCTCGAACAAGAAAAACAGGGCAAGATCACACCGCTAGAGTGTTTTCAGTTGAACGCCTTCAAGGAAGCCGCGTTCTTTTTGCGCATGGGCAGCCGCCGCGACACCTGAGCGCGCATAAATTAGGGAATGGGCAAGCGTACCGTCACGGTGGTGCCCTGCTCGGGCGGACTATGCACCTTAATCGTGCCGCCATGGTGGATGATTATCGCGCGCGCAATCGACAGCCCCAGCCCCAGCCCCGGCGTCGAATGGGCTTTGTCGCCCCGGTAAAATAAATCGAAGATATGCGGTAAATGCTCGGGGGGGATGCCCGGGCCACTGTCCGTCACCGTCAGCCATACAGATGCCTCATCCGCGCCCAGCGTCAGGCGGATGTCGCCCTCCGGCGGCGTCCAGATATAGGCATTGTCCAGCACTTGCCAGACCGCCTCGCCCAGATATTCCTCATTGGCCCACACGGGCGGCACCGTCATGCCCAAGTCGCAATGCAAAGTGGGTGTTTCGCCCCATACCGTGGTCATCCGCTGGCAAAGCGCTTGCACCAGCGTTCGGATATTCACATGCGTTTGGGTCAGCATATCGCCGCCCTGGATGCGCGCCATCAGCAGCAGCATATCCACCAGGCGGGTCATGCGGTTGATTTGGTCGGCGATCTTTGCGGCGCGGGCTTGGCGCCGGGCGGGGTCATCGCTATTGACCATCAAATGCGCGCTGGTGCCGATGATAGACAAGGGCGTGCGGAACTCGTGCGCGGCGTTTTGTACGAAGGTCATCAGCAGATTCAGACGTTCTTTCTCTAGCGCCAGTTGGAATTCGCGCTGTTGGGCCGCTTTGCGCTCGGTGATGTTGCGATTCATGATGGCGATGCCATCCCCCACGCGCACCACCTGATGCTGATACCAGCCCGGCGCGGCG
>DAOTVD010000208.1:0-16207 GCA_034437075.1 Anaerolineae bacterium
CACGTACTCTGCCCCAGCCCTTTTTGGGTCAGCGCAAAAACCGCCTCATAAGTGAGCGTGCCACTGCGCGAAACGACGCCCACCGGGCCGGGGGTCGCGATGAAACCGGGCATGATGCCGACCTTGCTCTGGCCGGGGGTCAGCAAGCCGGGGCAATTTCCGCCAAGTAAAACGCTATCGCTGGCGTCTAGTTTGGCGCGGACTTTCATCATATCCTGCACGGGGATGCCTTCGGTGATGGTCACGATGAATTCAATTTCCGCGTCGATAGCTTCCAGGATGGCATCAGCGGCGAATTTGGGCGGCACGTAAATCACCGAGCAATTGGCGTCCGTAGCCTCTTTGGCATCGCGCACGGTGTCGAAAACGGGTTTGTCATCCACCCATTCGCCGCCTTTGCCCGGCGTTACCCCGGCCACGATCTTCGTGCCGTATTCGATCATCAAGCGCGTGTGAAAAGCGCCCTGCTTGCCCGTGATGCCCTGCACAATAACGCGCGTATCGTTATCAATCAGAATAGCCATTTAGGATGCTCCCTTCGCGATATTCACGACTTTTTGCGCGGCCTCGTAAAACGCGCTCGCGCTGGTGACATTCGGCAAGGCGGCCTCTTCGATCAAACGCAAGCCTTCTTCTTGGTTCGTGCCGCTCAGGCGGATCACGAGTGGAATATCGGTCTGTACTTCGTGCAGGGCGTGCAAAATCCCGCGTGCCACGTCATCGCAGCGCGTGATGCCGCCAAAGATGTTGATGAGGATGGCCTTCACCGCCGGGTCTTTCAGGATGAGCCGCAAAGCAGTCGCGACCTTATCCGGCCCGGCACCCCCGGCCACATCCAAAAAGTTGGCGGGCATGATGCCGTGTTCTTGGCCAAAATGCGCCACCATATCCATGGTCGCCATGGCCAAACCCGCACCATTGACCATGCACCCGATTTGCCCATCCAGCTTCACATAGTTCAAGTCGGCTTCGCGGGCGAATGTTTCTTCTTCGGGTTCTTCGCTGGTGTCGCGCAGGTCTGCCAATTCGGGAAAATGCATCAGCGCGTTGTCATCAATGCTCATTTTGCCATCCAACGCGCGGAGGGCCGTGCTGCCCTCGCCATCCCCCACAATCGCCAGCGGATTGATCTCGCAGAGGGTCGCGCCGCTGCCCGTATAACACGCATACAGCGCGTTAGCAATCTGGCTGAAGGACTTCCACAACTCGCGCGGCAAGCCCATCCCGGCGGCCATCTGCACAATCTGATAGCCCTTGAGCCCCAGCAACGGATCGACATGCACACGGATAATCTTCTCTGGCGATACGCGATTGACTTCTTCGATGTCCATGCCACCTTCGGCACTGGCCATAAATAACGGTTTTTTGGCGGTGCGGTCGTTGGTGATGGCGAAATACAATTCGCCTTTGATGTCTGCGCCGGGGTCAACCAGCACCTTATGCACCGTATGCCCTTTGATGTCCATGCCCAGGATCGCTTGCGCAGCAGCTTTAGCTTCTTCCGGCGAATGGGCCAACTTCACCCCACCTGCTTTGCCGCGCCCGCCTGTATGTACCTGAGCCTTCACGACGACCGTACCACCCAGGTCTTTAGCAATTGCAGCCGCTTCGTCCGCCGTAGAGGCAACTTGCCCTTGCGGAATCGGCACGCCAAATTCCGCAAAGCGAAACTTCGCTTGATATTCATGAAGATCCACGGATTGTTAACCTCGCTAACTTGTTGATAGGCCCAGTATAACGCGCTAGTCTGGCACGCTCAAAACTTGTATCGGGCCGCGTGTAGCGCTACACTGTGAACATGACCGCCAACCAAACATTGATACGCTGAAGCTGACCCAATCACCGTGAAAGATGAGCAGTTTTACCAACTCCGCGATCTGTTAAAAGCGCGTAGTGGACTCTATTATGCCGACATGCAGCGCGCCGACCTGCTCGCGGGGGTGCACGACGCCTGGCAAGAAACGCCTTTCACCAGCTACGAGGCTTATATCCATGCGCTGCACGCCAACCCCATAGACACCCCCCTCTGGAAAACCCTGCTGCGCGTGCTAACCATTGGCGAAACCTATTTTTTTCGGAATCGCTGGCACTTCCAGGCCCTGCGCGAGCACATCTTGCCCGCGCTCATCGCGCGCCGCCGCCATTATGGTTTGCATCATCTGCGCATATGGAGCGCGGGCTGTGCCACAGGCGAAGAACCCTATTCCCTGGCCATCCTGCTGCGCGAATTGCTGCCAGATATTGACCAGTGGCATATCAACATCCTAGCCACGGACATCAACGAAGCGGCGTTGGACAAAGCCCGCGCGGGGGAGTACGGCGCGTGGTCGTTTCGCGAAGAAACGCCGCCCACCCTGCGCCAAACCTATTTTGTGCCGCACGGCGACCGCTATCGCATCCTGCCGGAAGTGCAGCGGATGGTGCGCTTCGAGACATTGAATCTAGTGGATGACGATTATCCGTCTGGCGCGAGCGATACCTATCGCCTAGATTTAATCGTCTGCCGCAATGTGACCATTTACTTCGACCGCACCACAACGCGAGAGGTCGTCACCCGGTTTCATGATTGTCTGGTAGAGGCTGGCTGGTTATTGGTGGGCCATTCCGAGCCGCTGACGAGCCTGTATACCGAATACGATGTGCACAACTTCTCGAACGCGGTGGTCTATCGCAAGCCGGAGCGCATTCCAGCCCCCATCGCGCCCGCCATTCTGCCCGCCGAGCCACCCACCCCTGCCCAGCACCTGAGCGAAACCGAACAGGCCGACGCGATGCAAGTCATCTATACCCACATGGCCGCCGGGGATCGCGAGGGCGCGCGCCAGACTCTATTCGCTTTTCTGGACGCCATGCCCCAGCATATCGACGCGCTGTTTTTGCTCGCCAAGCTCGCTGCTGACGAAGGCGAAGATGATGAAGTCCACGCGATACTAGACACCATCGAAACGATTGATCCGCTAGTGCCCCAAGCGCACTACCTGCGCGCCTTGCTGCATCAGCAAAGCCAGCAATGGCAAGACGCCAAAGCGGCCCTCCGCCGCGCGCTCTACGCCGACCGGGAATTTGCGCTGGCCCATTACGCCATGGGCGAGTTGTTTTATACTGAAGGCAACGCGGCGATGGCCCGCCGCAGTTGGCAACATGCCCTGGCGGCCTTAGGGGATTGCCCCGCCGATACGCCCCTGCCTTTTGGGGATGGGATGTTGGCTGGTACACTTATACATGCGATACAACAACGATTGAACCGCTTATGACCGAGAAAAAATACCAAACGCTGGATTTATCCATCGAGCCCGCCATACAACGCGCCATCAGCCTGGGCGAAGAACTCACCGAAGCGCAAAAACAAACCCTGCTGGAAAAACGCGCGCGATTATTGGCCCAACCCATCACCGCCCACGACGAACAACACCACGACACGTTGCGCGTGCTCACCTTTCGCATTGGGGACGAAACCTATGCCTTTCCGGCAGCGTCGGTGCTCAGCGTTAATAAATCCATCAACATTACCCCGGTGCCGAATGTGCCCAGCTTCGTAGCGGGCATCACCAACCTGCGCGGGCACATTCGCTCGGTGGTGCGCCTGGCCGAATTTTTAGGGATGCAACATCTGGTGGAGGCCCGGCGCGCGCGCGTGTTGGCCGAGCAATCGACGCGCAAAACCAGCGCAACGGCCCCCAGCCCAGATGATGACTATGTCGTTGTGGCGGTGCATGGCGATATGGAAGTCGCGTTCATCGTCAGCGGCTTGGACGAAGTAACCGACATCCCGACCCAGGAGATTAAACCGCGCCCCGCGAATCTGAATAGCCAGGCGGCGCTATATATGTCGGGCGTGTTGCCGGGTGGGCTGGTGCTGCTAGATTTAGAAGCGATCTTTACGGACGAACGGTTTATCGTGAATGACGATATGGCCGGTTAGCCGGGTTTTGTTGGCTATATGTTGGTTAATTGAGGGCGTAGATTATGAACCAAGCTGAAATGAACACCCCGACCCAGGAGAACTCAAACCAGACCGCTGGCCTCTGGGGCTGGTTTAGCTCCATCGAACGGCGCTTGTTCGCCTTCTTGTTGGTGGTGGGGATTGTGCCGTTGTTGGTGATGGCCTGGCTCAGCTACATCCAGGCTCAAGATGTCTTGCGCGCGTCCGTCGAAAGCGAGCTAGACTCCGTGGCTAGCCTGACGGAAGACCGGGTCGAGCGCTGGTTAAACGCGCGCGAAGCCGATGCCCAAACCTATTCCTCGATGCAGTTCGCCACGGGCGATTCGCAAAACGAGCTTGACCTGGGCATCGAAGTCATCATTACTGCGGATGGCACCGTGGAAGGCACGCGGGCGCAGCGCTCCGCGCGCAACGTCATGGAAGACATCCTAGAAGCCACCGACACGACCTACCGGGCCATTTACCTGACAGATATTAACGGGCGGGTGCTGGTGGGGGCCGAGCGCCGGGCCGAAGCTGCCGCAGATGGCACCGAAGAAATTATTATCGAAACAGGTTTCAACGAGGGCCACAGCTTCGGCGATGCGCTCTTTTTTGAGGCCGTGCAAGGCAATGATGCTGTCAGCTTTTTCCGCTCGGATGTTATCTATTATGAACCTTTCGATGTGACGACCATGTTCATCACGCATGAGGTCATCGACAGCGGCAACATGACCCCCATCGGCTATATCGTGCTACAAGTCAGCCAATCCGAACTGCGTAGCCTGATGGAAAACTTCGCCGCCGGAGATGGGCGCGCGTATCTGCAAAGCGGTAACTTTCTGGTGGGCAATCAAGAGATTATCCCCTTGCCAGATGGCGAAGCCATCCGCGCGCCAGAGGCCCAACCCGGCGTGGACGATTTCGAAGGCTTCAATGGCGAAACCGTGCTGGGCAGTTGGCGCGGCAACACCCAACTCGATTTCGTGGTTTATGCGCAAGTGCCGCGCGGCGAAGCGCTCTCGGCGGTCAATAGCCTGGCCGTGATCTTGCTGGCGGTGTCGCTGATTTCCATCGCGGTCATTGCACTGGTGGCCTTTTTTATCGGGCGTTGGCTAACCCGCCCCATCACGGGCCTGACGGACGCCGCGCGCGACATCGCCAGTGGCTCGTTGGATACGCGCGTCGATACCGACAGCGGCGACGAACTCGGCGTGCTGGCGCAAGCCTTCAACGACATGACCCAGAATCTGCGCGTGCGCGTCACCGAAGAAAAGCAAAATCGCGAATATCTGGAACAAGTGCTCACCAGCTATATGCAATTCGTGGAGCGTGTTTCGCGTGGCGACCTGACCGCCCGCCTGAGCCTGAACGGCCAAGAAGGGCCGAATCTGATCGTGGCTAACGTCAACGTCGAACAAGACGATAATCTGCTGCGCCTGGGCTATAACCTCAACCGCATGGTAGAAGCCCTGCACAGCATGGCCAGCCAAACGCGCGATGTGGCCGCCAGTCTATCGGAAGCTGCCGCGCAAATCCTCGAATCCAGCACCAGCCAGATCGCCGGGGCAACCCAGCAAGATGCTTCGGTCAGCCAGACGACCAGCACGGTCGCCGAAATCCGCGCCACGGTGGCCGAAACCGCCGAACGCGCCCAGATGGTGGCCGAAGCCGCCCAGCAATCCGTGGAAATCTCGCGCCAGGGGCAAATCGCCGTGGCTGAAACCATCGAAGGCATGAACGTCATACGCTCGCGCGTGGAAAGCATCGCCGAGAATATCCTCATGCTCTCCGAACGGACAACGCAAATCGGCGACATCATCGCCACGGTGAACGCCATCGCCGACCAATCAAAAATGTTGGCCCTGAATGCGAGCATCGAGGCGGCCCGCGCGGGCGAAGAAGGGCGCGGCTTCGCTGTGGTGGCCATGGAAGTACGTAACCTGGCCGAACAAAGCCGCGAAGCCACCGCCCAAGTGCGCGATATCCTCAGCGAGATTCAACAAGCCACCAACACCGCTGTGATGGTCACGGAAGAAGGCACCAAAGGCGTGGATTTGGGCGTGCAATTGGTAGACCGCGCCGGGCGCGCCATCCGCGAACTAGCCGGTAAGTTGGAAGACGCTTCGCAATCCGCCATGCAGATTGCCGCCAGCACGCGCCAACAAAGCCAGGGTATGGATCAACTGACCTCGGCCATGAGTTCCATCAAAGCGGCCACCTCGTCCACCGCGACGAGCATGCAGCAAACCCAGCGTAATTCCAAAGACCTGAACGAAATGGCCCGCCAGATGGAATCGGCCATATCGGCCTACCGTCTGTAAACCAAGCGCGAACAGGGGAAAGCCCGCATGTCGGACAGTGGCTACGATGCATTAATGCAAGAACTTCTGCAAATGTTCGCGGTTGAGGCGGCGGAACATATCCAAACCCTCAGCCGCACATTGCTGAAGCTCGAACAACATCCCCAAAGCAGCGAGCAGCAAGATTGGCTGAACGCGGCGTTTCGGGCTGCGCATAGCCTAAAAGGCTCGGCGCGGGCGGTAGAACTGGCCGACATCGAGCGCATCGCCCACGAAGCCGAAAGCGTGCTCAGCGCCGCGCGCGCGGGCAAGCTGGCCCTCAATTCCGACATTATCGACATTCTATTACAAGCTAACGATACCATCGAGAGCATGGTCGGCGGCGCGCAACCCGACGAGGCAACCCTGAATATGCTCCAGAGCCAGTTGGCAGATGCCGCCCAGGGCAAGCCGATCAAACCCGCGCCAGACCCCCCGCCCGCCGAAGCGGACAAACCCAGCGGCGCCGCCCCCCCGCCCGTCAGTAGCGTATCCGTGACGCCCTCGCCCGGCGAAAGCAGCCTAGACGCGCTGATGCAAGAACTCTTGCAGATGTTCGCCGTGGAAGCCGAAGAACATATCGGCACGCTCAGCAGTTCGTTGCTGCGGCTGGAAAAAGACCCGCCCGCCGCCGAACGCGCCGAATTACTGAACGCGGCCTTCCGCGCGGCCCATAACTTAAAAGGCTCGGCGCGGGCCGTGGAACTACTCGATATTGAAGGCGTCGCGCACGAGGCCGAAAGCGTGCTGAGTGCCGCGCGCGCGGGCAAGCTGACCCTCAACGCCGATGTGGTGGACGTGCTGCTGCGCGCTAACGATACCATCCAGGCCATGGTCACTGGCGAAACAGTCCAGGCCGCCACCCTAGACGCCCTGAAAAGCGAACTCCAAGCGCTAGAAACATCCGCACCTGCACCGCCCACACCCGAACCGCCACCCCGCGAGGAACCAGCCGCCCCCCCTGAAGCGGCGATCTCGCAACCCGACACCACAGGCGCGGACGCGGTGCCGCTCACGAATTGGCAAGCGGAAGAAATCGACAAGTCCAAACAGCAACGCCGTGCGCCCATTAAGCCTTCTGCACTGAGCACGGGCGCCAGCGAAGAAACCATCCGCGTATCCGTGGAAAAACTGGATGACTTAATGGCGCAGGCTGGCGAATTGATCGTTTCCAAAATCAGCGCGGACGAACGCTTGCGCGAGCTACGCGACCTGCGCGCTATGATGAGCCGCTGGGAGAAAACCTGGACCGAAGCCACCGAACTGCGCCGCGACATAGACCGGCTTTCGCGCGAAGACGACGGCGAAAACAGCGCCAAATGGGAAGAAGTGCTGGACTTCCTGCAAGCTAACCAGCGCTTTTTTGCCGAAACGCTCGAAAAAACCCGCGCCCTCGATAAGCTAATGACGGCGGACAACATGCGCATGACCCTCGTCACCCAGGCGATTCAGGAAGAAATTCGCCGGGTGCGCATGTTGCCCGTAGAAACCCTCGTGCCCACCATGGAACGGGTCGTGCGCGATGTCGCGCGGGCCAGCGGCAAAAAAGCCCAACTCATCATCACCGGCGCGGGGGTAGAACTCGACAAACGGGTGTTGGAAGACCTGAAAGACCCGCTCATTCATCTGCTGCGCAATAGCGTTGACCACGGCATCGAAACATCGGACGAACGCGCCGACCGCCAGAAGCCCGAAACTGGTACGGTGATCGTGAGCATCACCCAGCGCGGCGGCAATGTGCAGATCATTGTGGCGGATGATGGCAAAGGGCTAGACGCCGAACGGATTCGGCGGTCGTCCGTGGAAAAAGGCCTTGTCCAGCCCAACGAAGTGGACAATATGCCGGATGAAGAAGCCTATTTGCTCATCTTCCAGGCCGGGCTTTCCACCAAAGACGAGATCACGGCGGTATCGGGGCGCGGCGTGGGCATGGATGTCGTGAAATCTCAGCTAGAGAGCCTGCAAGGGCGCATCAACGTCAAGAGCACGCCCGGCGAAGGCACCGAATTTCATTTGATCGTGCCCATTTCGCTAGCCACCATACGCGGGCTCATCGTGCGCATCGGCGCCGAGCAATACGCCTTGCCGCTGCATGCCGTAGAAAAGATCATCAACATCAACCCGCAGTTCATCTACCAAGTAGAAGGCAACAAGATGTTCGATTTTAGCGGCGAGCCGATGCCCATCATCCACATGGGCGACGTGCTAGAACGTCCGCGCGACGCCGACCGCGCCGACCGTTTGCTCGCGATTATCTTGGCAGGTGCCGAGCGACATATGGCCTTCATCGTGGATGACTCGGTATCTGAGCAAGAAATGGTCGTTAAGCCATTGGGCAAGCAACTCGTGCGGGTGCGTAATGTGGCGGGCGCGACGCTGTTGGGCACCGGGCAACCGATTGTAATCCTTAACGCCTCCGACCTCATTAAGTCCGCGCAGGGGGGGCGAACGGTTCGCCAGCCGATTCTGGTGGATCGCTCGGCAGATGCCGATCAAGACGTCGCGCCGCCGCGCGTACTGGTGGTCGATGACTCGATCACGACCCGCACGCTAGAGCGCAATATCCTACAAGGCGCGGGCTACCATGTAACGACCGCCGTGGATGGCGTCGAGGCCCTGGCGCTACTCGAAACCGAACGTTTCGATCTCGTCGTGGCAGATATTGAAATGCCACGTATCGATGGCTTCGAACTGGTGGAATGGATTCGCCAGAGCAATGTCTATGGCGATATTCCCGTCATTCTGGTGACCTCGCTAGAGAGCAAGGCGCACCGCGAACGCGGCCTGAAAGTCGGGGCGGATGCCTACATCGTGAAAAGCGGGTTCGAGCAATCCTTTTTACTCGAAACAATCGAGCAGTTCTTATAGCCCGCGCCCGAAGGTAACTCGCCCATGCCCTCCACGCCGCGCCCCCTACCAGACCCCATTGGCGTGCTCATCGCGGACGATAGCTTCATCGTGCGCGAGCGCCTAACAACACTCATTAACACCACGCACGATTTGGTCGTCTTGGGGGAAGCCCGTTCGGGCCTAGACGCAATCCGCCTGAGCAACACCCTCAAGCCGCATATCATCGCCCTAAGTATCGACCTGCCCGATATGGACGGCTTCCAGGCGGCCCGGCTGATTATGCAAGATTACCCCACGCGCATTATCCTATTGGCGAATGATGGCGCGCATCAGGATGAGGGCCTGCTCGCCCGCTTGACGACCTCCGGCGCGTTGGACTTATGCGCCAAACCAGCGCGCTACCCAGATTCAGACAGCGCCGAGGTACTCCTGAAGGCGATCCGCGCCCTATCTCAGGTAGGGGTAGTGCGCTTGGCGCGCTCCCATGATCAGCGCGAGGCCCAGCTTCGCCGCGTGCTGGATGACTTACCGGGGATGCTTTCGCGGCCCGAAATCGTTGGCATTGTGTCGTCCACGGGCGGGCCAAACGCGCTAGAGGTCATCCTCAGCCATTTACCGGGGGACTTCCCAGCGCCGATTGTGGTCGTTCAGCATATCAGCGACGAATTTATGGATAGCATGACCAATTGGTTAGTGACGGTCACGCCCCTGGTGCTGAAGATGGCCGAACCCGGCGAGCGGCCCAGCGCGGGCACGGTCTATATTGCGCCCATCGGCACGCATCTACGCCTAACGGCCAGCGGACGCTTTAGCCATGAACCCGACCACCAAGCATATCGTCATGTACCCAGTGGCGATGTCCTGCTAGAATCCATAGCGGAGGTCTATGGCGCAAATGCCATCGGCGTGATTCTGACGGGCATGGGGGTCGATGGCGCGGTGGGCTTGGCCAAAATGCGCGCCCGAGGCGCTCATACCATCGTGCAAGATGAAGATACCAGTGTCGTCTTCGGGATGCCCAAAGCCGCGATTGATCTTGGCGGCTCGGAATATATCGTCCCCCTACAAGACATCCCCGATCTGCTGAGCTACCTGGCGAAAGGTAAGCCAATTGATGAGTGATAGCCAGTTAACTACCTACGAAAACAACCAGCCCCTCTATTGCCTGACCTTTCGCGTGGGCGCGCAATGGTATGGCCTGGATGTAGCCCATGTATTTGAGGTCTACACGCTGGTGGCGATTTCCGAAGTGCCGGATATGCCCCCGGCTATTCTGGGCGTGGTCAATATTCGCGGGGTGGTGGTGCCTGTGCTGGATTTACGTATTCGGTTCGGCGCAACCGACACCGCGCTGGCGCTCACCACGCCGCTAATTTTCTTGCACGAGAATCTGCGCTGCACCTACGGCGTTATCGTCGATGATATTGACGACATCATTACGACACGCGCGGATGCCATCACCACCACCATGCTGAGCCAACGCGCCTCGCATATCATCGGCATGCTAGAACACAAACACCGCCTGCTGATGCTTCTACAGCCGCAAGAATTGCTCGTCACCAGCCTGGAAGACCGCGATTTATCCGATATGATGAGCCAGATCAGAGAGAATTCATGACCCATATTTTAGTTTCTAACGACGACGGCATTTATGCGCCGGGGCTGCAAGCCCTTACCGAAGCGATGCTGCCCTTGGGCAAGGTGACAGTCATCGCCCCTAGCGATAACCAGAGCGCTTCCGGCCATAAAAAAACCTTACATCGCCCTTTGCGCATCAATCCGGTGTCAAACTATATGGAGGGGGTGCGGGCGTATTCGGTGAATGGCTCGCCATCGGATTGTACCGCCGTGGCTATGCTGGGCTTCATCGAAGAACCCATCGATATTGTGGTGTCGGGCGTCAACCGGGGGCCGAATCTGGCGCAAGATGTGACGTATAGCGGGACGGTCGCGGTCGCGCTCGAAGCCGCGATCTTTGGCCTACCCGCCATTGCCTTCTCGTTGGATGACCGCGAACCCCACGCAGATTACAGCCATTGCATTGACGTGGCCACGGGTGTCACCGAACTGGTCATCGAGCAAGGCTTGCCCAAGCTGACCATTATCAACGTCAATATCCCCAAAGGGCCGGTCAAGGGCTGGCGAGTGGTGCGCCAGGGCGTGCGCGAATATCGCGACCAACTCGTGAAGCGCAACGACCCGCACGGCATCCCCTATTATTGGATCGGCGGCGAACGCCCAACCGGGGATGTCAAAGTCATTGACACGGATTTATGGGCCATTAACCAGGGCTACGCCAGCATCACGCCCATTCATCTGGATTTAACCGCCCACGAAACGCTGAAAAGCATCCGCCACTGGAACCACGATTAAGGCCCGCCATGCCCTACCCAGCATCTTTACAACGTGCGTTTGTCACTGGCGCGACTGGCTTTCTGGGCTATCGTGTGGTGGCCGCTTTGCTAGAAGCCGATTTGCGCGTGACCGTGCTCACCCGTGCCGAGCAAGCGGATAAGCTCGTCGCCTTTCAATCTCAAGTGGACATCGTCTATGGCGACATCTGGAACCGCAGCAGCTTAACCGGCATGGGGCGCGGCCAAGAGGCCGTCATCCATCTGGTGGGCAGCGCCAAAGCCGACCCCACGCGCGGGCTCACCCACCAGCAGATTAACCTGGTGGCCGCGCGCAACGTCATCGGCATGGCCATCAGCGCGGGCATACCGCATTTTATCCTGCTCAGCATTGCGGGCTTGTCCGGTTTCGTTCAGTCCGATTACCTGCGCAGCAAGCGCGAGGCCGAAGACTATTTGCGCAATAGTGGCCTGGGCTGGACGATCATCCGCGCCCCAGCCATGAGCGTCCCCAGCTTGCGCCGCCCGGTACTCTACAGCATGGTCATGGCGGGTATCGTGCCGCCCACGCGCTGGGCTATCGGGCGCTATATGCCCATAGCCGTCGATATTGCCGCGCGCGGCATCGTTGGCGCCTTGCAAGAGACCACTGCTTACCAAGGGCGCATCCTGTATGCGAATGACTTACGCCGCTTGGCCCGCAAAAATGCCCCCGCCGCACCTTTGCGCTTTCGCCCCGCCGAGGTGCGCCGCCCCAAAGATACGCCCGACCTGGATGAAACGCCCTTTGGCTGGCTGCCGCCCCACCCACCCCACCGCAGACGCTAGTAAACGTTAAGAGGAAACCCCGACTATGCCGCGTTATATGATTTGGCTCAGCTGGTTGTGCCTGTGTATGCTGGGCCTTTTGCCCGGCGCTCTCGCCGCCCCGCCGGGGGCCGAAACCATCGCCACCCTAGACGCAGAACCCATCCCGGTGCGCGATCCGGTCGATCTGGCGCAACGTTTCGCCGGGCTCGACCCCGCCACTATCCAGATCGAACCCCGGCCCGCCTATCAGGTTGGGGATGTCGAAACGTTCAACATCGGTGGGTCATTCAGCGCGGGCGTGCAAGCCCTGCCCATGGAACTCGTCGCCATAACCGATGCTGTGTATATGTGGTTCGAGCAAGGCGTGCCGTATAACCGCGCGACCGTCGAACGGGTCGCCGCGCGGCTCTCCGATGAAGTGATCCCTCAGACGCGCGCCATCTTCGGGGCCGAAACCGACATCGACAACGACCCACGCATCTATGTTCTCAATGCGCGTCGGGGCCTAGAGGCGTATCTGGGCCTGTTTGTGGATAGCGACCGTTACCCCGATGAGGTGATTCCCTCGTCCAATGAGATCAACAGCCTGATTATGGTCATCGACCCAGACAACGAAAGCCGCTATCTGTCCATCTTCGCGCACGAATTCCAACATCTGCTACAAGCCGACCAAGACGACAGCGAAGCCACCTGGGCGCTAGAAGGCTTGGCCGAACTAGGCAGCGCGCTCGTCTTGCCGGATTTATTTAGCACGGCCCAGCAAGAACATTACCTGCGCAATGGCTTGGGGAACCAATTGACCAGCTTCCCGCAAAATGGCAGTTATAGCCTGGCCTATGGGGGCAGTTCGCTCTTTCTGAGTTATATCACGGGGCGCATAGGCCCCGATTGGGCGGGCATCCTGGCGCGCGAGCCTGCCGACGGTATGCGCGGCATCACCGCCGCCCTAAGAACCGCTAACGCGCGCGACCCATTGACGGGCGAGCTACTATCCGCTGACGACCTATACGCGGATTTTGTCGTCGCCAGCTATGTGAATGATCCGGCAGTGCTGGATGGCCGTTTTGCGCATACGCTGACGGGGGCAGATGGTCAACCCGGCCTAACAGCGGTGCTAACGGATAGCTACCAGGCTCAATTGCCGCCCTACGGCACACACTACATCCGCCTGAACGCCCCCGCTGGCCCGCTTGATCTGCGGTTCGAGGGCCAAACCGAGACGCCCCTGCTGCCCACCGAACCACCTTCCGGCGACTACTTCTACTGGTCGCAACGCGCCAACCAGAGCAACGCGCGCCTGACCGGGCGCTTCGATCTGAGCGAGGTCGAGAATGCCACGCTGCGTTTCTGGACGTGGTACGACATCGAAGCCTTTTGGGATTACGCCTATGTGAGCATCTCGGCGGATGACGGCGCCACCTGGCAAGCCCTGCGCGCGCCAGATATGACCGACGAAAACCCCCACGACCGCGCCTTTGCGCCGGGCTTCACCGGGCTCAGCGGCGGGAATCGGGCGGAATGGCGCGCAGAAACCATTGACTTGAGCGCCTTCGCCGGAAATGAGGTGCTCGTGCGCTTCGATTACGTCACCGACCAGGCAGTTAGCCATCCCGGCTGGCTCGTGGATGATGTCGCCATACCGGAAATTGGCTTCTTTGACGATTTCGAAACGCCGAATCCGGCCTGGCAAGCTGAGGGCTGGGCGCGGGTCGGCAACCGCATCTCGCAAGCCTATCTCGTGCAGGTGATTGGCCAGGGCGCGGCAGGAACGCGCGTCGAGCGCTTGCTCGGCCCCGAGGATGGCAGCGCGGCGGCTTGGTCGTTGGACATCTCGGCAGATGAAGCAGTCATCCTGGCCGTGTCGAATATCGCGCGCTACACCGACCAGCCCGCGCCCTATACATTATCCATCCTGCGCGACTAAGGCTGTTCCAGAAAAATAAAACACCCCTCCCCGAATTCAGGGAGGGGCTACTATGTGCGCGCGTAAGTTCTCCTCCCGAATTCGGGGGGAGCGGAGAGGGGGTAAGGCCAAAAGTGTACCCTCTTAGACGAATACCATCGGCTTAGTTAAAAAGTTGGAAAAGCCTAAGCCACCGCGCGCACCATCTCCAGAAAGAGTTCGTGCAGACGATTATCGGGCGTTAACTCGGGATGAAAGGCCGTGGCCAACCAATGCCCCTGGCGCACGGCCACAATCCGTTCGGGGTCGAGTTGGGCGATAGCGCGCGCGTCCTCGCGCACAGCCGTCACCAGGGGCGCGCGGATGAAGACCGCGTGGAACGGATCGCCCGCCAAGCCCTCGATGGGCAAATCCGTCTCGAAGCTCTGCGCCTGGCGGCCAAACGCATTGCGATTCACCGTCATGTCCATCATGCCCAGGATGGGTTGCTCGTGCGGGCCGATGTCTTTGGCCAAAAAGATCATGCCTGCGCAGGTGCCCCACACGGGGCGTCGCGCCGCGAAATCGCGCAGGGGCTCTAATAATTCGTACTTGACGGCCAACTTGCCGATGGTCGTGCTCTCGCCACCGGGGATAATCAGGCCGTCTAGGTCGGCGAGTTGCCCCGGCAAGCGCACTTGCACGCCTTCCGCGCCGAGTTGGGTCACCCGCCGCGCGTGTTCGATGAAGGCGCCTTGTAACGCCAACACACCGATTTTCATGGTCGTTTATTCCGTCTCTGCTTGATGTTTGTATGATGTGCGTTTGGTCGTGATTGATAGAAAGTCAGGGCGCGCTCAGGTTGGTTTTTTACTTTACCCCCCTCTTAGCGCGACCGCCTGAGCCATCCCCCCGGATTCGGGGGGAAAATTCACGCTTGCGCTAACTGCACCCTCCCCGAATTCGGGGAGGGGTTATAAAGGCAAGTATGGTGGTTGGTGCGCGTCCTGTCAGAGCCTTTACCAGCCCCGGCCCGCGATGCGTTCGACATCGGGCATGGTGCCCACGTTGATGCCGACCATCGCTTCGCCCAACCCACGGCTGACCCGCGCGATAATGTCCGGGTCGGTGTAGTGTGTGGTAGCTTCCACGATGGCGCGCGCCCGTTGGGCGGGGTCGCCACTCTTGAAGATGCCACTCCCCACAAAGACGCCATCCACACCCAGTTGCATCATCAGCGCGGCGTCGGCGGGCGTGGCGATGCCCCCGGCGGCGAAATTCACGACGGGCAACGTGCCTGTTTCGGCCACTTCGCGCACCAGATGATAAGGCGCGCCAATGGTCTTGGCGTAAGTCATCAACTCTTCGGGGGGCATGGCACCCAAGCGGCGGATTTCGCCCAACACGGTGCGCGCGTGGCGCACGGCTTCCACAACATCCCCCGTACCGGCTTCGCCTTTGGTGCGGATCATGGCGGCGCCTTCGCCAATGCGGCGCAGGGCTTCGCCCAGGTTGCGCGCACCACACACAAACGGCACGGTAAAGTCGTGCTTGAGAATATGATGTTCTTCATCAGCGGGGGTCAGGACTTCGCTCTCGTCGATGAAATCCACACCGAGCGCTTGCAAAACCTGCGCCTCGACAAAATGCCCGATCCGCGCTTTGGCCATCACGGGAATGCTAACGGCCTGGATGATCCCGTCGATCATATCGGGATCGCTCATGCGGGCGACACCCCCCTGCGCGCGAATATCGGCGGGCACACGCTCTAGCGCCATGACGGCCACCGCGCCCGCTTCCTCGGCGATTTGGGCCTGTTCGGGCGTCACCACATCCATGATGACGCCGCCTTTCAACATTTGGGCTAGCCCCCGTTTCACCGTATCGGTGCCGGTATGGCCATCGTGATGTCCGTTATTGCCCTGCTGTACCATTTGTTCGTTTTCCCCTATGTCGTTGCTCATAGAATCGGACGGCGCTCGTGCGGGTTATCCTGGTAGAGTTGCCAGGCTTTACCCAAACGCCGGACACCTTCGTAAATTTTATCGAC
>DAOTVD010000209.1:0-33937 GCA_034437075.1 Anaerolineae bacterium
TTGCGCGACCTGGTCGCCTGCGGTTTCGGGCGTGTTGGCTTCGGTTTGCGCATCCGAGGCCGTGACGGCGACTGTGTCCGCGCCGATGCGATAGTCAATCGAGTCTTTCAAGCTGCGGTCAAGCGTGCTGGCCATACTGGCCATGAAGCCCGTCAGGCTGAGCGTAAAGCACATCATCAGCAACGCGCCACGATAGCGCCCGGTCGAGCGGGTCAACTCGCGCAGGGCCATCAATAGCGCGATGCCGTTGCCCAGCGCGACCACCCGCGCCACACCGCGCAAGATGATCGGCAAAAAGCGCAGCAGCATGAGCGTCATGCCCAACGCGAACAGCGTCGGCCCGATAAACGTCAGCGGGTCGGCGAACGGGTTTTCCGCGTCCGTGGTGATGCCACCTTGCTGTTGCAGGGTATACAGCGTATAGGCCGCCGGAGCAAGCATCATCACGTCCAGGTAGTAGCGTTGCCACCAGGCTTTACCTTCGCGGGCGCGGGCCTGGCGTCGGCGGTTGATGGTCTGTGCACTGCTGCCCCACGCCAAGATCAAGCCATTGCTCGCAGCCAACAAGGCCGTTAGGGCTCCCGCCAATAGGGCGCGCTGGGTATACACGACTTGCAAGTCTTCGGCGGCATAATCGAAGCGCAAGAATGATGTCGTACGCCCGACCACATCCACGACCAAGGGCGCGCTAAAAAGCCCGATCACGAAGGCTAAACCCGCCAGAATCAGCCACATCAGCAGATGATTGCTCACGATTTGCAGGCGGCTCATGCCTCGGCTACTGAGCACCGCGTCCTCGTTTTGTTGGCGCCTGACGAGCATTTCGGCCACGACACCCACAAAATAGAGCACCAAGCCCGCGACGGGCAAAATCATGATGATGAGTTGTTGCGTCAGTTCGTCTACTTGCGTGTTAAAGGCTTCGAGTTCTTCGCGCGGCGAGACATCCAAGCGCACGCCGGGCAGGGCCGCCGATACGGCGCGCTCGCCATCAATGGCCGCCCCGATGATACCGCCCACATCGGCGGTTTGTACGGTCGCGCCGTTGAAGTTCACGAACCAGGCGACCTCCTCAACCGGTGTGGGGGTGGTGTCCGGGTTGGGCTGCACGGTGATCGTCTCCCAAAGATGGGTCTCATCTGTCAGCATGACCGTATCGAAGAAGCTAGGCGGGAAAATCCAGGCCGGGTCATCGGGATTGGCGGGCGCCCAGAGTGCGACAATCTGCACCGTGACGGGCGGCGCGCCGGGCCGAGCCGCGACCAACTGGTCGCCCAACTGAATGCCCATGTTGTAAAACGCCATTTCCGGCAGCATGACCGGTACCACACCCTCGTCTGTTTCTGGCGGGGGCCATTCGCCCTGGGCGATGCGGATTTGGGGTTCGATACCTGTCAGGTTGCCCAGGCTGAACGCGCCCAGCGGCATATTATTCGCGGCCATGCGCAAGGCCCAATTACCGCCGCGCACAAAGCGCACATTCTGCGCCACCGGAAAGCCCACCTCGTTGATGAACGTCCCTTGGACGGCCTCCGTCGTGCGCTCGACTTCCGCGCGGCTGATGTTGCCCTCCCAAGCGCCCACGTAACGATACCGAAAGGCGTAAGGCGGCTCGTCTAGGCGGGATTCGAGTAAGCCGCTATTGACCGCATCGACGTACAGCGTCAGGCTCAGCGCCAGGGTCGTGGCCGCCGATAGACCAATCAGCGCCCAGAGCACCAGCACAAGATGCTGGCGCAGGCGTTCGATAGCGAGAGATAGGGCGTCAAAAAGTCGATGCATGGGCTTTGCGATTTATCCGGTCGTCAGCCGGGGGCAAGATGCGCCTCGCCCCATCAATTGTCTAACGTACCGGCATTATGTTTCAAAATGATGTCTAATCGTTCCCTAGGATGAAACCAAATAGCGGCTCGGTGCTGGGGTCGATCTGAACGGCGCAGGCGGCCACCTCGCGGATGTAATCCAGGATGCCATCATACAAAGCGGGGTCATAGGTGCCTAGCCCGGCGGTGCAATCCAGATACGCCGTGGCGAATTGCTGCGCCTCGTCCAGTTCGGCTTGTAAATCGGCGTCCGCCAACACGTAATTATCATACGCACGGAACAGCCAATACAGCACCAATGCATCCCCGCCAATGTTGAGCCCTAGGCCAGGGACAATCAACGTATTGGGGTCGCTCAGGAACGCATCATACGTGCTGTAAAAATCGGCGGCAGGCTGGCCGCTGGCCGCTACCACGGCGGGCGTATTCAGCAATGAACGCCGCGCGGGCATGCCTTCGAACAATTCTGGATGGTTGCTCAGGTGCTGGGCGAAGCGGTAGCATGCATCGGGGTTTTCCGACACGGCGGTAATATACAGCGCTTCGATGCTATACAGCGCTGCCGAGGATTGGTTACCCTGAGGGTAGGTCACGACGGCGTATTCGTCCACGTTGGCCGGGCTTTCGGGGTCGCCAAAGGTCAGTGAATTAAACAATTGGTTGAACAGGGCCGGGTCGCGTTCTTCCAGGTCGTAAGTCGTGCCTGCGATATTGATCGAAAGGCGGTCGTATTCGATGAAGCCGTTATTGGCCAGGTCGAGCACCTGGCGCGTGGCATCTACCGTGGCGGGGTCGTTGAAGCTCACGAAGGGCGGGTCGGTGCTGAAGTCAATCGGTGTGCCGCCATAGGCCGTAATCAGGATGATGTAGCTTTCGCCGCCGCCGAAGGGCGCGAAGGGCGCCGGGTCTTGCTCGGTGGGGCGCAGGCGTTGCACGGCATCATTAAAGGCGTCTACCGTCCAGCCGAATTGGGGCGCGGGCACGCCTTGCTGCTGGAATTGCTGCACGTCGTAGCGCATGACCTCGGGCCGAATGGAAATCGGCACGGCCCAGGTGAGCCCCTCGCGTTGGAGTTGGCCCAGCACCCCACGCAAGACGTCATCGCGTACAAAATTCGGGTCGGCGTCAATGAAGGGGTCTACATTGCGCATCTGTTGCAAGTTGAGTTGTGGCGTCAGATTCTGTGGAAAGAGGATGCAGTCGCTATTTTCGTAGTAGCCATCCACGCCTTCGAAGCTGAAATATTCTTCGACGGCCCCCACATTGGGGTCGTTGGCCACAAAAGCGTCGATCACTTCGGCCCAACGGTCGCTGGCGGGGCGCTCGTCAAAGGGCGTCAGCACGCCGATGTCCAGCACAATTTGCCCGGCTTCGACTGATTGTTGCGCGGGGGGTGGATCAACGATAACTACCGTATCGGCGGCCTGCGCGTCGGCGGTGTTCAGGGCTTCGACGGCCTCGCGCTCGACATCTTGCAACGCTTGCGCGCCATCGAAGCCTTCATTCGCGACAAGATCGACGGCATTCGCGAGGTAGCTATAAAAACGCTGGTCGCTGACCGAAATGCCGCCCTCGACCGCGCTCAATGCTAGGGCTTCATCTTCGGGCGATAAATCCAGGCTGATGAGCCCTGCCCCGGCGGTGTCGTCCGCGCCTTGCAGGCTATAGCGCGCGGGGATGGGCGCGAAAAAGCGATTCACGATTTCCGCTTGGGTACTGAGCCATTTGGTTAGCTCGTAAGACTCCTGCGGAAAGGCCGTCCCAGCGCTGACGCCAAAGCCGTTCACCAAAATCGGATTCTGGCCGCCAGGGTAGGGCGCGACTTGCAGTTCGGCGTCGGTCGTGTTGGGTAAATCCGCCAGGCCGAGGCTGCCCGCTGTGCGCATCGCCGCCTCGTTGAATTCCTGCGGTATAGCCCCCGCGAAATAGCCGTCTTGTTCCAGGCTAGCGAAGGTCTGCACAGCCTCCGCCAGAGCAGGATTGCCGCTGATGAGCGGCGCCGAGGGCAGGGCGTTGGGGTCGTACAAGCTGAAGACGCCCGCCGAACCGCGCATCAGGCTGGCGCGGCCTAGGTCGCCCGTCACCAGGGGCAGTTCGAAGTTTGGATCGCTGGCGGGGTCAGCCAGAGCGCGCACAGCGGCGTCGATGTCGGCCAACGTCCAGCCCGCGTCGGGGTAGTTCAGCCCGGCGGCATCGAACAAAGCCGGGTTATAGTAAAACAATACGGGCTCGGCAGAGAAGGGCACGGCCCACACGCCCAAATCCCATTGGAAAGATTGCCACACGCTGAAGATAAAATCGTTGACGTTCAAGTTAGGGTCGGCGTTAGCCAACGGCGAGAGGTCTAGCCAGTAACCAGCCCGTGTGGCCTCGTAGCTCAGGCTGTCGTTGCTCACGAGCAGCACGTCGCCTTGCTGCACATACTCGCCCGTGCCTTCGAAATGGCCTTCCAGGTCATCGGCGGCGTTTGGGATGTCGGGATTAAAGTCTTCCACGATGACCCGCACGCCCGGATTTTGAGTATAAAACGGCGCTAGAAATTCGTCCGAAAACAGTTCGACTGCTTGCGGCGGCACCACAAGCTGGATCACCCGCTCGTCCTGAGCGGTGGTCGTGCGCGGGCCAAGGCTCAGCAGCATGGCCAGGCCCAGCACCAACGCTAAACCGCGCGAGATGCGTCTCATCATGGGTTTACATCCTCCGTTGATCGTATTTGCTACAGTGTATTTTCGGATTGTTTCAATTTTGTGACCAGCCCGCTAGCTTAGAATCGGCTGAGGATGGGTGCCGCTTGGCGCGTTAGGATTTCTTAACCTATAATGGCCACATCACACCCGACCACAGGCAAAGGTGCTACCCCATGCCCGCCAAACGCTCTGACGTCTTCATCTCGTATCGCCGTTTAGATAAGCCTTTCGTGCGCGCCCTGGATGCTGCCCTGCGCGCGGATGGGCGCGAAGTCTGGATCGATTGGGAAGACATCCCGCCTGGCAGCCTGAATTTTCAAGAAGATATTCAAGAAGGCATCGACGCCGCCGAAGCGTTTATCCTGGTGCTAACGCCCGAATTCTTACAATCCGAATATACGCTGATGGAACTGGAATATGCGCACCGCAGCAGTAAGCGCCTGGTGCCGATTCTGCATAAGCCCGTGGTGGATGATAACGTGCCGGAGTCCATTTCGCATATCAACTGGGTGCACATCCTTAGCGAAGGCGAGATTCCCGCGCGCTATCCGCAAGTGCGCCAGGCGCTGGATACTGACCACGAGCATGTCGAGACGCATACGGCGCTCATCATGCGCGCGCGTGACTGGGAGCGGCGCGGCCACGACCGGAGCTTGCTGCTGCGCGGGAATGCGCTCTGGCAAGCCGAAGAATGGTTGCACACCAGCCAGAAGCAAGAGAAAAATCCGTCGCCCGCCGAATTGCATATCGAATACATCGAAAAGAGCCGCCAGAATGCGAATTACTGGCGTCGCATTCAAATCGCTATCGGCGTTGTGATGGCCGTGATTATCGGTTTGGCGGCGTTCGCAGCCTTCCAGGCAGACGAAGCCAGCGATCAGCGCGACCTGGCCCGCGCGGCCCAGGCCGAAGCCGAAGAAAGCGAACAGACCGCGCGCGCCCTTTCCCTGAGCAGTAGCGCGCTGGTGGCGCTGAACGATAACGATACCGACCAAGCGATAGCGCTCGCGTTGCTGGCGGCGGATATTGACGACGATGAGCCCGAGGTAATCCGCGCGTTGGCCGAGTCGGCTTACGAACCAGGCACCCGGCACGTGATGCGGGGACACACGGACCGCGTCAGCGCGGCGACCTTCAGCGCGGACGGTTCGCAGATGATCACGGGCGATTTGGACGGCGTGATTATCGTTTGGGATCGCGAGACGGGCGCGGTCGTGCGCCAGTTTAGCGAGGAGATGGATTCGTCGGTGCGGCATCTGGCCCTCGCGCCGGATGGATGGCAGGTGCTCGCGGCTTATGGCGAGGACGCGCTGCGCACCTGGGACCTGAACACGGGTGAAGTGGTGCGCGAATTTGTCATTGAGGACGCGGGGCGCTGGTTGGCGGCGGCGTTTTCGCCCGATGGTGCGCGGATTTACGCGGCGGGCGATGCGCCGGGCATTCATGTTTGGGATACGGCCACTGGGGAATTGCTGGCAATTTTCCCGCAGGATGAAAACGCCCTGCTAGATATGGCCATCAGCCCGGATGAGTCGCGCGCGCTGACGGCTCACGCGGATGGTCGCATCATCGTGTGGGACATCGGCGCTTGGCTGAATGGCGCTACTGCTGCCGCCAATATCCCCAGCACGCCCTATCTGCGCCACTCCGAGCCTGTCACGGCGGTGGCCTGGGCGCCGGATAGCCGTCACGCGGTCACGGGCTCGGAGGATAATCTGCTGCGCTATTGGGATTTGGACGATGGGCAAGTGCTCGACACCCTGCGCGGCCATGCCGATGATGTAACAGATGCAGACATCAGCCCGGATGGCCGTTTCGTGCTCTCGGCATCAGGAGATATGAGCTTGCGCGTGTGGGACATCGCAGATGGGCAGAGTATCCAGCGCTTGGCCGGGCATGATGATGGGGTGCTCGTCGCTCGCTTCGCGCCCCAGGTTGGCACGGATTCGACCGTCAGCGCGGCGGTGTCGGGCGCGATTGATGAACAGGTGCGTTTATGGGATTTACAATCCGGCGCGCAGATTGAAGGCTACACCCCGCTGGGTGATGTGCCCGGTGTGGAGCTTTCCGCCGCCGCTTTGCATCCCAGTGGCGCCGAAATCCTGGTGGGTACCACGGACAAGACCATTCAGCGCGTGGATGTGGCCACGGGCGAAGTCCTGGGCACCTTGCGCGGCCATACGGGTGCAGTGCTAGACATCACATACAATGCGGACGGCACCCGCGCGGTGTCCGGCGGTGCGGATGGCTTCGCGATTGTGTGGGATACTGTCGCGGGCGTGCCGCTCATTCGCCTGGAAGGGCATGTGACAGCGGTTACGGGCGTGGACTTTTTGCCGGATGGCGCGCGGGTCGTCAGCGGCTCGCTCGATCGGCAGATTATCGTGTGGGACATCGCGAGCGGTGAAGCGTTGCAAACCCTGGGGGGCGGGCTTAACGTCCAGCGTGGGCATTTTCGCGGCATTTCGGATGTCGCGGTGCATCCAGACGGTAATACGGTGGTGTCGGTCGGGCCGTTGCGGCGCGTCATCTTCTGGAATCTGGCGGAGGGCACCCAATCCGACCCTATCGTGCGCCACACCGACGGCATTAACGCGGTCGTCTTCAGCCCGGATGGCGCCTATATGATGACGGGCGGCGCGGATAATGTCGTCTTAGTGTGGGATACCGCCACGCGGGAGGTTATCAGCCGCTTTGAGGGCCACGATGGCCCAATTGGTGCGGTGGCCTTTTCGCCGGATGGCCGCCTGGCGATCTCTGGCGCGGGAGATGAAACCGTGCGCCAATGGGAAGTTTTTACGGGGGCCGAACGCCGCCGCTTTGAAGGGCATGATGGCCCGATTATGCAGGTGGGGTATCTGCCCGATAGGGCGCGCGCGTTTTCCGCCGGGGATGATGACTCGGTGCGCTTATGGCGCAATGATGCCTTGCCCGGCTTGGTCGCCTGGACGCTCAGAAATCGCTTTGTACGACCTCTAAGCCCTGCCGAATGTACAGTGTTTCGGGTGGAAATCTTTTGTGAATTTAATGAACCTTAAACCATCGGGGGTGACAAAGCCGGGTAACGGGCGTTATTATATTGTTAGCAAAACGTTGGGATGATGTAAGCGAAGTGTCAATTTTGAGGCTTCGCGTGGCGGAAAATAACCCGTGAATGATTTTGAAAAAACGAATGCAGAGCTAATCGAAGAGTTGCAAGCCCTGCGTACCAAATACGAAACGCTGGAGAACGATTGTCACGATGCGATGCAAGCGGCCATTTTGCGCCTACGCACCATGGAAGCGCTCAAGTTTGCGAGCTTGCATCTGAGCGCGAGTATGGAACTGCGTACCATGCTCGAAAATATCTTGCAGCTAATTTTTGATCTGTTGCCAGCGGCCAATGTGCACGTCTTTATCTACGATCAAGAAAAAGAAGCGCTGACCTTCGGTGCGGCTTTGATGCATGGCCAACCCCAGCCTCAACCCCATCACCCGCCTCGGCGCCATGGGATGACCTACACTGCCGCGCTGACGGGCGAGCGTATTATCGTGGAGAATGTATACGAGCATCCGCTTTTTCAAGATTTCGACAAAGGGGTCGCTATTATCTCGGGCGCGCTGGTCGGTATACCGCTGAAAGTGGGCGATTTGGTGGTGGGCGTGTTGAATATTGGTTTTGCCGACCCGCGCATATTCAGCGAGATCGAACTAGACATCATGGAATTGTTCGCTCAGCAAGCCGCTGTAGCGGTAGAAAACGCACGGCTTTATCGGCAGGTCAGCGCGACCGCCGAGCAAATGCAAGCCCTACGCGAACAGGACCGACGCTACTACGAAGAACTAAACCGCACGCAAAGCTTGCTGATGAATATGGTTAGCCACGACGTTCGGAATCCGATTGGCGTGATCAAGGGCTATGTCAAACTCTTGCGCAGCAATGGCCGCACGGACGATGAACTCGGCCAGGAAGCGCTCGGTTTCATCGAAAGTGGCGCGGATCGCATCCTGGAATTGGTGACCGATTTACTTGACCTGGCGCGCTTGGAAACAGGGCTGGCCCTGAATCTAGAAGCGGTATCGTTGCACCATTTGTTCGAGCAGAACTTAAAAGATTTTCGCTTTTCTGCTCAGGAAAAATCTATTGATCTGGTGACCATCTTACCGCCGCGTGATCTTGTGTTGCGCGTCGATCCCAAGCGGATGGGCCAGGTAATCGCGAATTTAGTCTCGAACGCCATCAAATACACGCCTGATGGGGGGCGGGTGGTTATCCAGGGCGAACAGGTGGAAAATGGCGCTTTAATCAAAGTGCGGGACACCGGTTTGGGCATTCCCTCAGAGGAAATAGACCATCTGTTTGACAAATTCTACCGTGTGAAGGCCGAATCCCATGCGGAAATTGAAGGCACGGGTTTGGGGCTGGCGATTGTCAAGACGATTGTAGAGCAGCACGAGGGCATGATCACCGTACAAAGCGAACATGGCCAAGGAAGTGAGTTTACAATTCTGTTACCATTCTCGCCTGCTGTGCAAACGGCTGTATAGCGCTTAGGCTTTTCCAAGTTTTGAATTATGCCGATTGCTATTGGCGAAATGGATACACTCTTGATTTTACCCCCCCCTCTAACTCCCCCCGAATTCAGGGGCAGAACGTATTTGCGCACAGCGTATTCCCTCCCCGAATGCGGGGAGGGGTAATTATTTTTCTGGAAAAGCCTTATTGTGTGGGGCGTCCCGTCAGGCGTTGGGCGATACGGTTGTGCTCGTCCAGAATGACGACAGTTGGCGCGTAGTCATCCGGCGGGGGCGGCGCCATCTGCGCGAAGGCCATCACGATAATGCGGTCGCCAATGCTCACCAGGCGGGCCGCCGCGCCATTTAGTTGAATCGTGCCGCTGCCGCGCTGCCCGATGAGTGTGTAAGTTTCGAAGCGCTGGCCGTTTTCAATATCCACAACCAGGACCTTTTCATAAGGATACATGCCTACCGCATCCATCAAATCTTGGTCGATGGTGATGCTGCCAACGTAGTTTAGGTTCGCGTCGGTAACGCGCGCCTGGTGCAATTTGGATTTTACAAGCGTAATATACATATCAGGTGGGTTGTTGTTCTCCGTTACTGTCGATGTGCGTCGTTGTGTTGGTCGTGTCGCCGTGTTCGGGGTGGATGAGGTGCAAGCGCCCGTCTTCCTCTTCGCGTAGCTCGTAGCTGTCGCCCGCCGCGCCAATCGAGTTATCAATATACAATTCGCGGACGAGCGCCACGAAGATAGCCAGCAAGGGTACCGCCAGCAGAATCCCGAAAAAGCCTAGATAGGCCGCCGCGATAAGCTGAAAGACAAGCACCAAACCAGCGGGCAGGGCCAATTGCCCCTGCACGATGCGCGGCGAAAGCACCTTGCCCTCAAATTCGCCCGCCGCGATATACAGCACAATGGCGAAGGGCAGTTTAGCGGGGTCGTCGGCGGCTGTAAAGAGGATGACGGGAATCAGCGCCAGGTAGAAACCAATATTGGGCACGATATTGCTAACGCCCGCCATCAGCCCTAGCGCGAGCGCGTTCGGAATCCCTAGCACCATCCCTAGCAAAAAGCTGACGAAGGTCGCCTGTGCCGTAATGCTGACCACCAGCGCCCCCAGCCAGGCTTTGATAATCCGCCGAATCTCGTTCATGATCTTCACCGCGCGGGCTTTGCTTTCGGGCGGCACCAGGGCTAGGATACCCCGATAATACGGCAGCGGATCGAGAATAAAGTACAGCGTCAAGAAGACAATCAGCAGCAAATTGGCGATAAAATCCCCCACAAACGAGCCGATGCCCCCCAGGATGGGCAACGCACTACCCGCCAGCGTACCCAAGTTTATGCTTGGCGTGTCGTCTTCGACTACGCTGATGTCTTCATCCGGGTCTAGCAGATCGTTGTAATCATCCAGCGTGAATTCGGGCAAAAATTGCTGCACAGGCTCGGCGGCTTGGTAAAAGTTCTCGTAAGCGATGACGGTTTCTTCGGCGGCTTGGGGCAGGCTTTCGGCCAGATTGATAAATTGAGTGATGATGGGCGGTAGAATGAGCGAAATAAAAAGCGTGATGCCCAACAGAAAGCCCGCAATTGTTGTCACAATGGCATAGCCCCGCGCCAGGCCCGCCTTTTGCAAGCGTGTAATCGGCACACTCAGCGCGACGGAAATAACCCAAGCCGTGAAGGTGATTAGCAAAAAGCGGCGTAGTTCCCAGGCAATGAAGATGCTCAGCAGCACCACCGTAATGATAATCACAACAGTGAACGTGCGCCGCACGAATTCGGTATAGCTCATCAATTGCTCTCGTTCATGTTTATAGATACCCTGCCGTCGATTATATCGCCGGGGACTTATGGGCCGCTAGGGGAGTATGCAGATTTATAAGGCGCTTATGAAATCGTGCGTGGCTGGGGTGGCGGCGTACAGGCTCTCGATGCGCAATTCTTGCACCGTGGCGTCGATGGCGGTGCCGAAGGTCGTGATGGTGAAGAAAAATTCAAGGGCGATGTCGTCTTTGCAAAGTGCTAACGTCACGACCGGGCCAGGTGCAGCAAGTCTCTGATTTGCGGTGTATCTTGTAGGGTCATGCTTCCCCGATTCACTCAATGCTTTTCTGTCTTGTCAGTATACCGGATTTTACCTCGCAGGTAATCGACCTGTATTTACGCGAAGCCGCCCAGGATGGGCCGAGTGGATAAGGGGATTTAGGGCATATGGCGCTTAGGTTCCGCCGAGCAATACGCTTTAATCGGGCATAGTATCGTGGCTCAGCCGCTATACTGCTTAAAATCGAACGACAAACCCGAAGGAGCGCTTTATGCAAAACCTCCATGATCTTTATGTCGAGCAACTCCGCGATGTGTACAATGCCGAAAACCAGTTGACCCAGGCACTACCCAAGATGGCGAAAGCTGCGCAATCCGATGAGTTGCAGCGGGCTTTCGAGCAGCATTTAGACCAGACCAAGACGCATGTACAACGCCTGGAATCGATCTTCAATAGCATGGGTATTTCGCCCCAGGGCGAAACCTGCGAAGCTATGCAGGGATTGATCGAAGAAGGCGAAGAAATCATCAGCAAGGATGGCGACCGCCACGTTAAAGATGCGGCCCTCATCGCAGCGGCGCAGCGCGTCGAGCACTACGAAATCGCCGTGTATGGCACCTTGTGCGCGTTCGCCAAGCAGCTTGGTCGTAACGACGAGCACGAAACGCTCAACACCACGCTGCACGAGGAGAAAAATACGGATAGCGAACTCAATGACCTGGCTCTCGGGTCGATCAACAAATCGGCGCAAACGAGCTAACCGACTTTCTCGTTTGCGATACCTCGTGGGCCTGCCCCTTACCGGGCGGGCTCGTGTGTTTGTGATAAATCATTGTGATAGATCATGATGTGGGCACTAGGGCTAGTACGCTCGTCACCATCTCGTCTAATGTTTGCCCAGCGCCCATTTGTTGGGCGGTTGCGTAGGTATCCTCTGCTAGGGCGGCGCTTAACTGTGGGTGGATGTAATCCACCATGGCCATAAGGTCGGGCGCTGTATCATCCTGGGCGAGGATGAAACCCACGACTTGGGCCGCGCGTGTCGTGTCACCTATCGCGTGGTACACGCGCGCCGCGAGTGCTAGCGCCATCAGGGTGGGTATGTATAGCCCGATGTCGTGCAAAATGCGCAAGCTCTCCCCGACCAAAGTTCGGGCTTCGGCAGGGGCGGTCAAGGTGCGCAGTTCGGCGGCATACAGTAGCCCGAGGCCCTCGGCGCGCAAGTTATTGATCTCGCGAAAGATGCGCATAGCTTCGTTCAGGTTTGGCTCAGCCTCAGGATAACGCCCATCGGCCAGGGCCGCGCGCCCGCGATTGAGCACGGCAAACCCCAGGCCCTGCCGGTCGCCGAGCTCATCGCTGATTTCGGCGGAACGCTGGAAGGCTTCCTCGGCTAGGCGATGCGCGCCCCGCATGATATGAATCCGCCCGAGCAACACATATCCATCGGCCAGGCGATAGGCGTATTGGTGGCGGCTTGCCGTGGCGAGCAGTTCGCGCACAATGCCTTCAGCGGCGTCTATATCGTTGCCGTTTAGCTCAATACTTGCCTGTTGGGCTAGGCAGTCCATCAGCAGTTTTGGATTTGGCGCTTGGCGTGCGTATTCTAGTGCGCGCCCGATTTGTGCGCGCGCGGTGGTTGTGTTGCCCAAATGCCCATTGATGGCGGCAATCAGGCGCAGGCTTTCGGCGGCGGCCTCGGGCGTGGGATGGGCTTGGGCCCGCTGTAACGCATCCTCTGCTACGGGCAAACCCCCGCGATAGTCGCCCAGAGCCATCATGATTTGCACCTGATAATTCAACAGATGGGCTTTTTCGGCGTTGTCGTCGGGCACGTCTGGCAAACTGCGCGTGAGTAGGCGGTCCGCCTCGGCGTATTCGGCGGTGATGTCAATCAAGCGGGTGGCGACGCGCGGCAGATAGGCGCGCGTTTTCTCTCGATTGCCTGCCGCGTACCAGTGTTCGAGCAAGGGCGCGTCATAGGCGGTATCGTCCGGGTAGAGCGCTTCTAGCCCGGCGGCGACCTGAGCATGCAATCTGGCGCGCGCATCCGGCGCGATGTCCACCAGCACAGCCTCGCGCAGTTTGTCGTGGGCGAATTGCCATTCTGGCCCGCTGGCAACCAATACCGCCGCATCCGTGCAAGCATACAGCCAAGTATCGAGGTCGGCAGTGGGGGCCAAGCGCGCCAATAATTCCCGGTCGATACGTCGCCCGGCCACAGCCGCCAGGCGCACTAAATCCTGATGCATAGCGGGCACGCGCCCCAGCCGACGGCGCAATAGGGCCTGCATACTCCCGGTTAAGACGCCCTGCGGCAGGTTTTGCCCCGTGACAGCGTGCAGGTCTCCGGCTTCTTCGGCCAGCGCGCGCGCCACCTCGATCATGAAATAGGTATTGCCTTCGGTCTGCGTAGTCAACAGTTTCACAATCGCAGCATCGGTGCCGTTCGGCCCTAGCATAGAGGCGCTCAGGTCGCGGATGGCGTCATCATTCAGGCGCGATAGGCGTAGCAATGCCGCGCTTGGGAATTGCTGGGGCAAGTCTGGCGTTTCGTCATCGCGATAGGTACCTAAGATTAGCAAAGGCTGTTTGTCTAGTTGCGCAGCGAGCAATTCCAATGGTTGCAGGCTTTCGCGCGTCCATTGCAAATCTTCTAGGATGATAAGCGTGGGCTGGGTCTGGCGCTGCACAAGGGCCACAATCGCAAAAAGCAAGCGGTCGTTCGCTAGGGCGCCGTCAGCGGTGGGTGGTTCCGGCACCGCGCGGTCGATGAGCGTTTCGATATTCGGCACGATTTCGCGCAGGATACCCGCTTCCAGATCGCTAACTGCCGTATGCAGCAGCAGTTCGGGCAGCACATCACGCCAGAGTTGGTAGGGCAGGCCGCCGCCGTCTATGCCCACTGCGCGCAGGGTCCGCAGGCCCTGCATCGCCGCCTGGATGCGCAGTTCCTCAACCAAGCGCGATTTGCCGACGCCGCTTTCGCCACTGATGAGCACCAAGCGGCCTGTGCCTTCGCGCGCGGCTTGCAGGTGGGCGTTCAAAGCGGCTAATTCGGCCTCGCGACCGACGAAGCGCGCCGCTTGCAGATAGCTCTCGCGGCTGGCGTCGCTCATGGCCGGGGTAGGGCGCGCGAAGATGTCGAACAGGTGCACCAACGCAGCATAAGCCCGGGTCGGGCGTTGGCTGGGGTCTTTATCCAGCAAGCGCAGCACATATTCCGCCAGGGGATATTGCCCGCTGGTCAGGGCGACTTCGGGCGCTGCCTGGGGTTCGGTTTGGTGGGCCTGTATGTCACTAGCGGACAAGATGAGCGTCTCAAGCGCTTCTGCCTCTTTTGCCTGGTTGGCCTTGGTGGAATATTCGAGGAGGGGGGTGATGTCCGGTTGGGTGCCCAAAATGTCTTGCATCAGTTGATAAAGTTCGGCGCTGGCAAAGGGGCTGCGCCCGGCAAAGGCGCGATAGACCATCACCCCAAAGGCGTATAAATCCGAAGCGCGCGAGGGCGGCTCGCCTTTCAGCAACTCTGGCGCCATATAGGCCAGTGTGCCGACCGGGTCGCCGGCTTCGGTTTCGATGTCTTGAAACTCAATCGCCAGGCCAAAGTCCAGCACTTTGACCGTATCATTGCTGACCAACACGTTCGCTGGTTTGAGATCACGATGCAGGATGCCGCGCTGGTGCAGGTAATCCAGGGCGTGTAGCACTTGTGCCAATAGGTCGAGTTTATCCTCCACTGGGCGTAATGTCGCTACATCCGAGAGGGGCAGCGCATCGGGTAGATATTCCATCGTGAAAAAGGGATGCCCATCGGCGTCGAACCCGAAGTCTAGCACGCTGATGATGTTGGGATGGCGCAAGCTGGCTAAAATCTCGAACTCCTTGGCCAGGGCTAGGCGCAAATCGGTGCTATCGGCCCGGCGCGCAAACACCAGACTATCCGCACTGGCCAAAACCCGCTTCAGCGCGACGGTTTCCCCACGCAGGCGATCATACGCGCGATAAACTGCCCCCATACCGCCCTGGCCGAGCATGTTTTGTAATGTATATCGCTTGGCGATTTCGATCATCTGTCTTTAATCCGCTACTATACCTATCTCTACTATACTCGGTTTTGGGGCTGCATAGAAATTGGCCCTAGCAACTGAATCTGGCTCAGTAGGGTACTAATAGAGTGACCAATCGGCCCAGTTGCATTATCGGCAGGCGAGGTATTCTAGCAGTATACTCGCCTGCTTGGGGCCGCTCCTCTTGCCTCATCCAAATGGCCCCAGGCAAGACCCATCCTTTTGCACTTTCGGCCCTTTTCGTGGCACAATGATGCCAATCTCTATGGACAAGATGGAACAAACCATGGCCGAAAAACCTCAAGCGCATCCAAGTTTTTCTACAGAAGAATTAATCGTTGCCAGTGTCGGCGGGCTGGGCCTGCTGATGGCTATGTTGGCCGGCATGTTCAGCGCCTTTGGCAGCACCTCAGATTTATTCGGGTTGCCGTTTACCTCTGTGGCGGTGTTGGGCCTTGTGCTGGTGGCGGTGGCGCTGGCCCTGTGGATGGTGTTGCTGCGCCCCTGGACGCACTACGATGACCTGGAAACGCCCCACTTTACCGGGCATCATGACCACCACAATGATGCGGCCCCCACCGCCGAAGCGCCCGACCACGCCGAACCGCGCGCCGAGGCGGTTGATTACCCCGCCCCAGCGACCAATATCCCCGAGGAAGCACCGCCCGGCGATGATCTGACGCTTATCGAAGGCATTGGCCCCAAAGCCGAAGCGGCGCTGAAAGCTGCCGGAATCAACACCTATATTGACCTGGCCAACGCGCAGGAATCCGCGCTGCGTTCGGCGCTGAGTGCAGCCAACCTAGCCGGAATGGGCGTAGAAACCTGGCCGAAGCAAGCGCGTTTTGTGGTCAATAAAGATGTTGAGAGCTTCGAGAAGTATAAGCAAGAACTCGCCGCCGGGCGGAGTCCCTCCGGCGCAGTGGATGATCTGAAGATCATCGAAGGTGTTGGCCCCAAAACCGAGCAAGTGCTCATCGCCGCTGGCATTACCAGCTATGCGCAATTGGCCGCCACGACCTCGGAAGATTTGCGCGCCATCCTGGCCGAGGCCAAGCTGCATATGTTCAATCCGGATTCTTGGCCCAAGCAAGCCCAATATGCCGCTGATGGCGACATCGCCGGGCTAGAGGCCTACCAAGAAAAGCTCGATGGCGGGGTTGATCCTGACCTAGCCAAATAAGTTTTATGCCGCTGAGCATCAAACGCTCAGCGGCATGTTTTTTCCCATTAGAAAGCGTGCGCTTGCCCGAGACTCTCAGCAAAGCGATGAGTGCGTTATAACCTAACGTGCCTGTAATGAGAATCCGCAGTATCCCCGGCCACAAATCAAAAAAAACGCTATCCAGCATACGGGTAGATCACTTCACCTGCACGCGCGGCTGAATGGGGCTTTTCAGGCGATAGTCCTTCAGCCACCCATAGCGCAAGGGGTCGTCAATGAGCAGGGCATCCAGCGCAGACGTATCGTAATAGGTGCGTTCGCTGCCGGACACTAGGCGGGCGTAGCCTGCGTCGTCTTGCCAGTTTTGGCCCCGCGCGGCCAATAGGGTTTGTAATTCGGCTTTGAGTTCTTTAACGCAAAGTTCGAACTCGTCGATATAATCCCGATAGCGCCGGATGCGGTCTACAATATCGGCGATTTCCGCGTCGATATGCTCGGCATCCTTAGTATATTCTTTGGGCATCGATGCATCCTTTCTGGGTGCGCCGCTCAGGGATGATGAGCGCGCCATCCGTGCTTGGGACTCCACTATACGCTAAGCGTTTATCACCCGAACATCTCCCGCAGGACACTCTTGCGTAGCCGAGTGGCCTATTCGCATGTCTTCAGAATCAACACAACCCGCTCTAGGCGGGTTGTGGGTCAGTCTGTTGGGTATATCCCTTACGTGGTGACACGCTGGCCAGCGATAAGAGACACCAGAAACAGAACTAAGAATACGACGAACAGAATCTGGGCAATCCCGCTAGCTGCACCTGCAATTCCGCCGAAGCCTAAGAAGGCAGCGATCAATGCAATGATGAAGAAAAGAAGTGCTGCGCCTAACATAAATTGGCCTTTCGTGTGTTTTGTCGATGGTTGTATTCTAGCGCTTTGGCCTCCGGTTGCATTCGGCCACTGTACACATATTGGGGCAGGTGGGTTGGGGCCAAGTTGTTAGCCCAGTGGTTGGCCATATGGCCTATCGGCCTTGCGACCTTTGCCCCTGGGCAAGTTGGGCGGGCGTCTATTAAGGTAAAAACATGCAACGGCAAGGTAACTAAGGAGGACGTAGTTCATGAGCCTATCGCCAAATTCTCAAGACCAGAACAATTTGCGCGAGTTTCCTATAAAGCTAAACGGCAAGACTCAGGTGGGGGTTTTGCATTTGCCTGCTGTACCACCCGGTATTTTGCTCGTTTTGCACGAGGGCATCGTGCCACCACTCGCGCGCGCTGTGGTTGATCGGCTTGGCCTAGCGCATTTGCCTCTGGAATCCTCCGGGGCTGTGCCCGCGTCGGCCAGCGAAGAAGTCATCATCGCGATAGATTGGCTGCGCCAGCGCGCCAACACGCGCACACGCCCACTCATCGTCTACATTCGCGGGTCGGCTATGGCCACGCAGGCTGCTTTGAAAATGGCCCAGGCGCGCGCGAATGACATCGTCGGTTTGATTTTGCACCATCCGAACATGGACGAAGACCAAGCTGCGTTCAGCGACGTGAATGTGCCCATTTTGATTATTACGCCGCAGGCGGACACCCTGACGGAGCAAATCCCCGCTGAGGCGCGTGTCGATGTGCTGACCGACAATGGCGCGGAAGACATCAGCGCTACGTTGGCCGATTGGATGAGGCCCTATCTGGAATCGCCCCAAATTCAAGAACCGGATGATACGCCCTAACACGGGGCATCCGGCAGACAATCGTTATATATAAGGATCAACAATGCCCTATAACAAGCGACAAGAATTACCAGACAATGTGCGAGACAATCTCCCCAAGCATGCCCAAGAGATTTATCAAGCAGCCTTTAACAATGCGTGGGATCAATACGCCGACCCGGAGGATCGGCGTGGGGACGCCAGCCGCGAAGAAACCGCGCATCGTGTCGCGTGGTCGGCGGTTAAGCAAGAATATGAAAAGGCTGATGGCCAATGGCAGCGCAAATCTGACTAGATGGGTCGTCTGGCCTAGATAACTTGCGACACTTGGCGCATGTCGGCCTGCCATGGCTAGCTTAGGATAAAGACTAGAAACATAAATGGATAGCAGCATGAAGGAGCTATAATGACTAACAATAGTGGAACCTGGAACCAGATCAAAGGGAATTGGAAGCAATTCAAGGGTGAAGCCCAGAAGCAATGGGGCAAACTCACGGATGATGATATGGATAAGATTCAAGGCGAACGCGACAAGCTCGTGGGGCGCATCCAGGAACGTTACGGCCAGACACAAGAAGAAGCCGAGCGTCAGGTGGATGAGTGGACCCAGCGCAACAACGCCTAGTTCCTGCTGCATACGCTGACCGTGCGAGGCTCCTTTATTTCTCCCGAAGGGGCCTCGTGTTGTTGATGCCACAACAGTATAGGCTTTTCCAGAAAAATAATTACCCCTCCCCAGCCCCTCTCCGAATTCAGGGAGGGGCTATTATGCGCACGAGTAAGTTCTCCCCCCGAATTCGGGGGGAGCTAGAGGGGGGTAAAATCAAGCCGGTATTCTTTTCGACAAAAGCAAGCGGCATAGTTAAATACTTGGAAAAGCCATAAATAAAAAAATAGCCAGCCGGCGGCGCTCGCCACAGACTGACCCAGGGTGAGATAGATAAGGTTTGGTGATACCTTTAATCCAGCCTCCCCCCCATTACCTCTATATGCCTACTGTACATGATGATACAACCCGACTCTTAGCTTTACAGTGGCCACATGGCCACTTGTGCGTAGCCAAGGGGTGGACATGGGTTTTGTGCGTATTTTCCGGTAGCTAAATCCAGGCGTTCTGCGGGTTTCCCGTAGCCCCTCCGGAATTGCCATAGCGAGGATACAAGGGTTAACGGATCGTTAGGTAAAAATGAAAAATTTATGATGGATTCATCATAAATTGATTCATAAGGAGTCCTAACGATGCGCCATAAATTTCTCGTCACCATACTTGTACTAGCCGCTCTCGCGATCAGTTTTTCGGCGACACAAACCACCCTCGCGGATGAACCTGTCGCGACAACCGTGCATATCCCTACTCTGGATTTCACCGCGCCGATTCATTATGTACCAATTGGCAATGTCAACGGACGCGCGCAATGGATGTTTGGGCCTTGGGAACGGGGCGTTGGGTTCTTCCAGGGCACCGCGCCCTTCGGCCAAGGTAACGCCATGATCGGCGCTCACTCGACCATGCCCGATGGCAGTGTCGGCCCGTTTTACCGCTTGAACAGCCTTCAACCCGGCGATCAGGTCATTATCACACAGAACGACCATCAGCAAGTTTATGTCGTTACCCAGCGTATGGACGTCCCGGTGAATGACATCAGTGTCGCGCAGCAAGGCTACGGCGTGCGCCTGACGATTGTCACGTGCACCGTGGGCAACAGTGGGTTGCGCACCGTCGTCGTTGCGGAGCCTGTGCAATAGCTCGGAGCCACTCAGACGCGGCCCCGCCTCATTCTTGCAGGGGGATAAGCCCGCGTTGGATCGCATAGCGTACTAGGTCAACCTGCGTTTGCAAGCCCAGCTTACGCATCAGGTTGGCGCGGTGCGTTTCAGACGTCCTAGGGCTGATTGATAGCTTTTCCGCAATCTGGCTATTTTTGTACCCTTCCGCTAACAATTGCAACACTTCGCGTTCGCGCTCGGTCAGTGTTTGGTAGCCATCTAACGCGCGATTTTCGACCAGATGCTCCTCAAGATAAGCTTGTAGGGCGCGTTTGGAGAGCACATGGCTTAGGTGCTGCTCGCCTTGTGCGACATGCGCGAGCGCGGTCACAATTTCTTCCCGCGTTGCTTGCTTGAGCATATATCCCAACACCCCTGCGCGCAGGGCTTCCAGCACGTAAGCTTGTTCGATTTGAGTAGAGAGCATCAAAATGCGCGGCGGATTTGGCAAAGACATCACTTGGCGGGCGATGTGTACCCCCCCTAAGCCGGGCATCATTAGGTCTAAGATGAGTATATCGGGCGTCTGTTCGCGGACTATCTCTGGCACGGTGGCGCCCTGTTCTGTGGCGCCGATGACCTTATAGCCGCCTTCAGTTTTCATAATGTGTTGCAACCCTTCGCGGACAATGGCCGACCCATCCGCGATGATGACGGTGAAAGGCGCTTCGGCGTTAGGGGCGGGGGCCTTAAGCGGGGGCGCGGGCATTTGGGGCTGAACGGTGGGCAAAGTGACCCGCGCGGCGGGTTGCGCCACCGAGGATAGCGGCATGTCGCAGACCAGCGCGATTTTTTCATCCAAAAGCAGCGAGAGACGGCCACTTAAGCTGAGCAATCGTTCTTCGAGTTCGTCTATCAGAATTTGTACGTTGTTTGTGGGGTGGATGGGCTGAGCGATTTCGGCATGGGCAGTCGTGTGCAGCGTATCCTCCGCACGCCAGATGTGAATTTGGATGTTGGTTGCGTAGGGTCGGCTGATTTCGAAGAAGCGTTGTAGCACGCGATAGAGCCCCAAGGCTGGCCCAGCATCCGAGATGCTGCCTAGGCCATTATGTTCGAAATGCACCGGGATACCGCTCTCTACCTGGAATTGATCAAGCTGCCACAACAGGGTCGGTAAGAGGCCGAGTTGGTCGAGCATGGTGGGGTAGAGCCCGTGAATCAGATTTTGGGTGTTGTCGAGCAGGCTATCCAGCACGCTTTCGAAGGTGGCGACGGGCAATTGTTGGCGGGTGCGCAGCGATAGACGCAAGGCGGCCAGGGTTTGCCGCACGGATTGTTCCAGGTCGAACGCCAGGCGGTAGCGTTCGTCTTCTAAGACTTGAATAGCGCGTTGGGCCACAGTTTTGGCGCGCAATAGCTCGGCGCGGCGATGTATTTCTAGCCGGGTGGCGATAGCCTCAAACAGTTGATCGTGGGTGAAGGGCTTGATGAGGTAATCGTCCGCGCCGCGCCGCATTCCTTCGCGTTGGTCGTCATAATCGGATTTAGCCGTCAGGAAGATGAACGGAATCTGGCTGGTGCGCGAGTCGGCGCGTAGGGCGGTCAGGGTTCCGTAGCCATCCAGGCCAGGCATGGTGATGTCGCAGATAATGAGATCGGGCAGGGTGTCGCGGGCCAGTTGCACCCCTTCGAGCCCCTGCGCGGCTTCGGTCACCTCCACACCTTCTAGGCGCAGCGCTTCGGCGATCTCCATGCGGATGTGGTCTTCGTCATCAATAACCAATAATCGGGTCATGGGGTTGGTTTCTGTCGTGTTTGGCGTTTAGGCTGCGGATTGTGGCATGCTCGCCTCGCCAGGGCAAGCCCAGGGCATTAGCGCGCTATATAAGTATTGTTAGGGAATTCATGAACCAAGTTTTGCCTAAAGAATGCCGGGCAGATTGTTGCTGCTGGTCATGATGTCCCTGGTGTTTAGGCTTTTCCAGAAAAATAATTACCCCTCCCCAGCCCCTCCCCGAATTCAGGGAGGGGCTATTATGCGCACGAGTAAGTTCTCCCCCCGAATTCGGGGGGAGCTAGAGGGGGGTAAAATCAAGCCGGTATCCTTTTCGACAAAAGCAAGCGGCATAGTTAAATACTTGGAAAAGCCTTAGTGAAGTGTGTAACTACTCAGCCCTCACCCCAACCCCTCTCCCAAACGGGCTTTCAGCCCTGCGAGAGGGGCAAAAAGTGTCGGTTTCGGGTCGTTTTCCCCCTCTACCAGCCGCAAAGCGGCGTTTGGGAGAGGGGGATTAAGGGGGTGAGGGGGAAGAATTGGCATAGCCTGAGCAGTTACCTTTAGCATAGCATGGCGGAGCCGTTTAGGTATATTTTGCGGGTTGGTGTATGTCATCCCGTTGAAAGACGGTTGCTTTTGGGTTATAACCACCGCTCATGAGTTCATCAAAACGGAAATGTTGATCGTGCATGGCGGAAGGGCTGAGCGCTAATGGGAATTACTACAGCCATGAGTTCATCAAAACGGAAATGTTGATCGTGCATGAGTGACGCGCGGCGCATCGAAATTACGGGTGTGGTGCAGGGGGTTGGCTTTCGCCCCTGGGTCTATCGCATGGCCATGACGCATGATCTGCGCGGATGGGTGCGCAATACCTCGGCGGGTGTCACCATCCACGCGGAAGGCCCATCCGCTGCCCTAGCAGCGTTTATGGCGGATTTGCGCGCCGCGCCCCCGCCTCAGGCCCACATCCACACTTTCGACGCGCATGTGGTCGCGCCTGAGGGGGCGACCACATTTGAGATTTTGCATAGCACGCCCATCCCCGGCGCCATGCAGCCCATTTCGCCCGATCTCGCGCTGTGTGATGATTGCCGCCGCGAACTCTACGACCCCGCCGACCGACGCTATCGCTATCCGTTTATCAATTGCACGCAATGCGGCCCGCGCTTTACCATCATTCAAGATATCCCTTACGACCGTCCGCAGACGACCATGGCAGCCTTTGACATGTGCGCGGCCTGCGCCGCCGAATATCAAGCCCCGTTGGATCGGCGTTTTCATGCGCAGCCCGTCGCGTGCCCGGTCTGTGGCCCGCAAATCTGGCTAGAGGCGGGTGGCGCATCCTTGGCCGGGGAAGCTGCGCTCGCGGCGGCGGCGGAACGTTTACGCGCGGGGGCAATTTTGGCGGTTCGCGGATTGGGGGGCTTTCACCTGGCTTGCGATGCGACATCCGCCGAAGCGGTCGCGCGGTTGCGGGCGCGCAAGGCCCGCCCGGCCAAGCCCTTCGCGGTGATGGTGCGCGACCTCGCCACCGCGCAGCGCTTTTGTCATCTAAATGAAGTTGAAATGTCTTTGTTACGCAGCCCCGCTAGCCCGATTGTGCTCTTGGCCCGCCGCGCGGATGGCGAGCCCTTGCCGGAGGCCGTCGCGCCGGGGCAAACAACGCTGGGCGTCATGTTGCCCTATACGCCGCTGCATGATCTCTTGCTGGACGCTCTGGCGTGTCCGTTGGTTATGACGAGTGGTAATCGCGTAAGCGAGCCCATCGAAACCGAAAACGATGGCGCGCGCGCCGCGCTGGGGGCTATCGCGGATGCGTTTTTGCTGCACGACCGACCCATCCATATCCGCACCGATGATTCCGTGATGCGCGTGTTTCAGGGCGCAGAATTGCCCCTGCGCCGTTCACGAGGATACGCACCCTATCCGCTGGATTTGCCCATGGAATTGCCTCCCCTGTTGGCTGTGGGGGCGGAGATGAAAAATACATTTTGCCTGGCCCGCGCGCGCTACGCCTTCATGAGTCATCATATTGGCGACCTGGAAAGCTACGCGGCGCGGGCATCTTTTGCGGCGGGTGTGGCGCATTTCGAACGCCTATTTCGGGTTGTGCCCACCGTGCTGGCCCACGATTTGCATCCAGACTATGCTGCTACGCGCTACGCCACAGACCGCGCCGCGCGGGATGATCTGCCGCTGGTGGGCGTGCAACATCATCACGCGCATATCGCCGCTTGCCTGGCCGAGCATGGCCATAGCGGAGCGCGGCCCGTGTTGGGCGTGTGTTTCGATGGTACGGGGTACGGGACAGACGGCACCATCTGGGGCGGGGAATTTCTGCTGGCCGATTATGCCGACTTTCAACGGTTGGCGCACTTGAAGCCCCTCCCCTTGCCCGGCGGCGATGCTGCCGTGCGGCGTCCGTATCGTATCGCGGCGGCCTATTGCCTGGCCTGCGGGTTGGATGTCCCGGAGGAATTGCCCTTGTCACCTCAAGAAGCCGCGATTCTTGCCCAACAGCTTGCGCGGGGGGTGAATACGCCGCTGACATCCAGTATGGGGCGTTTGTTTGATGCTGTCTCGGCCCTGCTGGGCGTGTGCACCGCCACCAGCTACGAAGGCCAGGCCGCGATTTTGCTCGAAGCACGGGCCGATCCGCAGGCCGAAGGCGCTTATGCCTTTAAATCTACCGCCCAGGGGTACGATCCCGCGCCAGTATTGGCGGGTCTACTGGCGGATTTGCGCGTGGGGGTGCCCGTGCCGACCCTGGCGGGCCGCTTTCATAACAGTGTGGCGCGCCTTATCGTGACCGTTTGCGCAGACTTGGCGCGCGCAGCGGGCGTGCAAGAAGTCGCGCTGAGTGGGGGCGTGTTCCAGAATGTGACGCTTTTGGCCAAAACGCTTCCGCTATTGGAGCAAGCCGGGCTAACGGCCCTCGTCCATCGGCGCGTACCGCCGAATGATGGTGGGCTGGCCCTGGGGCAGGCGATGATCGCGGGGTGGCGCTGGCGGGTCAACACACGGGCATAAATAGGGTCTAATGCCCCCTTTTTTATGCTATTCGCGCACGTTGTCTCTTTTGTGGGGGGGGTATCTATTCGCCTATCCGTGCACGATAAGCTAATGGAGAACGCAAAACAAATCCGTATAAAACCGAGGGCTTAAGCCCTCGGTTTTGGCAGAAAAAACATTTGTGTTTGTTTTGAACTGTCCATAACAAGGGGCTTTTAACGATTTCGTACCCCCTTGAGTCGTCGCCCCTACAGTGATTAACCTGACGTGACATATATCCAAAGGCCCAAAATCTCTATCGGGGGCCCAATTTGATGCAATCGCCCTGGCACGATTGCACAACTTTCTTGAATAAAGTATAAATTATGGAGCGTTGGAATGTTATACTCCACGTTCGATATGCTTACGTAATGGGCTTTGTGGAAGATGCAGCGTATTCTGGTTGTTGAAGATAACCCTGATGTTCTACAGTCCGTTAGCGATGCATTAGCCTTCGAAGGCTACGAAGTCCTGGAAGCGGAAGATGGCTTACGAGCCGTGCAGTTGATCCGCGAAGAACGCCCAGACCTGATCCTGTGTGATATTATGCTGCCCATCATGGACGGCTATGAAGTGCTGGAAGAAATCCAAAGCGACTCCGAAACTGCGATTATCCCTTTCATTTTCATGACATCCAAACGCGAGACCCAAGACATCCGCAAGGGGATGGCCTTGGGTGCCGATGATTACCTCACCAAGCCCTTTTCGCCGGACGAAATGCTATCGGCAGTGCGGGGGCGTTTGCAGAAAAACGCTCGCCTGGCGGAGCAACGCTTGCGGACGCTCTCGGGGCATTTGGTGCAAGCCCAAGAGCGCGAACGGCGCTACATCGCGGGCGAATTGCATAGCCAGTTGGGCCAAATCGCGGCTGGTTTGCGTGTGCTGCTGGGCACTGCGCGGCGCGCTACCACCGATCGTGAGGCGGCGGCGCCCATTGATGAAGCGCTCTCGCTTGTGGACGAACTGCATGAGCGAGTGGGTAATCTGTCGGTTGATTTGCGCCCGCCCATCCTCGACCAACTGGGCTTGTTACCCGCATTGTTGCAATATTTTCAGCGCTATACCCTGCGTACCAACGTTCGTGTCGATTTCCGGCATACGGGTATCGAAGGACGTTTTGCGCCAGACCTGGAAATTGCGGTTTTTCGCATCATCCAAGAGAGCCTGACCAACGTTGCCCAGCACACCAGCGTTGCAGCGGTGCGGGTGCAATTATGGCGGGAAGAGGATGAGATCGTCATCGAAGTGGAGGATGGCGGCAGCGGCTTCAACCTGGATGCCATGGCTAAGTCGGGCGATACTGTCGGCCTGTACACGATGCAAGAACACGCGCAGGCGGTCGGGGGGCAATTGACCATCGCCACCGCACGCGGGGCCGGTACGCGGGTGATCGCGCGGTTTCCGGTGCACGCGGGGGTAACCCCACAACAGGACGGCTTCGCAATGGGGGAGGTCGTGCGTGCGCCACAAAACCACAAGCCCGCGCTACCCGTGCAAGATTTGCGCGTGGTGCTGGCCGATAGCCACGAACTCATCCGGCGCGGGCTTAAGATGTTGCTCTCCGAAATTGATAGCCTACGCATCGTGGGCGAAACGACATCCCCCGAAGAAACGCTGCACTTGGTGCGCCATCTGAAGCCGGATATTCTGGTCGCCGATTTGCATTTGACGCTGGCCTTGCTGCCGCAAGCTATCGACGCGGATCGTTGGCCGTCTATTTTGGTGCTATCCGCCGATGAGGATGAGGCGTATATCGTGGAAGCTCTGCGCCAGGGCGTGTTGGGTTTTGTGTTGAAAGATAGTGCCCACGATGACATCATCCAAGCGATTTATGGCGTGGCGAATGGGCATCGGTATCTGAGCCAAACGCTGACGGATCGGGTGATTGAGTGGTATATCAACGTGCAACAAGCCGAAGATGCCACCCTGAGCGCTTATGGCACCCTGACGGAACGTGAGCGCGAAATCTTCGACTTGATTATTGATGGCACCACCAGCGCCGAAATCGCCGACCAACTGGTCATCAGCCCGCGCACCGTGGAAACCCACCGCGCGAACATCATGCGCAAGCTGGGCTTGCGTAACCAAACCGACCTTATCCGCTATGCGATGAAGCGCGGCCTCATTTCGGCAGATTAAGGGCCCCCGCGCCGCTCATCTTGCATTAATTTTTTATTAAATCAGCTTTAAGCCCCCCCTTTACGTAACTTCTCTCACCTGTTTTACGGGTTTTACTAGCGCGAAATACGGCCCTACCCGCATATACATTAAATTTGAATTGTCCGATACTGAAGATAATCTGCTATCTGTTCGATTTATGACAAGGATAACGACATGTTTAATCAATTCTTCCGCAACGAAAAAGGCCAGAACGCGCTCGAAACCGCCATTATTCTGATCGCCTTTATCGTGGTCGCCTCTGTGTTCGCATTCGCGATTCTCTCCGCTGGCACGTCCTCTACTGAAGAAGGCGAAGAAGCCATCTACGAAGGTCTGGAAAATGTGCAGTCCTCAATGAACATTCGTGGCGCGGTCATCGCCCAGGATACAACTGGTACCGGCAATGTCGAAAATATCGTGTTTACCGTCGCCATCGTGGGTGGCAACCCGGTTGATCTGACCGACTCCAGCGGTGACAACGTCGTCGTCATTGGTTATCGTGACGCTGCGCAAATCCTCAACGAAGTCGATTGGACCACCGCGTGGGTCGGCACCAATGACGGCGATAATATGCTCGAAGATGGCGAACTGGCCGAAATTACCGTTGATCTGGCCGGCCTAACCACGCCGCTGTCCACCAATACCGAATTCACCATCGAAGTAAAGCCCCCCACAGGCGCGATCTTCCGCGTGAACCGCACCACCCCCGCCGCTATCGAAACGGTGATGGAACTCCGCTAATGAACCTACCGGCATCCGGTGAGTGGGGCTGCGGCCCTGCTCGCCCTGGCTGGTGGGGCGCTTCGCTCGCCAGCCGCCCGGCTTTGTAACCTTTCGCCCGCGATGATCTGAACGGCAATCAGGAGACCCACGATGAATGACCTGGAACGGCGCGTCCAAGTACTCGAAGAAGAATGCCAGATTTTGAAAAACCAGATACACGCGACGCTGTTGATGCTCCAAGAAGCCGTCCTCACCAACGCCTACCCCGCCCTGCGCGCTCAGGATGGCTCGCCCCAGCCGCCCGAAGTGCCACAGCCCGTGAAGCAAGTTCGCCTCAGCCAAGACCCAGCCCCATCCGCCGCGCCGCCAGAGCAAGCTGCCGTGGTGCAGCAAATCCGCCCCCAGGCGCAACCGCCCCTGGCCGAGATTGCCCAGCCAGAGCCCAGGCAAGCGCCCGCATCCGTCCCAGGGTCAGATAACGTGCACCCGAATTATATCGACTGGGATCGGCAGCGCGAACTCGAAGCCTGGGCCGAAGAACAGGTCACCCGTTTTGGCATCGCGCGCACAGCAACGCTCATCGGCGATTATGCGCAGCAAGGGCATTTTTCATCCGCCGAGCAAGCTGCTTTGGCGGCGTTTTTATCCTATTTCGAAGAACCAAAGCTTGACGATTCCACCGCGCAATTTATCGCCGGCCAGGCCGAAGCCCAACAGGCCGACCAACCTGCCGCTGTCCGTCCCTTTGATCCCTTATGGGAAGACCTCGACTCACGCTACGAAGATGAGCAGGTTTATCCTCGCTATCAACGTAACCAGCGCGCGCAGCCTGCGCCCGATGATGACGCACCACGGAATATGGTGCTGCGCTTGATTGCCGGTATCCAGAATGCCGGAGCGGGTATCGAATGGAGAAAAGGCAATGGATAAGGCAATTACCACCGCGCTCTTGATCGTCATCAGTATGGTGATGGTGCTCTTGCTCTTTAACGCAGCGTATCCCGCGATTATCGAAGGCGGCGATGCCATCAACAGCATGAGTGACCGCACGAGTAATCGGCTACGTACGCATATTACAGTGATACATATTAGCAGCGAGCAAGACCCAACCGGCAATTGGTACGACCATAACGCCAACACCACCGTGGATGTTTTCGCCTGGGTGAAGAACACCGGCACGACACGCATCCCGGCGATGGATCAACTCGATCTCTTTTTTGGCCCGCAAACAGACTTCCAGCGCATTCCGCACGAAAGCGCCGCCGGGAGCGGCCCATATTGGTCTTGGCACTTGGAAAACGACACCGCCTGGAACCCAACGGCCACGCTGCGTATTACCATTCATCACCCCGGCACGCTACCCGCCGGGCGCTACTTCCTGCGCGTGGTCACGCCCGATGGCAGCATAAGCGAGACCTTTCTGGGGATATAGGGGGTAGACGATGGAATCGGTGTTGAGCGGCTTTGTGATCGTTTTTCTGGCGCTGTTTGCATTGTTCACGCTTTCCGGCGTGGTGCTAGTGGCACACGAGACGGCCACGCTGAATTGGGTGGCCATGCAAGATGACGCGCTAGAAACCTTCCAGACCCGCCTGGCAGCGGGCCAACCCCACACCACCCATGCCGGAAACACGGTGCAATGGCCGCTCTATAACGAAGGTGGCGTCCGGTTATACGATTTTGCCGCCTGGGATGTCATCGTGACCACTTCGGCTGATTATGCGGCGCGCTGGTTACCTTATGATCCAGCAGGTGGGCCAGGGACTTGGCATGTCGCCGCCATCCAGCAACGCCCGGGCGAAGCCGAAATCTATGACCCCGGCATATTCAATCCTGGTGAGACGTTGGTGTTGCAGGCGCATTTGCCCTACGGCGTATCCGCCGCTAGTACGTTGCATATTGCACTCGCGACGGCGGATGGATTACGCCTGCAACAGATACTGCAAGCCAATGCTATGCCGAGCTTGGTGACGCAAAGACCGATAGTGCTTGCGGCAGGCGAAACAATCACCCTAACGGCAGATATTTTGGCTGCTACGGATGACGATGACCCAATAGGTGATTTGACCTACACTCTGCTGGCCGCGCCCCTGGCCGGAACGCTCGCCCCGGCAAGCTTCACCCAAGCCGACTTGGACGCTGGGGCGGTTACATACACCCATACGGGCAGCGGCGACGATAGTTTTAGCTTAACGCTCAGCGATGGCAAAGATACAGTCGGCCCCTTTACGGTCGATGTTCAGATCGACGAAGCGCCAACCCTGACCCGCAACACCGGCTTGGCAGTACCCCAAGGTGGCCAGGCGATCATTCAGAATATCCAATTGGCCGCTAGCGATGTCGATACGCCCCCGCAAGATTTGGTCTATACGCTGACTAGCCCGCCCACTTTGGGCCTGCTGAGTTTGGGCGACACATTCACGCAAGCGCAGATCGACGCCGGATTGCTGACCTACGAGCAAACCAGCAGCGGGGCGGATAGTTTTGCTTTTACCGTCACAGATGGCCGCAGCCAGATTGGCCCTTTTGAATTTTTCGTGAGCAATTGAACGGCGAGGTGCAAGATGTTAGACCAGATTGAACGATCCGAAGAAGATCAACGCCAGTTCATGTCGTCCGGCAATGCCGAGTTAGATGAAAAAATCGGCGGAGGGTTGCCCTTGGGCGCGCTCACGCTCATCGAAGGCGGCTCTGGGGCGGGCAAGTCCGTAGTGGCCCAACAGATCACCTGGGGCGCGTTGCAACAAGGGCTCACGGTGGCCATGTTCACCAGCGAGAGCACCGTGCGCAGCCTGGTTCGTCAGATGCAAAGCATCGACCTGGATGTGCTGGATTTCCTGCTGATGGCCCGCATTAAAATCTACCCGGTCGAGTTATCACACCTGGGCGAGTACGCGCCGACGGCCTTGCTGCAAGCCATGCGCCGCGAAGCGCACCACGATTTGCTGGTGGTCGATTCCTTTACGGCGGCTTTGAACAGTGTATCTGGTAATTCGCCCGTGATCCGCTATTTCGAGCAAAGCAAGCGCATGACCGACACGGGCACAAGTATCATTAACGTGTTGCATTCCTATGCGCTAGAAGAAACGCTGATGAACCCCCTACGCGGGATGTGTGACGTCCATCTGCGCTTACGCTCCGAGCAAGACGGTCAGCGGATCGTCAAAACGTTAGAAGTGTTAAAAGTGCGCGGGGGTGGGGGCGTTACGGGGGCCGTGGTCGGTTTCGAAGTCGAACCCGGTTGGGGGCTGCGTATCATCCCCATTAGCAAGGCGAGGGGCTAAGCGATGGCACACACCGTCTTTCCGTTCGCTTTGCCTTTGGAGGCTGGTAGCGCCACGCCGCAGCTAACCTGGGAAGAAGTCGCGCCGCATTTGCCCGAAGAACTGCACGCGGCCTGCGCACAGTCCGCCTTTTTGCGCGATTATGTGCTGTGCTTGCCCTTGGATGACATCGGCATCCCCGATTATTACACCAAGCCCGCCCGCCGCCTGAGCGATCTGGAATATCGCAACCTCATTTACCCGATTGCCGAAGGGCTGTTCGTGCATATTTACCCGGATACGTCCGGCGCGCGCGACCATCATGTGTCTATCGAACCGTCATCCGTGGTGGATGTCAACGCGCTGATGCCGCTGGTGGAAGATCGGCTGGTGACGTGGGCCGAAGATATTGGGCGTATTGCTGACCCCGACGAGAAAAAAGCATTTCTGTTGCAATTGGTCGATCATATCTGCACAACGGCGCCGGTTGCGGCGGGCGCGCGGCGGGCGAATGCGCCTATACCCGTGACCCAACGCGAACTGGAGGCCCTGCGCTATCGCGTCGTGCGCGACAAAGTCGGCCTGGGGATTTTGCAACCGCTTTTGCTCGACCCGTTCATCGAGGACATCAGTTGCAGCGGCGTGGGGCATATTTTCATCGAGCACAAGATTTTCAAAAGCGTGCAATCGTCCATCGTTTTTCAAACCCACGATGAAGTCGATGATTTTGCGGTGTGGCTGGGCGAGTGGATCAAGAGCCCGGTGACGGTGCGTAACCCGCTCGTGGACGCGGTTCTGCCGGATGGCTCGCGCATCAATATCGTGTATGGGCGCGAGATTTCGAAGCGCGGCAGCAATTTTACGATCCGTAAAGCGGGCGGCACGCCGACCAGCGTGTTAGAACTCATCGAGTTCGGCACCATGAATTATCTGATGGCGGCGTATTTGTCGTTTATGCTCGAAGCTGGCATGAATTTGTTTGTGGTCGGCGCGACGGCCTCCGGCAAGACCACGACCCTTAACGCGATTAGCACGTTTCTGAAGCCGGACGCCAAAATCGTGACGATTGAAGATACGCCGGAAGTCCAGGTGCCGCATCAAAACTGGGTACAGGAAGTCACCCGGCATATGGGCAGCGACTCGAAGGGCGGCGAAGTGGGCATGTTCGAGCTTCTGAAGGCCGCCTTGCGGCAACGCCCCGACCGCATCATCGTCGGCGAAATCCGCAGTGTGGAAGCGGGCGTGGCCTTCCAGGCCATGCAAACTGGGCATGGCGTCATGTCTACATTTCATGCCGCCAGCGTCGAAAAACTCATCCAGCGCTTGACCGGCGAGCCCATCAACATCCCCAAAACGTATATCGACAGCTTGAATCTGGCGCTGATCCAGTCTGCTGTCCGCCTGGCAGATGGGCGCGCCGCGCGGCGCGTGATGAGCATTAACGAGATCATCGGCTATGACCCTGTCTCGGAAAGTTTTTCGTTTTTAGAAGCGTTTCGCTGGAACCCGGCGACGGACGTTTTCGAATTTCCCGGCTATATGAATAGCTATCTGTTAGAGCAGCATATCGCGATCAAGCGCGGCATTCCGCCCCACCAGCGCAAATCAATCTACAAAGACTTGAAGCGGCGCGCACAAATCTTCGAAAAGCTGCACCAAGAAAAGGGTGTGACGGATTTCTATGAGTTCTTCCAAATCCTCGCCGAAGCGCGGCGACAGAACCTCCTTTAAGCCGGTGTCGCCCTTCGCGATGTTCTATCAGTTGACCTATTTGTCGGCGATGGCATCGGCGGGCATCACGCGCAGCAAGACCTTCGAACTGGCCGCCAGCACCCACAACGACGCGGCGGAATATTTCGTGGCCATCAACCGCTTGGTGGATGAATTTCGCTTCGACTACCCCGAAGCATGCCGCCGGGTGGGCAACCAGGCCAAGTCCGACAATATGAAAAGTTTTTTGCTGCGCCTCTCGGATGCGCTGTCCTCCGGCGAGCCGCTCGCGGATTATCTGGCGCGTGAAGCGCATGTGCAGGGCGAAGATTACGAGAATCATTACGAACGCAATGTCGAGGCACTGAAGCAGTGGTCGAATGCCTTTACCTCGATTGTGATTTCCGTGGCGCTGATCGTCATCATTCAGGTGATTACCTCCATGATCTATTCGATGGATAAAAACGCGATGCTGATGATGGTCGGTGCGGGGGCGTTGATGAGCGCCTTTAGCGCGTGGATCATTTACCGTAGCGCACCGCAGGAGATCATCACGGCGGCGTTGGGGCAGGGCTCCGCCGAACAAATTCGCGTGTATCGCATGGCGCGTGTGCTGGTGCCCCTCGGCGCGATGAGTGTCGCGCTGGCTTATGTGGTGGGCTTGCCTATCGGATATTTGTTGCTGTGGCTAGCGGTCTTGCTAGCGCCTATCGGCGTACTGAGCTTCATGAGTGACCGCCAAACCACCAAGAAAGATGTCGAGTTCAGCACATTTTTGCGCTCGGCAGGTGGCATGACCACCTCTAGCGGCACGACGATCAAGCAAGCCTTGCTGCGCTTGGACCTGAGCTCTTTCCCGGTACTCAAAGACGATGTCGAGCGCTTGAGCATGCGCTTACAAGCCCTCGTAGAACCCGAGCTCTGCTGGCGCCAATTCGGGCGCGAAAGCGGTAGCCGCCTCATTCACGAGGTGACCGATATTTTTTATGGCGGCATCAAAATCGGCGGCGACCCCGAGCGCGTCGGCTATTTATGTTCGTTGTTCACGGCCAAAACGACCCAGTTACGCGCGAAGCGACGCCTCACAGCGGGCACGTTCGGTGCCCTGGCGGTGGTGATGCAAGGCGTGGTGGCCGGGTTAATGGTCTTTGTGCATTCCGTGGTGATGAATTTTGCCGATATGGTCGAGAATCTGATGCCCAGTGACGAATCAGCGGCGGGCGCTCAGGCCCAAATGCGAATGAGCATGGCCGACTTCACGCCCGATGAACTCGTATTCCTGACCAACCTGACGGGCGGCATGGTTTTACTGCTGGCTGCGATTGGCGCGCTGGCCATCATCTTCAGCGATGGCGGTTTTCGCCTGAAAATCGCGCTTTACTTGGCTATTACGTTGATGATTTCTGGCGTCGCATTTCTTATCGTGCCACCTCTGGTCGATAGTATCGTGAGCATCTGAAGGAGAGATGACCGATGGCCCTGTACGACATAATTATGGAAGATCAAACTATTCTGGCTAGTTTGGTGGCGGTTTTTTTGCCCTTG
>DAOTVD010000210.1:0-5727 GCA_034437075.1 Anaerolineae bacterium
TTCGTCGCGCGCCAAAGCGCCATGCTGCTGGTCACCCAATTGATGGCAGGCCAACGGCCAGACATCGTTATATTTTATGATGGGCTGAACGACGTTTTTGCTGCCTATCAGATGGAGCGGGCTGGTACTCATCAGAACCAAAGTGCATTCGAAGCGCTTTTTGCGGGGACGCTCGAAACCCCACTCGATGAACGGTTGCGCGATGAACTCATCGCCAATTCACATGCTTTCGACTTTGCCAATCGTTTGTTTCAAGATGTAGAAGAACAGACAGCCTCAGAGGAGGGTGGCGCGCCCCGTCTGAGCAACGACGCAATCCGGCCATTGGCTCAAGATGTTTTCAACGTTTATCTGGATACCCATACTTTCGTCGCTGAGTTAGGAGCACAGTATGATTTTGACGTCTATTTCTTCTGGCAACCCGCTTTAGCGGCGGAAGTTAAGCCATTAACGCCTACAGAAGAACTGGTGTTGAGTCAAATGGCGCCTGATTTGGCCGATCTATATGCTGCAACCTACCGCCTAGCCCGTGACGAACTCGCTCAGCAACCGGAAATTTTTGACCTAACCGAGATATTTGCCGATGTTGAAGAGGATTTGTGGTTTGATTTCTTGCATGTCACGCCACCAGGTAACCAGATGATCGCCCAGCGCATGCTAGACCTTATAGACTTGGCCCCCCGCGAGGGATCATAAATAACCATTGGCGCGATACCAATCGTAGGTATCTTGCACGCTTTGCCGGATGTTGATCTGGGGCGTGTGTAGTTCGTTTAACATTTTACTGGTGTCGAAATAAATTTCGCGGCGGCTTAAGCGCAGTTGATTGCCATCGGCGGGAAGCTGCGCCCCAAGCGCGCGCCCAACATCCGCCAGGGCCGCAACTGCCGGAACGACATTGCCGGGCAAGGGCAAGCGCGGCACAGGCGCGCCCAGCACATCGCACACCAGGCGCGTAAAAGCCTTATGTGTCATGTTGACCCCGCCCAGGATGTAGCGCTCGCCTGAGCGCCCGCGTTCGGCAGCGGCGATATGGGCAGCGGCGACATCGCGCACGTCGATAAAGTTCGTGCCGCCTTGCTGGGCCAGCGCCGGGACGCCCCCACGCGCCGTTTCGATAATGAGCGACCCGCTAATCTGGTTCAAGTCGCCGGGGCCGAGGATGACCGCTGGGTTCAGGATGACGGCATCTAGCCCGGCCTCGACCGCGCGCTGCACGTCGGCTTCGGCTAAAAATTTGCTATGTCCGTAAGGCGAAATGCGCGGGCTAATGTTGAAATATGTGTTTTCATCGGCGTTATGACCGTCCCCGCGCCAACCGACCGCTGCCACCGTGCTCGTGAAGATAAAACGTTTAATACCCGCCCGCTGAGCCGCTTCGAGTAAATGGCGGGTGCCATCCACGTTAACGCGATAGATCAATTCTTTGCCCGTACGCCAATAATCCGCCACAGCCGCAACATGAAACACCCAATCGATGCCTTCTAGTAATTTGGTCAGGTGCTCCGTATCGAACAAGTCGCCCAGCACGAATTCCACGGGCAAATCTCCAATCGCCAGCAAGCGGCTACTCTTGCGCCGCATCAGGCGCACAGTATGCCCCCCAGCCACCAATTGCCGGGCGATATGCGCACCGAGAAACCCCGTGCCACCCGTTAAAAAAACATGTGCCATCTCGTTAACTATCCATCTTCATCGGGCAGATCGTATTCATCATTCAATGCCAGGGCCGTAAAGCGCATGAAGGCTTTTTCCTGGGGGCTTAGGGCCGCAGGAAAGTCGATTTCGTCAGCGGCTTCTAAGATACTATAGCCTTCTTTGATGTAGGTGCGGATGGTGTGCGGGCTTAAGCCCATCTCATCAGCAGCGAGTTCGGCGCTCATGCCTTCTACGACGCACAGCATCAGGGCTTGGCGCACGCGATTCGTCAAATCTGGATACGTACGCCCTTCAGGTAACACTGCCGCCTCCGGGAAGATGGCCGCTGTTTGTGGCGAGACCACAAAATCATAATCATTAGCCCACACAATTAACCAAGAGACATGCAGCCCCACATCATCGCGCAGCAGATAGCCTTGCGCCCCGGCGGTATGTGCTGCCTCGGCAATCTCCGGGCGGGCCGTGTGCGCCAATACCAATAAACGTGCCGCGCTATGTTGGCGGATGGTGGCAATTTCCCGCTGGGTGTCTTCTGCGCTAGGCAATAACTTTCCATCGACCAGAATTACGTCAGGGTGTTCATGGTCTGGCAGAGTTTCCAGGTAGCGCTGCAAGTCGGGCAAGCGTGCAAAACACCCGATGACGCGCGTACGACGATCCCAGGCGAGATAAGCATTTAAGGCATGCCGCGCGTAAAAATCGGCATCGACAATCACAACCCGATAATTTTCTTTATGCGTATCCTGTTTCATTGACGTGCTCCAACGTGCTCTGTGCCACTGGTCATTTGGCTACTTTGATTGTGCGCCACCTGCCGCCGATGTGCAAGGGCTTTACGGTTGGCGCCAATCCGGCGGGCGGTGCTGCAAGCGCCAGCGCCACCCGGCAGGATAGCCCAGCATTTTAGCCACATCCCCAACAACGCGAATGACCGGCACATATAGGATCGCCAGTAAGCGCCGCCCCGTGCCCAGGTCAGCCCACAAACGCGGCAAGCGCTTATACGGCGCGCGCAAGTAAACCGCCCCCCCCAGCAGATACCCGCTCCAGACTGCCGGATGCACCAGCCAACCCCCCAGCGCTAAACCGGGGATGAGCACGCCATAGGTCACATAGCGCGCGGCATGGCGCTTGCGCCATAAATCCGCTTTGCCGTCCCCACGCGCGTAGCGATAATATTGCTTGAAAAAAGCGCGCGGGGTTTCGCGCGGGCGAAAATACACGACCGCCGCCGGGGCAAAGCTAAAATCGCCATAGCGCGCTTTCAGGCGCAAATCAAAGATGAGGTCTTCGCTGTAATCTAGCCATTCGGGATAGCCCCCCACGGCTTCCCAGGCCGCTTTGGTGAAAGCCACGCTACGGCTAGAGGGCAAAAATTTATCGGGGATAATCTCATCCGGTTGGGGCAAGACCGTCGCACTCATGGCCACCTGAAAAGCGGACGCCGGGTCGGGGTCGGGCAAGAAGAATCCCGCAACGGCTGCCGGTGGGTGCTCACCCTGCCAGGGCGCCAATAACCGTGCCAGCCAGTCCGGCGGGATGCGCACCCCCGCATCGGTCGCGGCGATAATCGGCCCGTGGGCCGCCGCAATGGCCCGATTACGCCCCTGGCTAATATTACAACCGGGCGCATGTAACAAACGAATGGGCAAAGCTTCTGCATAGGACTCGATGATGGCCACGGTGTCGTCGGTGCTGCCACCATCGACAATTACGATCTCATCGGGGGGGTGTTCTTGGTCGCGCAGGCTCGTCAACAAATGACGAATGGTCTGACTTTCGTTGAGCACTGTCATAATTAGGGAAACGTTTGGCATGCTCATCCATTCTTTTCAAGGCAGTCCCCTATATAATAGGGCTGCAAAGTGAATGCGTCTACAATGTATTGTTTGAGGTGTTGTGCGATGCGCGTTACATGCGCAACCTATAGGCCGGACATTGACAGATCAGCCAAGGGATGAGATGGTAACGTTATGAAATGGACCATGCGTTATGAAAGTTTAGTAGCGTGGGCACAAACGGCCTGGCAAGAACGTAACCCCAACCAACCGTATCAGGTGTTATGGGCGTCTGACGCCTGCGGAAATTTATTGGCCCAGGAGCGCATCAAGCCCGGTAAACGCTTGAAAGGCAAAGTGCGTTTTGTGGGGTGCGCGGCGCTAGAATGCCCCGAAGTGACCCGCATTAGCGAATACGTTATCCCTGGCAAAAAACCAGTATTGGGTGAAAGCGTCGGGGCTTATACGTTTCGCTTTGAAAAAGACGATACACCGTTCGAGGTGTTGTACGTCTCATCATACTATCGGGATGATGACCCCAATATCATTGCCATTTGCCTCGTACCGCCCGATCAACTCGAAGGCTGGGTGGCTTTCGAGCAACTGTGCAATGATGCCGCGCGCCGCCCCACCCGGCGCCAAGATGTCTACATCATCGGCGGGACAAACACGCATTTTAAGCCCACGGTAGAATGGGAAGACGTGGTGCTCAGCGAAGATTTGAAAAATGAACTTTACCTAGATATGGAGTCGTTTTTCAAAGATGGCGTGCCCATTTACAAAGAGTTGAATCTGGCGCCGTTTCGCAAATTGTTGTTGGTGGGCCCGCCTGGCACAGGCAAGACTATGCTATGCGCGGCCATGGCCAAATTGGCCCTCAAGCGGCGGCGTGTGGTGGTGTACGTTTCCGGTGCGGACGATGATGGCGCGTCGTTTCACAAGATTCATCATGCCTTGAATGTCGTCGCGAATGCTGGGTATCCTGTGCTGCTCATTGTAGAAGAAATTGACGTGTATTTGCGCAAAGAAGATAAAGCGCGCATCTTAAACGTTCTGGATGGGCTAGAGTCACCCAATAACCCGAAAGGCGCCTTATTGCTGGCGACCACGAACTATCCCGAAGTCATTGATGAGCGCATCGCGAAGCGCCCTGGGCGCTTAGATCGCATCTTTATGATCCCCACAGTGGCAGATGCCGACCTGGCGACGGCCATGCTCAAGCGCTATATGGGGCCACAATGGCAAGACGGCCATTCGGTCATTGCCGAACAATTGGTAGACCAAACCGGCGCATTTGTGCGCGAAGTGGCTTTGCATGCCCGGATGTTGGCCGCCCACAACCAGCAGACGCAGGTCTCGCAAGAGATGCTGCAACAGTCCGTGTATGATTTGACTGACCAATTAGAAACAGATGCAACCATGTTGCCCCGGCGTGACCTAGGATTTGCCGCACGCCGGAACAACGGACGACAACCGGGTTTGGTGCCGTCCAAAGTGGATGACGAGACTTAACTTTCGTCTGGCGGAATGTAGCGGTCGATATGGTGTTTTACCGCAAAGACCGCTGCTTCGGCCCGGTTAGAGACATTCAGCTTACTGAGGATATTGCCGACATAATTGCGCACAGTGCCTTCCCCCAGATACAGCTTCTTGGCAATCTCGCGATTGGTTTGGCCTTCTACCATCAGGGCCAAGATACGCATTTCCTGGGGCGTGAGCTCGCTGAACACTGAGGCTTCCTGGACTTCGGCAGCATGGCGCACTTCGTCCAGCAGCGTTTTGGTCATGGCCGGGTCAACCACAGCGTCACCCTGGGAGATCGAGCGGACGGCTTCTAACAGTTCGCCACTGCCCACGCGCTTGAGCACATACCCAACAGCCCCGGCGCGAACTGCATCTTTCACCAGTTCGTCTTCAGCATAGGATGTAAGCATCAAGACCTTGGTTTCTGGTAATTTTTTCATGATTTCTTCGCAAGCTTCTATCCCCGAAATCCCACCGGGCAAGCGAATGTCCATCACAATAACATCGGGGGTGTGGTCTTGGGCTTTCTGTACGGCCTCGGTACCATTTTCGGCTTCTGCTATAACAGAGAAGTCCGGTTCCGATTCCAGTAAACTTTTGATCCCTGCTCGTACAACAGCATGGTCATCAACGATTAAAATGCGTAGGTTTGACATATGAATAATTTCCACTCAACGGATACGCTAACCATACTCAACAATGCAGCACTCGCGATTGCGGAAGGTTTAAGCCTGCCACGGACGCTGCAACGGATTGCCGACACCGC
>DAOTVD010000211.1:0-3661 GCA_034437075.1 Anaerolineae bacterium
TTCAGTCAGCCTGGAGAAAATCGCGCTGCATTCTTTGCACCAAGACCAGCAACGCCAGATCATGCATACCGCGTCGTATGTCAGCATGGAAAGCCCACCACCCTTCGCCGCGCAATTTGCCGAAGTAGAAGTCGATATCGAGACGGGCCAAGTCACCGTCATCAAACTGGTTATGGCCGTCGATGCAGGGGTCGTCATCAATCCGATCACGGCGAGCGGGCAAGTCGAGGGCGGCATGGTGCAGGCGCTCGGCTATGGCCATTGCGAAGAGATGATATACGACGAGGCTGGCACGATGCTCAACCCGCAACTTGGCCCCTATCGCATTTACGCTGCGCACGAAATGCCCGAATTAGAGACAATTCTGGTGCAAACGGTGGAGCCTAGCGGGCCGTTTGGTGCCAAAGCGATTGCCGAAATCCCCAAAGATGGGGTCGCGCCCGCCCTGGGCAATGCGATCTTCAACGCTACAGGGGTTCGTATCCGGCGCATTCCGTTTACGCCAGAGCGCGTCTGGCGCGCTCTACAAGATATGCCGCTGACGGCCTCGCATTAGGACAAAACAGATGCAAGTTCGCTGGACAAGATGCCGGTTTATGGATATGGTAAGTTGAAAGCGGCTGTGCCATAGAGAACAATTATGCTTAACGATTATCCTGAATCATACGATGACAAAGTCGATGATCTGACCGGCATCCAGCAACCCTCGCGCAAAGCGACCGATACGTTGGACGCTATGGAAGATACTTATCGTGAACGCCAGACGACGCCGCCACTGCGCGCCCAGCTATCCGACGAGCCAACACCGCCGCCACCGCCGCAGAAGCGCCACGTCCCAGTTCACACCCCCACAGGGCCAACGCGCGATTCCAACGAGACCATCATAAGCGACCGCCCAGCTTTTGACGCGAACTTTTGTCCATTCTGTAGTGCGGCGCGTCGTCCTGACGAACCGTTTTGTTACAATTGCGGGAATTTGCTGGCCCAAGAAGAGATTCCGTTGTGCCACTATTGCGAGACGCCGCTCGTGCCCGCCGCCAACTATTGCTACTATTGTGGGCGCAGCACGGCGCCTGTGCCAGAAATTCGGCTGACATACAGCGATGACGGCCAGATATTCGACGTAATCGGCACCAAAGATGCGCATACTGTCGGGCGAACGGTGGCCGAGCAAAACCATTTCGTGGATGTGGATTTGGGGCCACTGGGGAATCGGCGTATTTCGCGCCATCATGCACGGTTTATCTTAAAAGAGGACGAATGGTTCCTGGAAGACCTTGGCAGCAAGGGCGGCACGCGGGTCTATAACAGTCGGTTACAGCCAAATAACCCGGTACGCATCGAAACGGGAATGGTCATCTATTTTGCTGACCTTAAATTCACAGTGGAGTTAACCTAAATCAGGGCGCAGGACAACCGGAAACAGGTTACACTGAACGAACAAAAATTTGATATTCAATCGCAAATTTAGGAGCAAAAAATGTCGAATTATCGTTTTGATGGTCGAGTTGCCGTGGTTACGGGGGCTGGGCGCGGGTTGGGGCGCACCCATGCGTTGCTATTGGCGAGCCGGGGCGCGCGCGTGGTCGTCAATGACCTGGGCGTCAGCACCACGGGCGAAGGCGCCGACACGTCCCCCGCTGATGACGTAGTGAATGAGATCAAGGCGGCAGGCGGAGAGGCCGTGGCCAATCATGATTCCGTTGACGCTGGCGACAAAATCATCCAAACCGCGCTAGACACCTTCGGCCAAATTGACATTGTGGTCAACAATGCGGGCATTCTGCGCGATAAGAGCTTCGCCAAAATGGCCGATGAAGACTGGGATATGGTGCATTTGGTACACCTGCGCGGCGCCTACAAAGTGACCAAAGCCGCATGGCCCCACTTCCGCGAAGCGGGCTATGGCCGCGTCATCATGACCAGTTCGGCCTCCGGTATTTTTGGCAATTTTGGGCAAGCGAATTATGCCGCCGCCAAACTGGGGCTGTATGGCTTCGCGCAAACGCTGGCCCTGGAAGGTGCCAAATATAACATCATCGTGAATGCCGTCGCCCCGCTGGCTGGGTCGCGCATGACCGAAACTATCTTGGAGCCGGAAGTTGTGGAGGCCTTGCGCCCAGAGTTTGTAAGCCCCCTGGTGGCGTATGTGTGCCACGAGGATAACAAAGAGACAGGCGGCTTGTGGGAAGTCGGCGCCGGATGGTATGCCCGGCTGCGCTGGGAGCGCACGCAAGGCGCAATGCTGCCCATCACCGGCGAGATCACACCCGAAGACATCGCCGCGAACTGGGACGCCATCAATGATTTCAGCCGCAGCGAATACCCCGCCAAATTCCAGGATTCATTTACACCCGTGATGCAAAATTTGCAGAAAAACAAATCCTAACGCAAGTCCTTAATGGTCTTGCGCATCATGGCCGCCATCACGCCGCGCGTCTGGGCCTGAATGGCCTGGCGCGCCCCTTCGCGCACGCGCTGCGCATCCCCCAGAATGGCCGTCCAATCCCGAAAGCTGACCTGATGCTGGCGGGCGAACTCGGCTAGCTCGCTTTCTATCACGCTGAGCTCGGCTATCCAGTGCGCCGGGTCATCCGTGGGGATAGCACGCACGCGCGCGATTTGGGTGTCGATGTCAATCACTGACCAGGGGAACATGACCGCATACTGAGCTTTGAAAGCTTTAAGCTGTTGTAATAGGTCTAGCGCGGCGCCGGGCGCCCCTGCCCCACTCGTATGCTGTTCGCGTTGGAGCGCATTTGTAGCATACTGGGCGGCCAGGCGCGCTTCCATTAGGGCATAAAACGAGGGGTATTTATCCGCACCGGGCATCCAATCCTCAAAAAACCAGGCTTCCCATTCGCCATCGCGCCCCATGACATTCGGATTTAGCAATAAGCGCGCCGACTCCCCCGGTTCAGGCCCGGCGATTTCGAGCAAATCGCCCAGGTCATCTTCTAGGGGCGGGTCATCCGGCCCGACCGACTCGCGCCAGATGTCGATCTGAAATTGGTTCTCATCTCGGAACCAGCGCACATCCAGCGTGCCGTAGAGGCGTTGTACGCCGGGGCCGGGCAGCAGGAAACCATCCGACGCTTTCAAAAACTCCCGATATGAGGGCGGCAGCGTGCAGCCTAGCCGCGCTTCGAGCGCACTTAAGGCGGCTTCCTCCGCGCCATCATAGCCCAGCCACCCAGAAGCAAGCTTGCTATCGGGCACCGCACGTGACTCGATATTCTCACTGGCCAAGGTGGCCTGGTTTAGCTTATCCAGCAGAGCATGCCAGGGATGCATAAGCGCCTCATCTATCTAGAATTCGTAAGTCCGTTCACTGTATCGCATCTACTACCCAATTGGCTACATCATTTATCCCGTGTGAGTGCAAAACCGCTCATGAATTGCTTTTGGAGGATGATGAAGACGATCAGCGGCGGAATGCTGGCCACAATGCCCGCCGTCATGAGTAACCCAAAATCGGGCTGGCCCGTTGAGCCGACAGCATTGCGTACCCCTTGCTGAATGAGTTGGTCGCCGGGGTCTTGGGCCACAATCGATGGCCACAGATATTGATTCCACATGGCGATGAACTGCAACACCCCATGGCCGATAATGACGTTCCAGGACATCGGAATCAAAACGCTGACCATAAAACGCAACGGGG
>DAOTVD010000212.1:0-7031 GCA_034437075.1 Anaerolineae bacterium
GGGGCTATTCGCATATCTGGCCATCGCGCAACCCGGCGCGCTCTTGTCATTCGGCCTTGTGTTGTTCATCTGGGTCTTTTCGCTGACTTTGCATGAATTTTCGCATGCTGCCGTGGCCTATATGGGCGGGGATTACACCGTGAAAGACAAAGGGTACCTCACCTTTAACCCGCTGAAATATACCCATCCGCTGCTCAGCATTATTTTGCCGCTGGTCTTCCTAGCCCTGGGCGGTATCGGCTTACCGGGCGGCGCGGTGTATATCGAAAAACACCGCTTGCGCAGCCCGTGGTGGGCGACGGCAGTCTCCTTGGCCGGGCCAGCCTCAAATCTACTCATGGCCGCGCTATTAGCAATCCCCTTCGCGGTGGGCCTGCTCGAAGTGCCGAATATTCAAGCGTACATCTTTTTCGGTAGCCCGGACGATGTGCGCATAGAGGCCGCGCTGGCTTTTTCCATCCTGTTGCAGTTCACCGCCGTAGTGCTGAATCTGCTGCCCATCCCGCCCTTGGATGGCTTCCAGGCCCTAGCACCATGGATACCGCAGCATATCGTGCAACAAGCGTTCTCGTTCGGATTTCTGCCCTTGTTGCTACTCTTTTTCATGTTCAGCGTGCCGAGTTTTGCCAACCCATTCTGGGATCAGATCGAGCAAATGATGGATTGGGTCAGCGTGCCGTACTGGCTGGCGCTCGAAGGGCTGGATATGTTCCGCTTTTGGAACTAAACCATGCGGGTTCTCGCGTGGAACATGGGCGGCGTGCCGCGCTGGGACGACACAGCGTTTACGGATTGGATCGCGCAGCACGACGCAGACATCATCTGTTTACAGGGCCAGGCGCCGGGTGCCGTGTCGTTGAACGCGCGTCATCCCCAGGGGTATCATGCGCGTTGGTTGAACCAAAGCGCTGTCCTGAGCCGCCTGGCGCTCAGGGGGTGGCAAAATGGGCTAGGGCTACCCCGCTATGATAGCGAAGAACGGGTGCTAATCGCCGAATTGCCGCGCTTCACCCTCGTCAACCTCATCGCGCCAACAGGCAACGCCGGGCGGCAAGATTGGTTTTATAAGCTGGCGTTTTTACATGCCTGGCGGGATGCGCTAGAACGTTGGCGCGCTGAAGGAACGAGTATCGTCTTATGTGCGGCTCTGCATATCGCGCACCGCACCGCCGACACCACCCAGCCAGACTATCACGGGCCAGGCAGCACCGCCGAGGAACGCGCCTGGGTGGATGAATTGCTGGCGCTGGGCTTCGTGGATAGCTTCCGCGCGCTGCATCCTCAGGCAGAAGGGCGCTACACCTGGACAAACGGCGCAGGGGCAGCCCAGCGCACTGATTACATCTTGCTGACGCCCGACCTGGTCGCCAGCCTAGAATCTGCTAGCATACAAGAGCCTGTGCTGGGTGGGCGGTTTCGTCCCATCAGCATAACCATAACCTAACAAAGGATCATTACAGGAGTAACGCATCGGCTATGGAAATTTACGCCTGGAACGTCAACGGCATTCGGGCCGCACAGAAAAAAGGCTTCCGCGAATGGCTAGAAGCAACCCAACCCGACATCCTGGGCCTACAAGAAACCAAAGCCTCGCCCGATCAACTGGATGACGAGCTACTGAACGTGCCCGGTTACCAGGTCTATTGGGCCTCAGCAACGCGCAAAGGCTATAGCGGGGTAGCGCTTTACACCAAAGTGGCACCCCAAAACGTGACCATCGGGCTAGGCATATCAGAATACGACGACGAAGGCCGCACCATCGTAGCCGAATATGATGATTTCGTGCTGCTGACTGCGTACTTCCCGAATGGCAGCCGCGACCATAGCCGCGTCCCGTTCAAAATGGCCTATAAAGCCGCCTTTCTGGATTATTGCAACGCGCGCCGCGCGGAGGGCAAAGGCGTGATTTTCATGGGCGACGTCAACACCGCCCATGCGGAGATCGACCTGGCCCGCCCCAAACAAAATGAGAAAACCACCGGATTTTTGCCAGAAGAACGCGCTTGGATCGACGAAGCCATCGGCGCTGGATATGTCGATACATTTCGGAGCTTGAATCCTGATAGCGTAGACGCTTATAGCTGGTGGTCGTACCGAGGCGGCGCGCGCGAGAAAAACGTCGGCTGGCGGATTGATTACGTCTTCGTGAGTGACGACTTATTGCCGCGTGTACGCGCCGCGCGCATCCATGCCGATGTGCTTGGCTCGGATCATTGCCCGGTGAGCATTACATTGGAATGACGGCCTTAAGGCGCCTGTAAGCGCAATTCCGTCACGCGCAAGGGCGCGCCCCCAGTGTCGATTTCCGCGCGGAACACCCGGCCAAACCCGGCGACATTCGGCGAGGTCTCTAGCGTCAGGCCGCGCACAGGATCATTCGCGCCAGATTCGAAACCATATTGCACCGTCCCCGCCACATCCTGATAGGTGGTCAGCGTATACAACCCGCTGCCGGGGGGAAAATCCACCGCCAAGCCGCTAACCCCAGCGGGATTGGTATCGGGCCGTTCGGCATCAAACAAGATCACGAGTTGGGCATCGGTGCATTGATTCGGGTCGCTGGGTAGGCCGGTCGTCAGGGCCACGCGCGAAATGCCAATAAACCGAAACCAGGGCACCACGTTCGTGCATAGGGGGTTATCCGGGGCTTGGGCTTCAATACGAAACCCCCACGGCGCAAATAGATCGAATGGTACGGGCTGGTTCTGGCGCACGAGTTCACCATTGGGTAAGGCTTCGTCAAAGTCGATGATGAAGGGTTGGGTGGTGGTGGTGCGCACCGGGGCCGTGCGGCTATTTTGCTCTTGCGGTTCGATCAGCACGTTTTCGGGGTCTACGCGCGCCTGGCTGATGAACAAGCCCCACCAGCCGAAGCGCGCCGTTAGGGTTTGGCGCAAAACCCCGCCCGCTGCCAGGCCGCCCGCCTGCGCGGTCACCACCCCGCCGGGTGAGGCGATACTCGGTTGCCATTCTACGGCAAAGGGTGGCGCATCGTCCGTGCCCTGGTTTTGCACTTCTACAAAGACGCTCACGAACTCACCAGGGCGCGGATTACGCGGCGAAATCTGCACATCGCTCACCACCAGATCAACATTCGGGATGGGCGTAGCTGTGGGCGGGGCCATCCCCACCGCATCCTGGTCGCCAAACGCCCCCGCCAAGAACATGAGCAAGACCACGACTACCGCAATGGCCCCGCTGAGCAAGAGCGGTACCCGCCGCGCGGGGGGCAAGACGCGCTCAACAAGGGTGGGCTCGCGTATTTCAGGAAAATTAAAAATCGTGTGCGACTCGCCGCTGTATAAAAACAAAACCGGCGTGGCCCATTCCGTATTCTGAAGGGTCGTGGCAATCGCGCGGCGCCCTTCGGCCACGGCGGCTTCCAGGGCCATCCCTTCGGCCACCGCACGGTAAAACTCCTCAGAGAAGGCAATTGCGGCCTGGTCGGTAATCTCGAACTGCTGCGCGACCACCGCCGGAATCCCGCGTTTGACTAGGCTAGACGCCACCCCACTGAAGGGGTCGCGCACATCATGCGCCGCGCCATGGCAGGTATTCAGCACCACCAGACGTAGGGTCTGCTCTTCGTGCAATTCGCGCGCCAATTCTTCGCCGCGCACGGGGTAGGGCTCGCGATGCTGCACCGGGTCTTCCAGAATGAGCGTGCCGACTTCCGTTTTTTCGTCGTAATACCCATGGCCAATATAGTGAAATACGTGATACTCACCCTGGCGTAGTTCGCGCTGCAAGGTGCGCAACGACGCATCCTCCACAAAGGTCAATTCCACCAGCCCTTGATCGCGCAAATTGGCCGTGGCCCGCAACATATTGCGGCGTTCGGATGCTTCATCCACGGCGGGCAAGCCTTCTGGCGCAGAAATCATGACCATCACGCGCAGGGGTAAGTCACTTTGCAAGCGCTGCAAATTCACAAGTTGCTCGTTATAGCGCACCAAGGGCGTTTGCCGTGAGAGCGCCAAAAAATCAACGTTCGGGTCGCGCAGAAATTCCCATGGTAAGCTCGCTAAGCGCCCCGCCCGGCCCAGATTTAACCGAAAGCGCAAGCCGACGCCTTCCCGAGCGGCATAGATGCGCGCGTCCTGATACGCCTGGTAGACCGGGCCAGCGAACACCGCGCCAAAGAGCGCTTCGCCAAATTGCCGCGCGGTCTGCTCGTGGGTGATGCCTTTTGGGCGCCGTTCGCCGCTCAGAATCCAGAGAATACGCTGCATTGTCTTGTCATCATACGGGGGGCGGAAGTCATGCGCGGGTACTTCATCACCCAAATCTTGGGGCGCATCCAGCACGCGCACCCGGTAGAATCCCTCCGCCAGGGCATCTACTTGCAATTCGAAGTTCACATAATCGACCATGGCTTAATTGTACCCCGCCCAGGATGCCGCGCAAACCCAAAACAAACATTCTAGAATCGACGCTGCCCCTTACGCGATGTAAGGGGCAGGCGCCTTTCAACCGGGAGACGTGAGAACACCTCCCTCAATAGTCGTCAACTGACGTCAACTCGGGAGGGTCCTCCTGATCGTCTCTGTGTGTAGCAACGGATCACCTCCTTTCATAAGGCCGACAGATGGACTTCGAGCATACGCCATCTGCGCGAAGACGTCAAGCAACCTAAACCACCGCGATAACGACGCTCAGCGTCAGGATGCTGACCAGGGTGCTGGCCAGAATAATGGCTGAGGTTAAAGGCGCATCGCCGCCAAATTCTGCCACGATGACACTCGCTAGCACCGCCGTCGGCATGCTGGACTGCACGACTGTCACCTGGCGCAGCAAGCCATCCACCCCCAACAACGTGGCCAATCCCAACGCCACCACAGGCCCTACGATCAGACGTAGCGCCACACCCACACCCACCAAGCGCGGATCGCTATCCAGACGCAAGCGCGATAGGCTCAAGCCGAGCACAACGAGCATCGCGGGCACGGCCCCATCCGCCAGCACGCCCACCGCGCGTTCGATGGGCAACGGCAAAGCCGTATCAGTTAAGCTTAGGCCCAGGCCAATGAAACCCGCGTAGCTCAAAGGCACCGTCAGCACCTGACGCAACGCCGCTCGCGCACCGTCTTTGCCTTGCGCACCGACAAAAATGGCAACCGCCACCACCACGGTTGCCGACAAAGCATAATACACCACCGCGAAATCCTCGGCAGCATCCCCAAACGCAAAACGGTTGACCGGAATACCATAGTTGGCCGCGTTGACGAGCATTAACGAGATAATGAGCGCGCTCTCTTGCGGCGCGGAGAGGCCCATCACGCGGGCGACTCCCCAACCGATACCCCCCATGATGAGCGCTACACCAACCGCCATCGCGCCGACCTGGGCCAGGGCCTCGGCATCCAGGGCCGCGTTCGCGATGCCATCCAGGATGAGCGCTGGCCCCATCAAATACACAATCGCCGTAGATAAAGCGCGCGTGTCGATTTCCAGACGACGCCCAGCCAGTGCCACCACCCCGACGATGATGAACACCGGGCCGATGACGTTCACAAGAATATCTAGCATGGTCTTCTCTTTGATCTCGCCAGCTTAGTGTTGGATTTTGCCACCCACACGCACCATAAAATTCGCCATGTCGACGATCCGGCGTTGGTGGGTGCCCTCGCCGATAATCTCGTACACGTCCCAAGCCTGGACGCGAAAGCGCACCCCGCGTTTACGCAAACTGGTGATAACAGCTTCCGCACGAACCGCCACGCCAGGCGGCGTGGCCGCGATATGCTTGATCTCGATGGCCGTCCCGACGCTGGTTTTGCCTTCTGGCAAGCGACCTTGCAAGGCATTCATGGCGGCGGCTTCGGCCAGGGCGACCAACGCGGGTGTGGCCAGCACATCCAGCGCGCCACTGCCCATAATGCGCGCCGTCCGCCCGACATCGACCATCTGCTGGCTGGTGCCGCGCAACCCAACGGCCAATTGGCCACGCTGCAACAATGCCACATCGTCCGCCAGATGCTGGTAAAGTAACGTTTCGATTTCAGCCGCGCGCGTCGTCTGCTCGACTTGAAACCAGATCGGATAATCCGCTGTCGCGTATACTGCCTCCGCCTCTGCATCATGTACTTGCAGCGTAAACTGCTCATCGCTCGTTTCTAGGGATTGCCATTTCTGCTCGGCAACCTGGCGGAATAGCAGGCCCAGGTGCTGTTGCAGTAGCAACAAAACATCTTCTATTTCGCGAACTGCGATACCGTACACATCACTCATGTGGTTTGTTGCCCTATGTAGTCCTGACGTAATAGCGCATAAAAGTCCACATCCATATTCTCCTCCCGAATAGCATGGAAAACATGTTGGCGTAAGGTGCCTTCATACTGCATCCCGGCATTCTGCATGATGCGCGCCGACCCCACATTGTAAGGAAAACATTCAGCATAAATCCGTTGGACACTCGGATAAGCGTCAAAGATATAGCGCACGAGCACCCGCGCGGCTTCGCTCATATACCCCTGGCCCCAGTGCGGTTTGCCCAACCAATAGCCGATCTCAACCCGGCGGTGAGGGGCTTCGAACATGGCGCCGATAACCCCCAGCATTTGCTCATCGGAGCGGCGTTCTAGCACAAACGTGGGCTGCTCGGCCATTTTCTCAGTCGCCCATTCAATGAACGTTATCGCGTTGTGCCGGGTATAGGGATAGGGAATCGACAAGACATTCATGGCGATTTCGGGTTCTTGAAGATAATCATAAATGGTATCCGCATCAGTGGCCTGCAGATGGCGCAAGACCATACGCGGCGTGTCAATCTGTTTTGGATGATCCATCAGACGCTTATTCTCTCCTTTCGTGCTCATGCAATGGCACTGCCTGCTGATTTCCCAGGTCGCCGCGTAATGCATCCAGCCGAGCGTGCATATGGTCGGCCTGCTCGGCAGAAGGTTCTGGCGGCAACGCGCGCAGGTCTTGCTGAAGATTATACAGGCGAAACATCCGCTCTAGGCCATGGTGCTGTCGTTCGGCGCGGCGCCCCAACCACAGCACCACATAGGTCACGATACCCCCCATAA
>DAOTVD010000213.1:0-3000 GCA_034437075.1 Anaerolineae bacterium
CGCAGCCCGCGCGCGCTTTCTGATACAATACGCACAGCACAGATATAAGGACCCCACATGCAAAACAAAGCGCATATTCGGAATATCGCCATTATCGCGCACGTCGATCATGGCAAGACCACATTGGTAGACGGGATGCTGAAACAAGCGCACGTCTTTCGCGAGGGCGCGCAAGTGCAAGAGCGCGTGCTGGATAGCAACGACCTAGAACGCGAGCGCGGTATCACCATTCTCTCCAAAAATACGGCCATCCGCTGGGGGGATGTGAAGATTAACATCGTGGACACGCCCGGCCATGCCGACTTTGGCGGCGAGGTAGAGCGCGTCTTGAATATGGTGGATGGCGCGCTGCTGTTGGTGGATGCCGTCGAGGGGCCGATGCCGCAAACGCGCTTTGTCTTGCGCAAGGCGCTAGAACTCGGCCTGCGGGTGATCTTGGTCATCAACAAGGTTGACCGCACGAACGCTCGCCCCGAGGAAGTGCTCAACGAAACGTTTGACTTATTCATCGAACTGGGCGCTACGGACGAACAAGCTGATTTCCCCGTGGTGTATGCCATCGGCCTTGAAGGCCGCGCGGGGCATCGCGCCGACGCGCTGAACGATGATCTGGCGCCGCTGTTCGACACCATTCTGGCGCAAGTCCCCGCGCCGCAAGTGGCTGACGACGCCCCCGCGCGCTTGCTGGTCACGACCCTGGAATATGACAACTACAAGGGCCAGATCGGCATTGGGCGCTTGGCCTCGGGCAAACTGACCAAGGGCATGAACGTCGTGCGCCTCACGGCGGCGGGCGAGCGCCTTAACGGGCGCTTGGAATATCTATTCACGTTTCATAACCTGGCCAAAGAAGAAGTCGAAGCGGTCGAAGCCGGGGATATTCTGGCCTTCGCCGGGCTAGACCCGCTGAACATTAGCGACACCATCGCGCACCCAGATGTCACCGAGGGCTTGCCGCCGATTGCCGTGGAAGAACCCACCGTGCGCATGACCTTCGGCGTGAATACCTCGCCCTTTGCCGGGCGCGAGGGCAAAACCGGCTTCGGTACCTCGCGGCGTTTGCGCGAACGGCTTTTCAATGAAACACGCAGCAATGTGGCCTTGCGCGTGGAAGATGGCGAATCGCCGGAGAAATTCACGGTCAGCGGGCGCGGCGAATTGCACCTGGGCATCCTCATCGAAACCATGCGCCGCGAAGGTTACGAATTTGAGGTCAGCAAGCCAGAAGTCATCTACAAGCTAGACCCCGACACAGGCCAAACCCTGGAACCCATCGAAGAATTGCATGTAGACGTAGCCGACGAAATGGCCGGGACGGTGATGGAAATGCTCGGCGGGCGGCGCGGCCAGATGATCGACATGCTCTCGGAAAACGGCATGACCTTCATGCGCTACTACATCCCGACGCGCTTCTTGATCGGCTTTCAGTCCAACTTCATGCGCGCTACCAGCGGCATGGGCCAGCTACATAGCATCTTTCATGACTACGCCCCCATCGGCGGCGAAGTGCCCCAGCGCCAAAACGGGAGCCTCATCGCCTGGGAGAAAGGCACCAGCACATCCTACGCCCTGCTGAACGCGCAAAGCCGAGGCAAGTTGTTCATTGGGCCGGGCGTGGATGTCTACGAAGGTATGGTGGTGGGCGAAAACGCGCGCGCAGAAGATTTGGCCGTCAACGTAGCCAAAACCAAGCACGTCACCAACCACCGCGCCAAACCTAGCGAAACAGTCGATGGCCTGGTGCCGCCGCGCAACATGAGCCTGGATGAATGCATCGAATTTTTGGCCGATGACGAACTGCTAGAGGTCACCCCGCAGAGCTTGCGCCTGCGTAAACGCATCTTGGACACCGACCTGCGCCAGAAAGAGACCAAAAAGCGCAAGGCGCTCTTGGCCGAAAACGCCTAGTTTTGATCGCTGGCCCGGCCCATGCTACAATCGCGCCCATGATGGATATTGGCGTGGTAATCGTTAACTGGAATACCTGCGGCCTGTTGCGCCGCTGTTTGCAAACCGTGCTGGCTAGCGAGGGCGTCGCTTTGCGCGTCGTCGTGGTGGACAACGCCAGCACGGATGGTAGCCCCGAGATGGTCAGTGCGGAGTTCCCCCAAGTGGCGCTTATCGCTAACCCCACCAACGACGGATTCAGCGCGGCCAATAACCTTGGTTTGCGCCATCTGGGCTTCGGCCAACCCTCGGCGCCGGACGCGCCGCGCTACGCGCTGATCTTAAACCCGGATACCGAACTGCCTGCGGACGCTTTGCAAAAAATGGTACACTACATGGACGCGGAACCACGTATGGGGGCTGCGGGCCCGAAGCTGGTGCTGCCCGATGGTAGCCTGGATTTGGCCTGCCGGCGGTCGTTCCCGACACCGATGGTGAGTTTTTATCGTTTTTCTGGGTTAGGCCGTTTGTTCCCGCACAGCCGTATCTTTGGGCAGTATAATATGACATACCTAAGCCCAGATGTGGAAACCGAAGTGGATTCGGTTGTGGGCGCGTTTATGATGGTGCGCCGCGATGCCATCGACGCGGTTGGCCTCCTCAACGAACGCTTTTTTATGTATGCGGAGGATATAGAGTGGGCGTATCGGATAAAACAAGCGAACTGGACGATCTATTACAATCCAGCGGTGACGGTGCTGCACGTGAAGCGGGCCGCGAGTCGGCAGAATCCGCGCACACGCGGCGAGTTTCATCGGGCGTCGCTGATGTTTTACCGGATGCACTATCGGCACAAGACGGCCTGGCCCCTGCATCTGATGATCCTCAGCGGGTTGCTGCTGAAGGGCGGTCGGCGGGTGTGGCACGAACTCTGGAACCCAAGCCATACGTAAAACGCAAAAAACGCATCAAGCTGTTTTTGTTTGGGTTGCAGGTCGCTTTTGATGTGCTGATGCTGATCTTGGCCTTCTTTCTGGCCTATCTGACGCGCACCTTCGTCCCGATTTTGACCCTCCCCGCTAACCCACCCGGCTTTCTGGAGCGCTATATCCC
>DAOTVD010000214.1:0-3911 GCA_034437075.1 Anaerolineae bacterium
CCGCCCCGTGCCCTTGCCCTCTCTGCCGAGGCGGAACCTGAAACGGCACCCGCGCCGAGGCTCTCCTTGCGGCGGCGCATCGCGCAGGGGCTAAACGGCAGCGCCAATCGCTTAAATCGCCTGTGGGACCGCCTCTTTCCCGAAGAAACAACCCAAACACCCGACGAACCCGCCGCCGAACCGCTCAGCGCGGATGACAAAGCGCCCGAACCGCGTAACGTATTGCTGGCCAATCTGGTCGTGTTGGTCGCTTTGATTATTCCGCTGGTGGTGGGGGTGGTGGTCATCGGTCTGGCGCTTAGCGACACAGACAACACCGATTTCGAAGCCTGCCGCCTGGATGTCATCGAACTGCGAGATGCCGCGCAAAACACGAATCCGCCGCCCGGCGCTTCGTTGGATGACGACAACGCGACCCAAGCCCGCGCCCGCTGGGCCATCGTGCGCGAGGAGGCGTTGCTGTGCGAAAACGAACGCCCCGGCGACGAAGAAATGCGCCGCATCGCGGGCGAAGCCCAAAATAACCTGGATCGCTTCGACCGGATCACCCGCCGCGAGGTAACCCCCCTGCGCCGCTTTGAAGAAAACGCGCAACTGCGCGGCCCGGTTGCGGGCAACTGGATTACGCTCTATACCCTGGATCGCACCACCGATGCCGTTTACCAGGATGTGCTCAGCGAAGACGGCACGACCCTCGTGGAAGTTCGCCAAGAGCCGATTCTGTTTCAGGGGCAAAATATCGCCTTCGAAGTGGTGGATGAACTGGTCGATATTGAATGGATGGTGCGTGGCGGGCTGCCCACTGGCGGCACGAACGTGCCTGTCGCGCTAGATGAAAGCGGCTTGCTGGTGTGGTATAGCGAAACATTCAACGAAGCGAGCGCATTTCGTCTGGTGACGCCCAGCACTTGGTCGCGCCCTGTGGGGGTGGCCCTGTGGCGCCTGAATTTATATGTGCTAGATGCAGGCGCCGAGCAAATCTGGCGCTACGTGCCCAACGATGGGCTTTACAGCGACGCCCCGCAAGAATATTTCACCGGTGACAACCGGCCCAGCCTGGCGAATGCGGTTGACCTGGGCATTGATGAAGAAGGCGCGATTTACATCCTATTTGCGGATGGGTCATTGCAAAAATACCTGGGCGGGGCAGCGGCGCCCTTCGACCTGTTCAACCTGCCCGCCGGGGCGCTCGTCGCAGGGAACAGCTTATACGTGGATAACAGCCCGCTGGCCCGCCAATTGCTCGTGACCGACCCCGCCAACGAAACGCTCTATACCATCTCCTGGGGCGGCACGGTCAACACAGGTTACCGCCCGCTGAATCAATTCAACGCTTTCGAGAATCTGTCGGGCGGGATCGCCAACCCAGAAGGTGGGCACTTTTACGCCGTGGCGAACAATACGTTGTACTATTTCTCTCGGTGATTGTTTCGCCAGGCCATCTGCGAAAGGAAAGCATCATGGCTAAAAAACAACGCACGTCCTATGAATGCGCAAGCTGTGGCAAACGCTCGTTGCAATACTTGCGCCGCTGCCCGCAATGCGGCGAATTCAACAGCTTTGTCGAAATTACAGAACAGGGAGACATAGCGAGCAGCAAAAGCAGCGGCACCCCCAATCCTTACGCCGGACGCAGTAAGCCCCAGCGCTATACAGAGGTCACCCAAGAAGCCGAAGCGCGGCTGTTTGTGCGTAATGATGAATTCGCGCGCGTGCTGGGCGGCGGCCTGGTTCCCGGCAGTTTGATCCTCGTCGGGGGCGATCCTGGGATTGGCAAAAGCACTCTTTTGCTGCAAGTGGCCGCCGAGTTTGCCGAGGATACCGGGCGCGTGCTGTATATCTCTGGCGAAGAAAGCGCCAAGCAGATCAAGATGCGCGGCGACCGCCTGGGCATCACCGCCGAAGAACTGTTTTTGCTGACCGAAACATCCCTAGAGCACATCCTGCAAGAAGTCGAAGCCATCGGCCCGGAATTGCTCATCATCGACTCGATCCAAACCGTGTACACCAGCCACAAAGACACCACCGCCGGGAGCGTCAGCCAGGTGAAAGAATGCGCCTTGTTGCTGCAAACGCTGGCGAAGCAAACGGGTATTTCGGTGGTGCTCATCGGCCATGTGACCAAAGAAGGCGTCATCGCTGGGCCGCGCGTGCTAGAACATGTCGTGGATACGGTGCTGTATTTAGAGGGCGACCCGTTTCAGGTCTATCGTTTGTTGCGCAGCGTGAAGAATCGCTTCGGCGCGACCAGCGAAGTCGGCGTATTCGAGATGATGGGCCAGGGCATGGTGCCCGTCAGCAACCCCAGCGAAGCCTTCTTGGCCGAGCGCATGGTGAATGCCTCCGGTAGCGCCATCGTCGTCACCATGGAGGGCACGCGCCCGCTCTTGGTGGAAGTCCAGGCCCTAACGACACACACCAGCTACAGCAATCCGCGCCGCACGGCCAACGGCATCGACACCAACCGCATGTTGCTGATTATCGCCGTACTGAGCAAACGCCTGAATTTTCGCCTACACGAACAAGACGTATTCGCCAATGTCGTCGGCGGCCTGACCATTGACGAACCCGCCGCCGATCTGGCCATCAGCATGGCCATTGCATCCAGCATTTTGGAACGCCCCGTTCCGGCGGATGTGGCCATCGTGGGCGAAATCGGCCTAAGTGGCGAACTGCGCGCGGTGGGTCAGTTGGGCGCACGCATGAACGAAGCGGCCAAGCTCGGCTTCAAACGTCTGCTGGTGCCGCGCCGCTTGCGCCAGGGCGAAGAACCGCCCGAAGGGCTAGAAATCATGCGCGCGCGCAGTGTGGCGGAGGCACTGCACCATATTTTGCCCAAAGAATAACCTTTTCCCAAGTGGTTATGGCATTCAAGTAACTCATGCTATAGTACCGTTATCGTTACAAGTAGAAAGGGTTACATGATGATCTCAAACCAGAATAACCTCTCGCGCAGACGTTTTTTGCAACTATCGGGGGCGCTCGTGGGGGGGAGTTTGCTTCCGGCGCGTTGGCGCCTGCAAGACGCCAGGGCGGATGTGGTCGTGGTGGGGGCCGGGCTCTCAGGGTTAATGGCCGCGCGCGACCTAGTAGCCGCTGGGGTTGAGTCGGTGTATGTGTTGGAAGCCAAACCTATGTTAGGGGGCCGCGCGATCAACGTGCCTTTCGGAGATGGGCAAGAAATCGAAGGCGGTGGGCAGTTTGTAGGCCCCACCCAAGAGCGTATCCTGGCTCTGGCGGAAGAATATGGCGTGGAACGGGTAAGCATTTTCACGGAGGGCGGTGTATTGTTCTCGAAAGACGGCAATGCTTCCCAACGCCCGAACTTTGAGTTTGCCGCATTTGGCGAATACAACGCCATTAACGCAGAAATCAACGAACTGGCCCAGCAAGTGCCGCTGGATGCCCCCTGGACAGCGCCCCAGGCCGCCGAGTGGGACGCGATGAGCGTTGGGGATTTCCTGAGCACGCGCATGAACTTCGATGACACGCGCCTATTTTACGAGATCTCGACCTTTGCCGTGCTCAACGCGCTGCCCGATGAAATTTCGTTGCTGTATTTCTTGTTCTACGTCCATTCGGCAGGGAATCTCGATCAGTTGTTGGGGGTGGAAGGTGCGGCCCAAGATAGCCGCTTTGTGGGCGGCCCGCAACGATTGATGTTGGCTATGGCGCAGGACATCGGCACCGACCGTATCCGGCTAGACTCCCCCGTAACCCGGATTGCCGAAAACGCGGATGGCACGTTAAGCATCGACGCGGCATCCGGCAGCATTCAAACCCAGTATGCGATCATCGCCATGATGCCCTCAGCGATTCCGAATATTACATTCGAACCCGCCTTGCCCGACATGCGCCAAAACCTGAATACGGCCTGGCCAGCCAGCGGCGATTTCAAAATCAATGTCGTT
>DAOTVD010000215.1:0-3204 GCA_034437075.1 Anaerolineae bacterium
AGTGCGGATTTTCGGCTGCAAGATGTCGCGCGCTATGAAAAAACCTACGGCCAACCACACCCCGCGCCGGATTGGGTACCGCGCTTCGCCTATGGGCTGCCGGAAGTTAACCGCGATGCTTTGCGCGATGCACCCTTCGCCAGCGGCGTTGGCTGCAACGGCACCGCGACGACCCTCGCCTTGTGGGCCTTGGTCAAAGCCGGGATCGTGACGCCCGAGCAGCCCATCTATGTGGAGTTGAAAGTCGGCAGTAGCGAAGCGGGCAAAGAACCCAGCGCCGCCGGGCATCATCCCGCGCGCAGCGGCATTGTGCGGCCCTTCGCGCTGACCGGGCACCGCCACGAGGCCGAAGTCGCGCAAACGCTCGGCCCAGATTATGATGTGCGCATGACCGTCATGAGCGTAGAGTTGGTGCGCGGCGTGGCCGCCAATGTGTATCTGGCGTTGCCGGCGGGCCTGGCCGAAAAAGACTTCTGGAAAGCCTACCGCGCGGCCTGGAACGATGAGCCGTTCGTGCGCGTCGTCCACGAGAAAAGCGGCGGGCATCGCCACCCAGAGCCGCGCTTGCTGGCGGGCACGAATTACGCCGATGTCGGCTGGGAATACGACCCCGCAACCGGGCGAACCGTGCTGCTCTGTGCCTTGGATAACCTCGGCAAAGGGGCGGCGGGTAGCGCGGTGCAATGCATGAACATCATGTGTGGTTTGCCCGAAACGCATGGGCTTGAGTTCGGAGGGTTTTTCCCATGAGCCTCTTTGTGGTGAAGCTAGGCGGTGGCGCGGGCGTGGATCAGGCCGCCGTGTTGGAGAACCTCGCCGCGCGCGTTAAGAATGGCGAGCGGTGGGTGCTGGTGCATGGCGCTAGCGACGCGACGAACAAACTCGCTGCCGTTCGGGGTATAGAACAACGCACCATCACCAGCCCCGGCGGGCACGTCAGCCGCTATACCGATGCAGCGACCATCGCCGTGTATGCCGAAGCCGCGCGCGCGGTGAATCAGCAGATAGCCACCACCCTGCGCGCTGCGGGCATCGGGGCAGAAGCGCTCGCGACGGCGGGCATCGTACGCGCCGAACGCAAAAAAGCCATTCGCGCACTGCACAAAGGCCGTCAGATGGTTATCCGCGATGATTACTCCGGCAAAATCACGGGGCTTGATGCGGACGCTTTGCGCGCCATTTTGGACGCGGGCGCGGTGCCTGTGGTGCCCCCCCTGGCCGTGGGCGAAGAAGACGAAGACCTGAACGTTGACGGCGATCTGACCGCAGCGACCATCGCGCGCCAACTCGGCGCCGACACGCTCATCATCCTGAGCAATGTGCCGGGCTTGCTGCGCGATGTCACCGACCCCGCCTCGGTGGTGCCGGGCTTTAAGATTCATGCCTTGCGCGATTACGAACATCTGGCGGAAGGCCGCATGAAGAAAAAGCTCATCGCAGCCCAAGAGGCGGACGTGCCGCGCGTGATCCTGGCCGATTCGCGCGTCGCCGCGCCATTGGATGCCGCGCTGGCGGGCGGCGGTACGCATATCACAGGAGAAACTGACCATGGCGGATAACCTCGGAGACTTGCTAGCCCTGGAAGATAACACATCCAGCGGCGTCTACATCAAGCGCGATTTGCAAATCGTGCGCGGCGAAGGTGCGCATCTGATTGACGCTGACGGCGCGCGTTATATCGACTGCGTGGGTGGGCAGGGCGCGGCCAATTTGGGCCATAGCCACCCGGCGATTACCGCCGCGATTCAAGCACAAGCCGCCGAATTGGTCATCTGCCCGGAATTATTTCATAATCCGGTGCGCGCGGAGTATCAAGCGGCGCTATGTGCGGCGGCAGGCATGCCGCGCGTCTATTTGTGCAGCAGTGGCGCCGAAGCCAACGAGGCCGCGCTCAAGTTCGCGCGGTTGGTCACGGGGCGGTCGGGCATCCTCGCGACCATGCGGGGCTTCCATGGGCGCACCATGGGCGCGCTAAGCGCCACCTGGGAGAAAAAATATCGCGAGCCCTTTAACCCCCTGCTGCCCGATGTGGCACATGTGCCCTATAACAAGCGCGATAAGCTGGCCGAGGCGATGCACGACGGCATCGGCGCGGTGCTGATCGAACCCATTCAGGGCGAAGGCGGTGTGCATCCGGCGGAGGCAGGGTACTTGGAAGGTGTGCAAGCGCTGTGCCGCGAGCATGGCGCGCTGCTTATTATGGATGAAGTACAAACCGGCATGGGCCGCACGGGCGATTTATTCGCGCATTGGCATCACGCGGGCGTCGAGCCGGATTTAATCTGCCTGGCCAAGAGTATCGGTGGCGGGGTGCCCATGGGGGCGGTGTTACTTGGGCCGCGCCTGGGCGCCATCCCCCCCGCCACACACGGCAGCACCTTCGGCGGAAATCCGCTGGCTTGCGCGGCGGGCTTGGCTGTGCTCGAAACCCTGCAAAATAGCGACTTGATGCCCCGCGCGAAGCAACTTGGCGCGGAAATCCGCGCATTTTGGCGTGCCGAACTCCCCGAGAAAGCCTATCGGGAGGTGCGCGGGCGGGGTTTCATGTTCGGCATCGAGCTACGCGGCAAGGTCGCGCCTGTGCTGGCCGAGCTACAAGCGCGGGGGGTGCTGGCCTTGCCCGCCGGGCTGACCGTCTTGCGCTTGCTGCCACCCTTGGTGATGGAAGATGATGATCTCTGGATGGCGGCGCGGGCCGTGGTCGAAGTCCTTAGCGAAATGGTTGATTGATTAAGAGAAATGAGTTGGTTCGATGCCGTTCGAAGATTTCAGCATTATTGAAAGTACACTTCGGGAAGGTGAGCAGTTCAGCACCGCCACTTTCACCACCGCTCAGAAGATCGAACTCGCCGGTTTGCTGGATCAATTCGGCGTGGAGATGCTCGAATTGACCTCGCCCCTGGCCTCGCCTCAGAGTGAGGCGGACTTGCGCGCGATTGTCACCGAAAACCTAAACGCGCGCATTCTGACCCACATTCGTTGCCATAAAGAGGATGCTTTGCGCGCCATCGACACGGGCGTGCATGGGCTAGATGTCGTTATCGGCACCTCGCCCCAATTGATGCAAAACAGCCACGGCAAAGACATCCGCCAGATTATTGACCTGGCCATTGATGTGCTCGGCTTTATCCGCGAACAAGCGCCGCATATCATCCTGCGCTTTAGCACAGAAGATACCTTCCGTAGCCGGGAAATTGATGTCTT
>DAOTVD010000216.1:0-17131 GCA_034437075.1 Anaerolineae bacterium
CCGATACCCCCTTGGCGCCGTCAGGATGGCGACATCGCCATGCAGGTTTATCGCCTGGGCCTGAACGCGCAGCAGCTGCAAAGTCGCCTGGCTGCCGCCGCCGACGCGCCGCTGTACATCGAAGGCGAGGTGCCCTTCAGCGCCGTGGACATCCGCGAATGGGGTATTCCGGTGGCGAGCCCGGTCAATTTTGGCAACATCTTGCAGCTTATCGGCTACGAGATGCCCTTTCGGGTGATTCCCTGGCAAGACAACCGTCTGGATAATGGCCTGCAATTGCAACTCTACTTGCAGCCTCTAGTGGCCGATTATCCGCATCCGCTGAGCATCTTTGTACACATTATATCCGTGGATGGCGTATTATATGCAGGACGCGATATGCTGGGGGTGCCGGCGGTCTCCTGGCATCCCGAGACAATTATCCTGCAAGACCATTACGTGGGGGACTATTCGCTTGTGATCGGCGATTACTACATCGCGCTAGGCTTATACGACACCCAAACGGGCCAACGCTACTCTGTGTTAGACGCCCAGGGCAATCCTATTGCGGATCGGGTCTTCCTGGGGAATATCGAAGCTGTCTCAATCAATGAACTAGAGGAGCGCCGCGCCCCATGAGCCTGACCATCGACGTGTTGACCCTATTCCCCGACATGTTCGCGGGGCCGCTGACCGAAAGCATCCTGAAGCGCGCCCAGGCGCGCGGCCTGTTGCACGTCGCGCTGCACAACATCCGCGACTACGCGACGGATAAACATCGCACGACGGATGATACGCCCTATGGCGGCGGCGGCGGCATGGTGATGAAGCCCGAGCCACTCTTGCGCGCCATTGACGCCATACGCGGGACGAGCCCCGTCTTGCTGATGTCGCCCCAGGGCCAGCGCTTCGACCAACGCATGGCCGCCGGGCTAGCCCAGCATCCGCGCTTGGTGTTGGTCTGCGGGCGTTATGAAGGCATTGATGAACGGGTGCGCGAATTGGGCATCACTGCCGAAGTCAGCATCGGCGATTATGTGCTCACGGGGGGCGAATTGGCGGCCATGGTCATTATCGATGCGCTGGCGCGCCTGGTGCCCGGCGTGCTGGGGGACGAACACGGTGCCGCGCAGGACTCCCACGCGACCGGCTTGCTAGAACATCCGCATTACACCCGCCCGGCGGAACTCGCCAGCGGCCATAGCGTGCCCTCGGTGCTCCTAGAGGGCCACCATGGCAAGGTCGCAGCCTGGCGGCGCGCGCAAAGCCTGCGCCGCACCTGGGAACGCCGCCCCGATATGCTGCTCTTGGCAGATTTAAGCGAAGCCGAACAATGGATGCTGGCCGACCTGGCCGAAGAAAGCATCCGCCAACGCCAGGCTGGCCAGAACGAGTAACTGCGCTATACTCATTCGTTAACCACAAGATTTAGAGAGGACGATTTGTCGTGACACGCCCGAGTACGATTGCCATAGACGGCCCCGCTGGTGCAGGGAAAAGCACCATCTCGGAAGCACTCGCCGCGCGTTACGGCTATATATTTGTGGATACCGGGGCCTTTTACCGGGCTATTACCTATACCGTCATCCGCAAACATATCGCGCTGGATGATCGCGCGGGGATTGCCCACCTAGCGCGGACACTCCAATTACGCTTTCAAGCCATCCCCGGCGGGTATCGCTTGTTCGCGAATGATGAAGATATTACCGGCCATCTGCGCAGCCAAGCCGTGGATGCGACCGTCTCGACCATCGCCCAGATGCCGGAAGTCCGCGAGGCGCTACTCCCCTTGCAGCGCGCTGCTGCCGACCAAGGCAACATTATCCTAGCCGGGCGGGATATTGGCAGCGTCGTCATCCCGGATGCCGACCTGAAGTTATACATCGACGCCACAGTGGGCGAACGCGCGCGGCGGCGTTACGCGCAATTGGGCGGCCAGGACGCGGCCACGAGCCTGGAAAGCATCGAAAAGGCGCTGGTGCAGCGCGATAAGACCGATAGCGAACGCAGTCATTCACCCCTGGTGCGCTCGCCCGACGCGGTGTACATCCTGACGGATGATATGTCTGTAGAAGAAGTGGTCGCGCATATCGGCACGATCATTCAAGCCTGGCCACATCACAAGACTTAAAGCGCCAGGCGGCAGTTTTTGCGGCCAGAAAGATGCTAGAAATCCGCGCATTGGTTACAATATTGCCATGAAACATCCATTAAGCAGATAGCATCGACCGTGACCCAAGCGCGTGTTTATCACATAGAACGCTTTTATTTTGGCAATTTTATACAGAATGAGCGGGCTGCTGGCAAGCCGACGATCCTAGCGCGTTCGGCAGGTGTCACGCCACAGGTATCGCAGGGAGCGCTACGCTTGGTGCGGGTTCGTCCGCCCGAACTCACAGAGGCGGATATGCCCAGTAGCCTGGGGCTATTTTATGGCGACCAGGTAGGGTACTTCGTGCTGAAGTCTCAGCGCGTGCCGCAAGGCTACGCCCAACTGGTGTTTATGTTCGTGCCCGATATGGCCATGCGCTGGTTGGGGGGCAACTATGCCCACTTCGAAGCGCTAGGCTACCAGGATATGAAAGCCTTTGCCGCCCCGCAACATGATCTGCCGCCGCTGACGCTGGATGACCCGCATAGTTTTACGGACAACGAACAAATCGACTTTCTGTATGACCTGTTCTACTACTGTGGCGACCAGATCAAGAATGTCGAAGCGTTGGTTTCCGCGCTGATCCACCAGCGGCGCCTGGCAATTTTGAATGCGCCGCATGTGCTCGAACAACGCATGCGGTTCATCCACGGGTTGCTGTGCATGTTGCCTGCCCCGGCGCGGGTAGGCATCACCTGGGTGACGCATGTAGACAACATCGACGACACCCCCGCCCAACTCAATTTTGTTGATACCGTCGCGGGCATTCAAGAAAAGGACGTTGTGTACGATTGGGATGCGGGGACGCTCTTAACCCCCATCGACACGGACAAATATAGCAAATTCATTGCGGCCCAATTGCGCCTAGATGCCTCGCTGGTGGTGGAAGCCACGAACGAGATCGCGCGCACCGCCGTTTGGCGAGCCATGCGCCAAGAGAGCCTGCCCCAGGCCTTGCATTTTGCCTCGCGGCGCGCCGCCATCGACAGCGCCGTGCGCAGCAACCAACCCGCCGACCGGGACATCGTGGCGGCTATTTTGCGCCAAGACCCGACACTCTCCAACGAAATGCGCATGCAATACGCCCAGCATCTGCTCGCCTTTACCTTGGCGCTCAGCGACGAGGCCCTGGCCCCGGCGGATGTGTTGCCCGTCGTCGCTACGGCAGACCGGCCTCTGGCGGAAAGTATCTATCGCCAACTGCGCACCGAAGCCGAAGGCAACCACCCCCTGCGCGTTATCGACATCATCGAGCGCTGGATGACGCATGTACCGCAAGCGCATGTCATCCCCTGGAACCAACTCGCTTACATCGCGGCGCTGACCCACCTCAATAGTCTATTGACTGCGGGTGATACGGAAGCCACTATCGCCTTCCTGACGCGCATCCAACGCGCCAGCCGCGATTTGCACATGGAAACCGTGGTGCCGCAGATCATCCAGACCACCCAAGACGCCGCCGCCTATGATCCTGACCTGGCCATGGCCATCTTTTTGCTGGTCGCGGAGTATTTGCCGATTGAGGGGTTCCAAGAGTTTGTGGCCGACCCGCAAATCGTGGGGCAACTGCCGCAGCATTTACAACATGCGCTGTTCTATTTGCAGCCGCAGCAACGCGGGGCCGCGCCGCGCCATTTGTTGATCTCTGTGGCGAGCGAACTCGAAGCCCAGCACCGGATGCTCGTCGTGGGCCGTTTGGCCGAATTGGCCGTCCATTTAGAACGCGAAGATTTGATCGACACGCGCATTTTGGAAGGGCTGCTGCGCGCGTCACGCTCGGGCTATGCTTGGCGCTTCGCGCAACTCATCAATTACCTGGCCGAACGCTACAGCCAGCCAGAAATGCTGCAACAACTCGAAGTGGGTGCCCTGGAAATGTTGCCCCATTTATATTTCTCCTCGCAGCGCTACGAGCAAGGCGTGCGCTTGCTAGAACATTATCAGCAAGACGTATATGGTACGGCCAACTTGGGCGCGTTTGTCGAGAGCATGGGGCATATCTTCTTAGACGCGAATTTGCCTGTCGAGGCTATAGAGCAGATTTTTACCCATATCGAGCACAGCAAGCTGCGGCCAGAAGCTCGCGCCAGAGCCCTGGCGGCGGTGCTCATCGCAGGGGATTGGAGCCTGGCCTACCGCAAATTGGCGCGCCGTTTGACTATCATGCTGTATAACGATGAAGCGCTCGTGGAGGTCATCAAGCTAGAGAACGCGCTCGCGTTGCTAGAATATCATTTGCAAGCGCGGGATAGCGTCAGCATTTTGGAAATCATTACGGTCGTGCTGAACGTGGCGCTGGGCATGGGCCAACGCGGCGTAGATTTGATCGTGCAAGTCTGGGGGCGCATCAAGAAAACGCCGGATGTCTCCGATGTTGCGCTGGATTTATTGCGCGAATACGTGCGCAGGTGCGACCCGAAGATTGCGCCGCATGTGCCAGCCTATCTGGGGCGCCAAATCGGGCGCGAAGTCGGCGCGATCCTCCAAGCCACATATCTGATGCGCCTGGTGATGAACGGGCGCGACATGCTGCGTTTTGCCAGCGATTTGACCATGACCGTCGATTTATTGAGCGATTTCGCCGCGACTTATCATCCGCAAAAAGAGCCCCCCCTGAAGCATGTTTTGCGGCGCAGCCTGAATTCACTCACGGGCGGTCTCTCGGACGATGATCGTTTGATGATCGGCAAAAGCATGGCCCGCATTGCGGAACTGTGTTTCGGGATGGCCCACCAACCAGACCGCAAACGCAAGGCCGAGAGCATCACGGCAGAATTGCTCAATTTGCGCCGCGTGCCCGAGACTGGCCCCGATATGCTCATTTACCTGGGCGGGTATTTCAACCGCCGCCAGGCCCATCAGCACGACCTCTACCGCGAGGGCATCCAGCACGTGTTCGGGAACCGTTCGGCGATTGTCATCCGCGAAGAACTGCCTATCGTGCGCGCCTTTTTGGAGGACATCCAACGCGCCTTTCCGCCGGATGCCGCGCCGCCTGATGTCAATTTACAGAGCTTAAACGACGAAATCGACAATTTATGGACGGCCCTTTCGCTGTATAACCAGCGCCAAACCACCGAAACAATGGCCAAGAATACGCAATTTCTAGCCTATTTGATCGCGGAGATCGGCGGGCGAGCGCGCGAGCGTGCCTTCCGCAATGCGAATCTGGTTAATGGTGAGCAGATGCCCGAAAATGAAATCGAGTCGATGATCTGGATCAGTGGCTATTTTCATCGCAAGCACAAGCCCTAAGTGGCTGTGGGGCTTACTGACGCTTCTGGCGGTGGCCGGGTGCACAAGCGGGGCCGCGCTGCCGACCGCCACGCCCCCCCGTAGCGCCGAACCCGCCGCGCTGCATGTGACGAATGATGCGGACGCGGCCTGGGTCGTCACCTTGCGCGAGGTCACACCCCAACTTGCGGAAGACACATCCCCTGACCATCAGATGATGGCCTTTGTCGCGGGGAATGCTGGCCAAGCCTATGTAGCCTTCCCCAGCGACCAACCCGGCAGTCCCCAAGCAACCATTGATCTGAGCGAGTATCCGTTACATATCCCTGCGGGGGCCAACACGGCGCGTTTGTGGGTGCTGGCGCTACGCAATACGGCATATCCGGTGGTGGCCGACCAACAAGCCGCAATCATGGCCGATTTGGCCGCAGGCTTTGCCGAGCACGGCCCGCGCCTGGCCCATATCGTCGCCCAAAATGACGATTTACAAGCGTGGTTCGGCCAAATGACCCTTATCGGCGAAATCGCGGTTTCACTCGGCGAGGGTGACGTTTGGCTAACGGGTGAAAACACGGTGAGCAACGCCGGATTAGACGCACAATATGACCTGAGCGCCCTGGGAACCGACCCCATCACCAGCGCCCAAGCCGCCACACCACGCCCACCCGATACCCCCACCCCTTCATCAACGCCCCCGCCCAGCCAAATCGAGGGCTGGCGCTTGGTCATTGATGAAGATTTCAGCGCGCCCCAGAACCAGGTCACCTGGTTTACGGGCAACGACAACTTTTATACCGCGAGTTTGGTAGAAGGTGCCTACCAAATCGCGCTGACCCAACTCGACCCTCTGCGGGGTAATGTCGCGCTCTCGTGGGGCAGCGTGCAAGACCTCAGCTTCGATACCTACATCGTGCGGGCGCGGATGCGCATCCTAGAACCGGATGTTATCGCGCGCTATGGGTTGTGGCTGCATTACCAAGACGACCTTAACTTTCTATTCTTTGGCGTCGAAACGACCGGGCGATTCCGCGTGGCGCGTTTCCAGCGCACCTATACCGAGCTCACGTCCTGGGCATCTAGCGACACCGTCAACCAAGACAATGCCGAAAACGTCATGGAAGTCCGGTTGATTGACGATGAATATACGTTGTCGATCAATGGCACGCCCATGACTGTGACCCAGGATAACGCCTTCCGCGAAGGGCGCATCGCCTTCTTTTGCTATGCCGAAAGCGTCCCGGCCACCTGCCAATTACAGACCTTGCAGGTCTGGGTGCCAGACGCGCAACCCTTCCCGCGCCCGACCCATACCCCGGCAGAATAGCGCCTTTCGGTATTCTGCCCAATCCCGATGCTTTCGCCGGGCGCGCTCTCGGTGTACCATCGTCTCATTAACGAGCAATAAGCAAACACACAACAGAGGTTAACTATGGCTACTCCACCTCGGTATGCTGTCCCGGATGACAATCTGGTACCACCGAATGATTTTCCAGCACAACAAATGTCTATCCCCCCGTCGCGGATGTTCCTCATCAAAGAGGCATTGCAGACGTATAAGGCCAAAGTGGGCGAGACCGCCGAAGTCTTCGATGCTTCTCAGGGGGATGGGGGCGCGAGCTTACAGGGCGTGCCCGAGGCAATCTTGCGCCAGGCATTGGAAATGCAGATCAAGCATGGCACGGGCTACGACAAGCCCTACGGCTATGATGGTTTTCGGGATGCCGTGGCCAATGCGTATTGGAACATTAGCCCCAACACGGGTTGGGGGCCGGCCAATATCCTGGCCGGGATCGGCGGGCGCGATGTGCTGATGAAAGCCTTTAGCGCCATGATTCACCTGGGGGCCGGGCGCGTGGGCGATGTGTTGATCTCCTCACCCGTACCGTGGATCAGCTACAACTGGGGGCCGTATGCCGCCGGGCTGAACGTCCTGCGCGCGCCGGGCGATGAATCCAACGATTGGTCATACACGCCGGAAACAATCAAAGAGGCGGTGAATTTCGCCGCGCAAAGTGGGCGGCAAGTCGCGGGGATGCTCATCACCTCGCCAGATAACCCCACCGGGCGCACCTTGCAACTCGACGACCAGATTCTGCTAGCCAAAACCGCGCTAGAACTGGGCGTCAAATTCGTGCTTTTCGATTGGATTTATCACTGGATCACCAACGGCAAGCCGCACAATATCAACCAGGTGCTAGAAGCCTTTTCGCCCGAACACCGTAACCGCTTAATGTTCCTGGATGGGCTGACCAAATCCATGGGCGCATCGAACATCCGTAACGCGCACCTCATCGCCTCCGAGCAGGTCATCAAGTTCTGCGTCAGCCGGGCCTCGCATGGGGTCTTCCCGAACTTCTATAGCCAGGCGGTCGCGGTGGTTGCTTATGAGATGGGCTTTGGCGAGGCGGCCAAAGATACCATCCAGACGACCAACGCGAGCCGGGTCGCGCTGCGCGGGTTGCTAGAAGAACACAATTACCGCCATATCATCGGCGACGGCTACTATGCTTTTATCGATGTTTCGGAATATTGCGGGCCAGAAGAAGACTCGCGCGATGTGGGCGAACGCCTGGCCGAAGACTTCGGCGTAGCCGTGGTGCCGGGTGCGTTTTTCTCCGAAGCTGGTAAGGACTGGATTCGCTTTTCCTACGCCACGCCGGTCGAACGCACCGAAGGCGCGTTCCAGCGCATGCACGAAGGACTGCAAGCGCTAAAAAAGAGCTAGTCCGAGAGCGACCACGCCAGTAATAGCGGGCAAATACACAGCGTATAGACCCCGTGCAGCACCAAGGCAAAGGTCAAGAGCCGCCACCCCAAGCGCCGGGTGGCGGCATTGCGCCGGGCGGTGTAGCTCGCGCCGATGATAATGCCCACGAAGGGCAACAACGAAATAAAATAGAGACCTGCCTGGGCGATATTCCCCAGGCCGATCTCGTGTAAGGGCCGGTCGGGCATAAATAACTACTCCAGATAATCGCGTAGCGGGCGGCTGCGATTGGGTTGGCGTAGTTTGCGTAGCGCCTTGGCTTCAATCTGGCGGATGCGCTCGCGCGTGACACCATAGTACCGCCCGACTTCTTCCAGCGTGTGTTCTTGGCCGTCTTTTAGGCCAAAGCGCATTTCCAGCACTTCGCGCTCGCGTTCGTTCAACACGTGTAGCGCGTCGCGGATTTGCTCTTTGAGTAGCGTACCTGTGGCCGCATCCACCGGGCCAGGCATCTTATCATCCTCGATGAAATCACCCAATAAGCTGCTATCCTCTTGGCCGACGGTCATTTCCAAGGACATGGGCTCCTGAGAAATGCGCAAAATCCGCCGAATCTTGTTGGCCTCGCGGCGCAGTTTGCGAAACAACACCGGATCGACAATTTCTAAGTCCATTTCGGCGTCCATGATCTCGCGCACGCGGGTGATTTCATCTTCTTCCAAGAAGCCCATCTGCAAGGCCAAATCTTCGGCGGAGGGCTCCGCGCCTTGCACCTGGGTGAGTTCGCGCTGCACGCGCATCAGGCGATTGATGGTTTCGACCATATGCACTGGAATACGGATGGTGCGCGCCTGGTCGGCAATCGCGCGGCTAATGGCCTGGCGAATCCACCAGGTGGCATAGGTGCTGAATTTATACCCCTTGGTATGGTCGAACTTTTCCACCGCGCGTAGGAGCCCAATATTGCCTTCTTGGATCAAATCCAAAAAGCTGATGCCGCGCCCCATATAGCGCTTGGCGACGCTGACCACCAGGCGCAAATTGGCGCGCGTCAGGCTCTCGGCGGCGCGTTCGCCCCGACAGACGACGTCTTCTAGCTCGAAATCGAGCATACGTTGGCCGCGTTCGCCTTCCTGGGCCAGATAATCCGCGATGACATCCCAGGGGGGCATATCTTGGGTTTGGGCAAAATGCACGGCGATGACATCTTGCAAGGGCGCGGGGGTGGCGTACAGCAGATGAAATACGCCAAGCAGTGCTTTGGCCAACTTAGTCCAGGTGTCATCCCGCCCCCAATTGCCTTGGGACAAATACTCGCGGATGTACGACCCCTCTGGAATGTGCCAGGTATCGCGCAAAGCACGCGCTTCGTTCAACGTGGCCCCCATATCGGGTAGATCGGTGGCCCGCTTAGTGGCAATCTTGACGACTTTTCCCCATTCCGCCAGGGCTTCTTCGTACCAAACACGGTAGACCGTTTCGTGCTGGTCGGCGCCATATTCAGCATACAGGTGTTGTATCTGCATCATGGCGGTGATCTGGGCAGAGAGCCAGGTTTCATGATTCTGAGTGAGTAGCTCGACCTGGCCAATTTCTTTCAGATACATCCGCACCGGGTCATCCGACACCGTGCCGACCTCGCGTTCGGGTTCGTCATCATCGTCGTCGTCGGCATCATCGTCAGCATCATCAATTTCTTGCAGATCATCATCCGTTTCATCATCGTCATCACTGCTAACAATTTCGACGCCGTTGGTTTCCAATTCTTCGATAAAATCTTGCGCAGCCTGGCTATCTGGATCATCAAACAGATCGTAAATTTCGCCTTCGCTGAGTTGCTTCTCTCGCTTGCCTTTTTCCAATAGGTCGCGTAGGGCCTCTTGGCGGGCTCTCGGTTGCGCGTGTCGTTTAACCATGACCGTTGGGTTCCTCCATTTGCGTTGCTATGCGTCTAACGGGCTGCCGATAGATTTTGCAGGTTATGGATGGCACGTTTGAGCGTATTCATTTTGCGGTTGATCTCGCTAAAAGCCAATCGCCAGGCTTCTTCTTGCTCGGGTTGTTGTTCTTCTTGGGCCTCACCGATGATAAATGTGATCTCGGCGGCTTGCTTGCCGAGCCGCTCGTGCCGCAGCATCAACAACCGGATCGGGAATTCATCAATGGTGCGCGTGTAGCCTTGTTGATCGCGTTCGCGTAAAAATGATTCTAGTTCGGTGGCGGGCAAGCGACCAGCACGTTGGGTGTAGGCGTCCAGGGGTTCGATGAGGATTTCGTGCAAGGTGTCTTGTAAATCGGGTTCGATATATTCGCGCAGATAATCGATAGGTTCCATTTCAAATTGGGCGCGGGCGACCTGCAAGAGTTCGAAAACGCGCTGAAAGTCTGTGTACGAAAAATCTTCGCTGCTGAGCCCTTCGGCAAAGGGCGGTTTTGTGTCGTTCAACACTTCACGCAAGAGGCGATTCGCTTCGAAAAACCGTTCGGGGCGCTGGATCATCACCGATAGGCAATAGCGTTCCAGAATGCGCGCCCGCGAAACGAGAGGCACATCGGCAGGGGGCGGGGCGGGTTTGGGGGCTTGGGCCCGGGCTTTACTCGGGCGGCGCTTTTGGGGCTGGGCGGCGTACCCTTCGCGCCGGGTCAAGGACTCGGCCCAGGTGATGACCTCGCGCGGGTCTAGGCGTAGTTTAGCGCTTAGCATTTGGATGTTGTCGTGCCGTAACAAACTATCTTCGGTCGCGCTGAGCAAGGGTAACAATTTTTGGGCGATGTGCTGGCGTTCGGCCACCGAGGGATGATCGGGCAGGTCTGCTACAGCGTTTTCAATCAGAAATTCGCTCAGCGGGCGGGCGGCCTCCACCTGTGCGGGCCATTCGTCTGGACGCGCGCGGATGAAGTCGTCCGGGTCTTTGCCTTCGGGCAAATGGAGCACCCGAATATCGATTTTCAAATGCCCGGCCTGTTGAAAATACCCGCGCGCATCCATCACATAGGTGTCGCTATCGCCCAGCGCTTCGCGCGCCACTTCTAGGCCGCGTTGGGTGGCCTTTAGGCCGGCGGTGTCGGCATCCAGGGCTAGGATGATGCGCCGGGCATATCGCGCGACGGTTTCTAGTTGAGCCGCGGTCAGGGATGTTCCCATCGGCGCGATCACGTTCTGATAGCCCGCTTGGTGGGCCTGCATCACGTCCAGATAGCCTTCCACGAAAATCGCGGTTTCTGTCTCGCGGATGGCCCGGCGGGCCAAATCGTAGCCGAATAGGGTCTGGCTTTTATCAAATAATTCCGTTTGTGGGGAATTCAAATATTTAGGCGCATTGGGATCATCTTCTAGCAAGCGTGCCCCAAACGCAATCGGACGCCCGCGCCCATCCCGAATAGGGATCATGAAACGGTTACGAAAGCGATCATAAATTTTACCGGTTTTACTACTTTCCGAGAGCATGCCCGAAGCCCGGATTTCATCCATGCTGAAGCCATGTTTGCGTAGGTAATCCAGCGCGCGCGACCACTCCGGCGGCGCGTAGCCCAGCTTAAAGGCCTCAATCGTTTCGTTGTTTAAGCCCCGTTGCCGGGCGTAGGCTTCAGCCGGGCTGCCGGGCAGGGTTTTGAAATAGGCATTTTGCATCAGTTCCAGAATATGATAGAGGCGCTCGCGGATTTGCGTATCCTCGGATGCCTGCTGGTTCTGGCTTTTGAGTTCCACCCCAGCACGTTGGGCTAGGTCGCGCAGGGCCTCCTTAAATTCTAGCCCCTCGGCGCGCATGTAGAAGCCGAACACATCGCCTCCCACGCCACACTGCCCAAAACAACGCCAAGTTTGCGTGCCCGGAAAAACCACAAACGATGGGGTACGCTCGCTATGAAACGGACATAACCCCTTGTAGCTATGCCCCGATTTTTTGATCTGGGTGTATCCGGAGACAATATCGACTATATCCAGACGGCCTTTAATTTCATCAACAACAGACATGTCGTTTTCACCATCCCCATGCCTCGCTTTTCGGGATTATACACATGTGCCATGGCTCATGCAATTGGCTGTGGCTTATTTGCCAGCTTCATCCGTTTCTAATTCGACCCGTTCAATGGTTAATTGTGCATCCCCCGGCGTGATGCCGCGCAGCAATGCGCGATGATAATCGAACGCTGCGACCATCATCAGATACGTCCCGGAATTGTTGAGCGGCAACGCTGGGATAAACGCATCTTGTGCGGTTTCGGCGCTGTCGTCATCCAACCCAATACGCTGGCCAGTTTCATCGAAGACATAGAGCAGGGGGTCGGTGTTCTCGCTGGTGGCGTTCACATCCAGGATGATGGAATCTTGTACGCGCAGGCCCACCCAGCGCAAGGGCGTCGTGGTGTCCAATGACAAGGCCAGTGGTTCCTCCGGCGTGATTAACGGAATACCGAGCGCGTCCAGAGTCGGGAAATCTGCTTCGGGAGAGGGGGCGCTTGTGCCCGTCAGCGAAACAGTATACGCGCCGCTGACCGCTTCGGCATCGCTAGGCAGATACAACGCATAGATGGACGACACCAACGCTAGGTAGGTGCCAGTACTGGGTAACGTGACACTCAATTGCGCGTTGAGCCCCTCGCCACTGTCGTCATCCCAGCCCACGAGCGTGCCATCGGGCTTGGTGAGGATCACCAGCGGGTCGAGCGTTTCGGCGTCGCTCGTTACCGCCAGGCTGATCGTTTGTTCCGCCTCGCCCGTGAAGGCATACAACACCATGGCCACTTCGGGCGAGAGTTCGCCCTCGGTCGGGGTATCGGGGGCCAGCCAGGCGGCAGCGGGCAATGTCGCGGGGGCTGCCTCTGGCGTCGGCGTTTGGGCGCCCAACAGCGGCGTAGCCACGAGGCTCAGCACAAGCCCACAAATGATAATGAGCACGCTTTTAGACCGCATCAGTTGCTCCGGCACGGTGTTTGGCCAAACGCTCGGCGAACATCGCGCGCCAATCGTCCGAGAGGGGTGGCAATTCGGCGAATTCTTCCGTTAGGGCGATGTCTTGGGGCTGGGCCAGCGCCCGATTCAACCGGACGATGCTCGCTGCGGGGTGGGGGCGCTCCACTAGCGTAATGGTATCGCCAGGCGCAACCATGCCGGGTTCCAGAACGCGCAGATAAAAGCCGCTTTTGCCAGTTTGCATCACCAATTTCTCGAAACCCGGTTGGCCGAGCTTGTCGCTTTGTTGCCAGCAGGGAATGCGCGGTTGCGAAACTTGCACGCGGATCGCGCCCACCTGCCACACATCCCCCACCGCGACATCGCTTTCGGTCAGGCCCAGCAAGGTGAAATTCTCGCCAAAAACGCCCGGCTCTAGGTTCCACAGGAAATAAGCGTTCCAATAGTCGTAATGCGCCCAGGGATGGCAACAAATCGCCTTATCCGGCCCGCCATGATGTTTCGTATCGCCTACGCCATCGCCCGCTAGGCCCGTTGCGGTCGCCTGAACGGGGCTTTGCACGGGGGTCTTGAAGATGCCCGTACGCCAGGTTTTTTGCCCATTCGAGCGCTCGCGCGGCATCCCTACCTGAATCGATTTAACTTGCCAACTCATCTACCAGTGCCTTTCGTCTATTTTTCTCTTTCGTATGATAGTATGGCAGCGGACACTTTGCACCCCCGGAATAGCGCCGCCTGCCAAGCTGGGGCACAATCAAACCAAAAGTGAAAAGGATTTAGCCGATGTCCGAGCCTATTTTGAGCCAATTTGCGGATGGGGTGCTTACTCTGACGCTTAACCGCCCCCAAATCCGCAACGCTGTTGACCCAACGACCATGGACGCCCTGCGCGAGGCACTCCACCAGGCAGCAGACCAGGACGACACGCGCGTGATCGTCATCACCGGGGCGGGGGGGCATTTCTGCGCGGGGGCCGATATTCAATACGCGCTGCAAAACGCGGGCGCAGAGGACATCCCGCAAACGGGCTACCGCATCTTGACCGAGCATTACGGCCCGGCCTTATTGGCGATTCGTGATTGCCCCAAGCCGGTTATCGCGGCGGTGCAGGGCTACGCGGCGGGCCTGGGCTGCGACATCGCGCTGCGGTGCGATCTGCGCGTGCTCAGCGCTAACGCGCGTTTGGCGGAGCTTTTCATCCGCGTGGGTTTGATCCCCGATGGCGGCGGAACGTATCTGCTGCCGCGTTTGGTCGGTTTGGGCCGCGCGATGGAGATGATGTTCAGCGGGCGGGATGTCCACGCCGAAGAAGCGCATCAGATCGGCCTGGCCAACCGCGTGTATCCCGAAGAGACTTTTCATAAAGACGCGCATGCCTTCGCCGCCGACCTGGCCAAGCAAGCGCCCCTGGCCCTAGAGCGCGGCAAACGCGCGATGCTCAACACCCTGGAGGGCATGACCTACGCCGAGGCGCTGCACCAAGAGGCCGCATTGCAGCGCGAGATTTTCGGCAGCGCAGACGGCACCGAAGGCTTCCGCGCGTTCATGGAAAAACGCGCGCCCCAGTGGAAAGGCCGCTAAACATGGGCCAACTGGACGGCAAAACAGCGCTTATCACAGGCGGCGCGGGGGGCATCGGGACGGCTATCGCGCGCCGCTTTGCGGCGGAAGGCGCGCAAGTCATCCTGGCAGATATCAACCCAGATGGCGCGGCGCGCCTCGCGGAGGACATCAGCGGGCATGGCGGGCTAGCGATGGCGATGGGCGCGGACGTCACGCGCGCGGAAGATGTGCAGGCGATGTTCACAGACGTACAAGGGCGTTATGGCGCGTTGGACATCCTGGTGAACAATGCTGGATGGAGCGCCACCCCCGCCCCGCTGCACGAGATCGACCAGGCCGACTGGGTGCGCGTTCTGGATGTATGCTTAACGGGCGTTTTCCTGTGCACCAAATATGCCCTGCCGGGGATGATCGCGAGCGGGGGCGGGTGTATCATCAATATGGCCTCGATTGCGGGGCTCGTCGGCGCGCCGGGCATCAGCGCCTATGCAGCAGCCAAAGCAGGCGTGATCGAACTCACGCGCACGGTCGCTGCGGAATACGCGCGCTATAACATTCGCTGCAATGCGCTCGCGCCAGGTTGGACGCAAACCGCCATGCTGGATGATTTCATCGGTGGCGATGAAAAACGCGAAGCCGGGCTGCTGAAGGCCACTCCCCAACGGCGTTTCGGTCAACCGGGGGAAATCGCGGCAGCGGCGCTGTTCCTCGCGGCGGGCGAGGCCGCTTTTATGCACGGTCAAACCCTGGTATTGGACGGAGGATTAACGATCATATGAGCGATTTTTTCGCACGGGCCAAGGCCGCCGAGCAAGACCCCCATAACGCCGATTTTGCCGCGTTGCGCCAGGCGTATATGCATAGCGACGCTTACCGCCCTTTTAAGCATATCCGCCAAGAAAAGCTCATGCGCATCACCGATAGCGCGGCAGGGTTCGAGGATGTGCGCCAAGCGTGCCAAAATATCCTGGATGCTAATCCGCTTGATCTGGAAGCGCGCATGCTGCTGGGCGTGGCCTACGAGCAGCTGGGCGAGGCCCAACGCGCCGAGCAAGCCCATACTTTTGCCGAACGCTTGCTGGATGCCATCCTGGCCACTGGGGATGGCAAATCGCTAGAAACAGCCTTTGTGATCGCCGCCGAGGCCGAAGCCTGGACGATTATGCGCGTGTTTGGCATCCGCGCGCGGGAGGGCGAGCGCATCTTGCAAGATGATCGCGTTTACGAAGCATTCAAGGGCACGCTGGATGGCGAGGCCGTAACCATTTATTTCGATGTGACTGCCCCGGCCCAGGCGCTTGATGATACACTGGGGAATAACGCACCCTATGCACCTTAGGCGCTTATGAAAAACCGTTTGGCTCAACTGTATCATGTCTTGTGGCAAGCGCGGCGGCGCTCACAGCGCGCGCTGCTGCTCGTGGGCCTAGCGTTGCTGAGCGTGGGCGGGGGGCTATATGCTTGGCTCTTGCACGACCTGCCCAACCCCGCCGACCTGGAAGATGGGCGCCTCTTGCCCAGCACGCGCATTTATGACCGCAACGGACGCTTGCTGTATGAAATCGTTGATCTTTACGAAGGCAGCCATACGACCATCGGCCTGGATGCATTGCCGCCCTGCGCGGTGCACGCCACGGTGGCCACGGAAGACGCCAATTTTTACACCCATCCTGGCGTGGATGTCGTCGGCGTGGCGCGCGCGCTATGGCTCAACATCCGTGGCGGCGAAGTCCGCGCGGGGGGGAGCACCATCACACAACAGGTCGCGCGGAATATGTTGCTAGAAGACGAGCGCACCGAGCGCAGCCTGCGCCGTAAACTCCGCGAGATGATCTTGGCGCTGGACCTGACCCGGCGCTATACGCGCAACGAAATCTTAGAGCTTTATCTCAACCAGAGCTATTATGGCAATCTCTCTTACGGCATCGAAGCCGCCGCGCAGAATTATTTTGGCCATTCGGCGCGCGGGCTGAGCACCGCCCAATGTGCCCTGTTGGCGGGTTTACCCCAGGCCCCCGCTGCCTACAATCCGCTGACCGACCCAGACGCGGCCCGGGCGCGCCAGGCCACCGTGCTGAATCTGATGCACAATGCGGGGTACATCACCGAGGCCGAACGCGCGGTGGCGCTGGAAGAAGAATTACATTTCGCCTCGGCGGCGTTTTCCATCCAGGCGCCGCATTTTGTCGCGGCTGTGTGGACGCAACTCGAACGCGATTACGGCGCGGCCTTGCTCTCTGGCGGGCTAGAAGTCACCACCACGCTCGATCTGAACTGGCAAAACGCCGCGCAACGCATCACCCAGCAACACCTGAGCGCGCTGAATGATCCGCAAGATGGCAGCCCGCCCCATAATGCGCGCAATGCCGCCCTGGTGGCCATTGATCCTTATACCGGGCATATCCTGACCATGTTGGGTAGCCCAGATTATTTTGACGCGAGCATTGATGGCAATGTGAACGCAGCCTTGGCACCCCGCCAGCCCGGCTCCGCGCTCAAACCGTTTACATTCGCGGCGACCTTTGACCCCACCCTGGATAATCCCTGGACGCCCGCCACAATGATTATGGACATCCGCACG